>CAYTJV010000998.1:0-1516 GCA_964438165.1 uncultured Planctomycetaceae bacterium | reverse complement strand
CGCCGAACGTGGGATCGTAGCCCTGCTGGGCAATCGCGTCGACGGCCGCATCGGTCACCTCCAGCTCGATGTTCTTCTGCGCAAGCTGCTTCTTGAGCCGGTCCGCCTGAAGGACCACGATCTTGCGGATCTGGTCCGGCTTGAGCGGATGGAAGATGATCGTCTCGTCGATCCGGTTGAGGAACTCCGGCAGAAAGTGAGCGCTCAGCGCGCCCATCACGCCCTCGCGAAGCTCCTCCTCGCTGCCGCCTTCCCGGGCGATGCCCTGGAGGAACTGGCTGCCGATGTTGGAGGTCATCACGATGATCGTGTTGGTGAAGTCCACCGTGTGGCCCTGGTTGTCGCTCAAGCGGCCGTCGTCGAGCACCTGCAGAAGAACGTTGAACACGTCGCGGTGGGCCTTCTCGATTTCGTCCAACAGGATCACCGCATAGGGCCGCCGGCGGATGGCCTCGGTCAGGCGGCCCCCTTCTTCGTAGCCCACGTAGCCCGGCGGGGCACCGATCAGCCGGCTCACGGTGTGTCGCTCCATGAACTCGCTCATGTCGAGCCGTACCATGGCATTCTCGTCGTCGAACATCACCTCGGCCAGGGCCTTGCAGAGCTCGGTCTTGCCCACGCCGGTGGGCCCGAGGAAGATGAACGAGCCGATCGGCCGGTTCGGGTCCTGGAGGCCCGAGCGGCTGCGGCGCACGGCGTCGGCCACGGCGGCGACCGCTTCATCTTGGTTGACCAGGCGCTGGTGCATCCGCTCTTCGAGCACCAGCAGCTTGGCCCGCTCGGTTTCTATCATCCGCGCCACCGGGATTCCGGTCCAGGCGCTGACGACCTCGGCGATCTCCTCCGGCCCGACTTCCTTGCGCAGCAGACGACGAGCGCCGTCACCCGACTCGGGTTCCTCGGCCTGCTCGACTTGCTGGGCGAGCCGGCTCTTCTCTTGGTGCAGCTCGTAGAGTTTTTGAAACTCGGCTTCGCTGGCGGGAATGCCGGAGGACTGCTTCTCCTTGATCGCCGCATTCAAGCGGTTGAACTCCAGTTCCACGTCGTTGAGCCGCCGGCGGACATCCTGGATGTTTCCCAGCCCGCTCTTTTCTTTTTCCCACTGCTCGCGAAGCTTGGCGAGCCTCTCGCGGAGCTCGGCCATTTCCTCTCCGATTTCGGTCCGCTGTTTCTGGGCGTGCTCTTCGGTCTCCTCGGCAAGCTGCCGATGGGCCAGCTCGAGCTGCACGAGCCGGCGCTGGACGGCGTCGATTTCGCCCGGCACGCTCTCCAGCTCCATGGCCAGGCGGCTGGTGGCCTCGTCCATCAGGTCGATGGCCTTGTCGGGCAGGAAGCGGTCGGCGATGTAGCGATGCGAAAGCTCGGCCGCCGCGACCAACGCGGAATCCTTGATCTTCACCCCTTTGTGATGGGCCTCGTAGCGGGGCTTCAGTCCGCGGAGGATCGCGATCGTGTCTTCCACCGTGGGCTCGCCGACGTAGACCGGCTGGAAGCGCCGCTCCAGGGCGGCGTCCTT
>CAYTJV010000997.1:0-1523 GCA_964438165.1 uncultured Planctomycetaceae bacterium | reverse complement strand
TGCCTGTTGCCGCAGAGCCGCGGCGGGCTGATGCTCTACAACTGGGCCGCGGAGAATCCGACCCGGGTCGCCTGCATCGCCGGCATCTACACCGTCTGCGACCTGCGGAGCTATCCCGGGCTGGACAAGGCCTGCGGCGCCTACGGCCTGAGCGCGGCCGAGCTGACCCGTCGCCTGGGCGAGCACAATCCGATCGACCGGCTTGCCCCCTTGGCCAAGGCGGGAGTGCCGATCCTGCACGTCCACGGAGATGCTGATGCGGTGGTCCCCCTGGAGAAGAACTCCGGCGAATTGGCCCGCCGTTACCGCGCCCTCGGCGCCCCGGTGCGGCTGATCGTGGTCCCGGGCAAGGGGCACCAGGTGTGCGACGAGTTTTTCAAGTGCCAGGAACTGGTCGACTTCGTGGTGGCGCGTGCAGGAGGTGAAGTCCCTGCCGGCGGCAAACCCAGCTTCAGGGGGCAAGGAAGTTGAGCTTCCGCAAAACGCGGGAAGTCGTCGGGGATCGGCAGAGCCTTTCGGCCAGGCCGGCTCTCGTCATCGGCTTCCGTAAGCCGACCGGGCTGCGAGGGCTTGATCTCGAAAGGGCAAGGCTCGCGGTCTTTCGTGGCAGGCAGGGTCACGAACAGCAGGTCGTCGAGTCGAAGAGTCTCCGCGGATCGGCCGGCGATGGAGGCCCGCGGGGGATGGGAAGCCGCGTCCGATGGAAATCGCAGCCCAAGCCGCAAAGGGGCGCTGCCTGTATACGTCCCGACGACCCGGTCGCGCTGCATTCGGTAAGTCAGTTTCCGATTGCTCCAGACCAGCGTCTGCCCGAACCCCCGTTGCCAGAATTCCTCGGTAGCCGTGGGAGCCAGGACAAGAGAGCCGTCCAGGCGCAAATCGACCCCAAAGAGGAATCGCTCGACGATGCGGATCAGGTTGGCGGGATATTCGCAGTATTTATCTACTCCGGCGGGCGTGGCGCCGCCCTTGCCGTCGGGATGGTAACGCTCCCGCCAAGAGTAACCGCTGGCCCGGCCCGCCTGGCTGACTTTGCGAAGTCCATCGAGTAGCCCTTGGGCATCGCCCATTTGCGTCCTCGCCCATGCCTCCACGTACCAGACGCGGCCCATCGCCGCCAGGTCGTGGCGGTCCGGGTGGCTGAACTCCCAGGGCTCGTAGGTCTCCGGCCGCGTGGCGATGCCGGTCGGCATCCCGCCGTAATGGAAGCGGCCCTCGCTCTTCAACTGCGGCCAGAGGATTGCTCGCTGCTCGGGCGTGGCGATCCCGGTTGCCAGGGCGGCCCAGTCCACGTCGGTCAGGCCGTGGTTGGCGATCAGTCCGCGCTGGGGGTGCAGATACTCGGCAAAAAGGTCCTTGACCCAGAACTTGGTCACAAAGTTCTTCTGAATCCGCTCGGCCAACTCGTCGTACCGGCGGGCCGCGGCTTCGTCGGCCAGCACCCGGTTGAGCGCCGCGATCCGCCGAAAAGCGTCCACGGCATGGCACTGGGCCACGCCGTCGGATTCGATCCGCGTCGGCCG
>CAYTJV010000996.1:0-1538 GCA_964438165.1 uncultured Planctomycetaceae bacterium | reverse complement strand
AACGCCGGCGTACATGTCGCCCGAGCAGGCGGTGGGCCAGAGCGCTGAGCTAACCACCGCCGCCGACATCTATAGCCTGGGCGCGGTTCTTTACCACTTGCTCACGGGCAAGCCGGCATACAGCGGCGGGTCTTCGGCAGAGGTAATCGAAAAGGTCAGGACAACCCCGCCCGCAAGACCGTCGAGCGTGCTCCCCGGAGTGCCTCGTCCGCTGGAGGCGATTTGCCTGAAGGCGATGGCCCGGCGGCCCGAGGAGCGTTATCCCAAGGCATTCTCACTGGCCGAAGACGTGCAGAACTGGCTCGACGACGAGCCGGTGGCGGCCTACCCCGAACCGCTTTTGGCGCGGGGGCTCCGCTGGGCCCGGCGGCACAAGACGCTGGTTGCCGTGGGGCTTGCCGTGCTGTTGTGTATGATCCTTGGCTCCTGGGTCGGGACGGTGATGGTTGCCAAAGAACGGGCCAGAACCGCGGCCGCGGAGGAGTTGGCTGCGGAGTGCTGCGAGCAGGCGGAGGAGGCCCTCGCGCAGGCAGAGGACAAGGAAAAGGAGGCCGATCGTCTTGCGGAGGAAGCCGATCGAGCTCGGAGGGAAGCGACCCAATCGGCCCAGCGTGCTCGGGAGGCGGAGAAGACGACTGACCAGGTCAAGCTCCGGATTAGCCAGTTGGAGGCGGAGCTGAAGGCCAAGAAGGAACAGACGCAGGAGATTACGAGCCAACTCGAGAGTGCCCGTGCCGAGTTGACCGCAGCGCTGGCGAGGGCGGCCGCCGAGAAGGAACTTACGCGTGCCGCCAACCAACGGGCCGATTCGCTCGAACAGCAAGCCGAGAGTCTGAGGCGAGAGGCAAAAGAACTGCGCCAGCTTGCGGCCCAGGCCCAGCAGATCGCCCTGTGGGCACAAGGTCAGGGCGACTCCGTGACCACTTCGCAGGCGGCCGCATCGGACGACTTGGTCGAAAAGGGCGTGCCTCGGCTCGATCCGAACGCACCTCCGCGCGCCGTGGCCCCGTTCAACGCCGCGCAAGCCCGTCAGCACCAAGACGCTTGGGCCAAGTACCTGGGCATGTCCGTGGAAGCAACCAACTCCATCGGCATGAAGACGGTCCTCATCCCTCCGGGCGAATTCGACATGGGGGCGTCCCTTGCAGACATTGACGTGACCCAATCGCAAATGGAGAGGGAGAAGGTCAGGTTTCAGTGGCGTTGCGCCAGTGTGTGGACCGAAGCTCCTCCGCATCGCGTGACGCTGACTCGGCCTTTCCGCCTGGGGATGCATGAAGTCACCGTGGGCCAGTTCCGACAATTCGTGGAGACGACCGGGTACCAGTGCGAGTACGACCTCAAAGGCGGCCGAGGATTCGGATACGTGCCGGAAAAGCATTGGATCGAGGCCAGCACGAACTTCAACAGGAACAATGTGGGCTGGGAGCAGGCAGACGACTCTCCCGTGGTCAACATAAGCGAAGACGATGCCGCAGCCTTTTGCCAATGGCTGAGTCGGAAGGAGGGAAAGACATACCGGATTCCCACCGAGGCCG
>CAYTJV010000995.1:0-1538 GCA_964438165.1 uncultured Planctomycetaceae bacterium | reverse complement strand
TTCAACAACGACAATAAGGACCGCGACATCTTCCTGCTGGCGGCCCTGACCGCGAACGTGGGCAAGATCGGCGGCAACGTCGGCTCCTACGCGGGCAACTACCGCACGGCCCTGTTCAACGGCTGCCCGCAGTACATCAACGAGAACCCTTTCGATCTCGAGCTCGATCCCGCCAAGCCGGCGCGGCCGCGGCAGTATTGGAAGGCGGAGTCGGCGCACTACTACAACCACGAGGACCACCCCTTGCGCGTCGGCAACAGGCTGCTGACCGGCTCGACGCACATGCCCGCGCCGACCAAGGCAATGTGGTTCTCCAACGCCAACTCGATCCTCGGCAACGTGAAGTGGCACTACAACACGGTGGTCAACGTGCTGCCGCGGATCGAGATGATCTGCGTGAACGAATGGTGGTGGTCCGGGTCCTGCGAATGGGCCGACGTGGTCTTCGGCGTCGATTGCTGGGCGGAGCTGAAGCACGCCGACATGACCGCCTCGGTCACCAACCCCTTCCTCCAGGTCTTTCCCCGCACGCCGCTGAAGCGGATCTTCCACACGATCGGCGACATCGAAGTGCTCGCCCTGGTGGCGTCGAAGATGGCCGATTTGACCGGCGACCAGCGCTTCAACGATTGCTGGAAATTCGTGCGCGAGGGGCGGACCGACGTCTACTTGCAGCGGATCCTCACTCATTCCACGAACACCAAGGGCTACGATTTCCTGGATCTGGAGGCCAAGGCCCGCGAAGGCGTGCCGGCGCTCATGAACAGCCGCACCACGCCGAAGGCGGTCGGGTACGAGCAAGTCATCGACTCGCGGCCGTGGTACACCAAGAGCGGGCGGCTGGAGTTCTACCGCGAGGAGGACGAGTTCATCGAGGCCGGCGAGAACCTGCCCGTCCACCGCGAGCCCGTCGATTCGACGTTCTACGAGCCGAACGTCATCGTGGCGCCCAAACACGAGGCGATTCGCCCGGCCGGACCGGAGGATTACGGAGTGAAGCGGGAAGACCTGTCGTGCGACGTCCGCTGCGGCCGCAACGTGGTCAAGACCTGGGAGGCCACGAAGAACTCGCCGCACCCGCTGGTCAAGGACGGCTTCCGCTTCGTCTTCCACACGCCCAAATACCGGCACGGCGCGCACACCACGCCGATCGACACCGACATGGTGGCCATGCTCTTCGGGCCGTTCGGCGACATCTACCGGCAAGACAAGCGGTCGCCGTTCGTGGCCGAGGGCTACGTGGACATCAATCCGCTGGACGCCAAGGAGTTGGGCGTCGAGGACGGCGACTACGTCTGGATCGATCCCGACCCCGAGGACCGTCCCTTCCGCGGCTGGCAAGAGAACGCCAAAGACTATGCCTTTGCGCGGCTGCTGTGCCGGGCGCGATACTATCCCGGCACGCCCCGCGGCGTTACGCGGATGTGGTTCAACATGTACGGCGCGACCCCCGGCTCCCAGGAGGGGACGGCCACTCGCGAGGACGGGCTGGCCAAGAACCCGCGCACCCGCTACCAGGCGATGTTCCGCTCCGGCTC
>CAYTJV010000994.1:0-1538 GCA_964438165.1 uncultured Planctomycetaceae bacterium | reverse complement strand
CGCGACGCCTACCGCCCTATGCCGAAACTGTGTTTTCCCACCTTGGGCGTGCCCCGGGCGGGCAAGACCCATTGGCTGGCCATGGTGTACTGGCAGCTCAATCGCGGGAACTATCCCCAGTCCGTGCGGTTTGAGCGAGTCCGGCCCGTGGAAACAGCCAGCGGCGAGGATTTCGATCGGATCGTGGAGCAGATCCTGATCAGCCGCCTGGGGACGACCGGCACCCAAGGGGCGAGGATCCCGCACCCGCTGGTGTTCAACTTCTCCGACCGCGACCACTGGGGGCCGTCGAGCCTCTTGGTCAATATTTTCGATTATTCCGGCGAGGTGACGGCGGCGCTGGGCGTGGACGATTATCGCCGCCGCCGGGCGATGGAGGCCGACGGGTACTTCTTCTTCCTCGATCCGACGCTGCCGGCCGAGCCCCAGGCCAAGGCCCTGGCCGAGTTCCGCGAGGACTTGCGCCTGGTCAAAGGGGTGTCCGGCAGCCGTGGGCTTGGTTTGCCGCTGGCGCTGTGCGTGTCGAAGATCGACTTGTTGGCGAAGCAATCGTACGCGCTTCCCGACGGCGGCGATGCCGTGGCCCGGTTCTACGAGGAGTTGGCCCGAATCGACCCCACGGGCGAGGCCATGACCCTCGACGTGATCGAGGCCCGCTCGCAACTGACGGCCCGGCTTCGCGACACGATCTGGCCGGGCTGGCAAATCCAGCGAACGGTGGAAGACCTGTTCCGGGGGCGGTCGCTGTTCTTTCCGATGACGCCGGTGGGCCTCGACGGACGCGGCGAGAGCGACCTGAACCTGCGGACCATCGCTCCCTTCGGGCTGCTGGAGCCGCTGGCGTGGCTGTTGCACATGAATGGGTATCCCGTCCTTGAATAGGAGATTTTCAAATAACACTACTAGTGGCCATTCGCTGAGACAAGAACAATGACAAAAAAATAGATGACAGAAAGATGGGAGAGGGGCCGCAAGATAGCGCCCTGCCCTCTCATCTTTCTGTCACCCATCTTTTTGTCATACTACACTAATTCGAAATGTGCCATTTGCAGTCTATTCGTAGTACGAAGCGAACCGTCCGATGCACTGGCCTTTGGCGTCCCAATTCAGCGCGATGTTGCAGCGAGCGGAGCTGGCGTTTCGCGACCCGGCGCTGAAGCGCTACCACATCGAGCGGGACCGCTTTGGCCAGCCGCGGCCGTGGACGGGGGCGTTCGCCGTGGTCTACAAGGGCATCCCGCCCCACGGCGGGCCGCCGATGGCAGTGCGCGTGTTCACCAGCGCCTCGCCCGAACGGCACGAACGTTACGACGCCATCAGCGAGTACCTCCGCGCGCGGCGCGTCAAGTGCCTGGTCGATTTCGAGTACCGCGACGAGAGCGTGCGCGCGGCCGGGCACACGGGTTGGTTTCCGCTGATCCTGATGGATTGGGTCCAAGGCGAGACGCTTTACAAATGGGCGGGGGCGCGATGCCGGGAGGGCCACCGCGAGGCCCTGGCCGCCGCGGCCGCCCACTGGATCGACCTGGTCGCCGAGT
>CAYTJV010000993.1:0-1541 GCA_964438165.1 uncultured Planctomycetaceae bacterium | reverse complement strand
GGTCGATCTCGTAGACCTTCTTCGGAAATACGTTCTAGAAAAATTCCCGCACGGTGAGACCGAGATCCTCGCGTGGGATGACCTGACGACTGAAGGCAACCGTGAGGCCGTGCGCCCGATGGATAATGCCGTCTTCCGGCTCCTGCGTTTTGGCGATGAGGCCGAAGAGCGTGCTCTTTCCGGCGCCGTTCTGCCCCATGAGCGTTAGTTTCGTGCCGCGGCGTACGGCAAAACTGGCCTCCTTGAGGAGGGGTTTGTCGAGCCAGACCTGGTTGGTTTCCACGCTGGGGAGAACGACGTCGAACGAGGTTTCAATCGTCGACCCTTCCGCCTCGGCTGCCGCGGTGCGGACGCGAAGGCTGTGGCGGCCGGTCTTTTTGGCGGTGAGAGTCGCTTCAAAGGTGCCGGGTTGGTTAGAAACCGGCATCAAGACGACGGTTTCCGGATTCTCGGAACCGACCTGCAAGGTTGCTTCCGCCTTGGGGGCGACGAGCGGATTGTAGGCGGCATCCTGCAAACGAGAAGTGACCGTGATCCGTTCGCCCACTTCGTAACGGTCGCGGTCCGCCTGCACGTAGCCGCGTCGGCGGCCTTCCAGCGAGCGGCCTTCCACGAGGTAACGGACAGATTGAATCCAAAACTTGTCAAAGAACTCCGCCTGCCGCCCGGCCTTGCGCCAACGCCAGGTGCCGTTGAAGCCAAGGTAAAGCGTGTGCCCACTGCCGTAGCGTCCGGCGACGAGGAGGGGGCGAGAACCTTCGGTCTTCCGAAGAGTGGGATCGCTGTGTTCGAGCAAAACGGTGGCGGTCGGCTTAGGTTCCTGCGAGGGAAAGCTCCAGAAAATGCCGGGGAGCGTTTCCCACCGCTGCAAAGTCTCCGCTCGATCTGGATAGAACCGCATCACCGGATGATCGGCATTGGCGGCGACAACTTTCAGCGGCCAGGCCCGTTGGTTCGACGAGAGGAGCCCCGCGATTTCCAATGCGCCGACGTCGCCAAAGCTCACCGGCATCAGCTTCTGCATTTCGCTGGTGCGGGGACTCGTCAGCATGCGGCCTGAGTGCTTCGGGCCGGCCATGAAGAGCAGCCCGCCGGAATGCTCACCGACGAAGCTCTTGAGCAGTTCCACCCAGGGGGCATCAAATTCCTGGGGATTCGGATCGAAGAGCATCACCACGTCGTAGTAGAACAGCTCTTCCTTGGTAATCGGCAGCCGGGTGATTTGCCGCGTCCCTTCCTGGGCCCGCTCCTCGTCGAGCGTCTGCAGCCAGCAGGAAACGGTCATGGTCTTGTCGCGGGCCAGCAGCTTTTGCACCAGCCGGAATTCCCAGGTCGGCGCACCGGCCACGAGCAGCACCCGGACCCGTTCGCGGCTGAGGACTTTGGCCTCGGCGGCGGGAGTTTCGTTATCCGCTTCATCCAGTTCGTTTTCGACGGTCTCAACTTTGACGGTGTATTTGAAGCGGCCCGATTCTTTGACCGAGTGGGAGAACTGCACCCGCAGCCGACCTCCTGCCTCGGGAATCGCCAACTGCTGCGTG
>CAYTJV010000992.1:0-1555 GCA_964438165.1 uncultured Planctomycetaceae bacterium | reverse complement strand
GGTGTTTGGGCCCGATTCAGCGTCATCTTGCCCGGCTTGTCCTTCACTTGGATGCGGGTCCGGACGAAGGGCGCGGTGTTCAATGTCCCCGCAACGATCTCGCGTTCACGAATGCTCGTTACATGCGCCGTTGCGGTCAGTCCCTTTCCCCTGATCGCCACCCAAAATGGATACGCGCCGCCCGGTACTCCCTTCATCGAGGCATCGCTCTGGCCGGGGCGGAGGTCGAAATGGGTTCCTGCTGACCAATTGCCTAAGCCTCCCCTGAAGATAGTGATCGAGTCGTTGTAGTAGTTTGCCACCACCAGCGTCTTGCCATCACTCGATATATCCAGGCCGGCGGCGCATGGTTTGACCGCAACCTGCGTGTTTATGGGAACTTGTGCGGCGTCCTGCGGCACTTGAAGGCCGAGGCCCGCTGAGTGGCCCAAGGGCAGAGCGCTTCCTGCCTGCTCCCCCCACACTCCGGAGGCGCCCCGGGTAAAGATGTGAACGATGTCACTGGCGCCGCCGGCCACTTAGAACGCCGAACCGGACGGGTCGAAGACAATCCCGTTGTAGGTATTGGCGATCTTCACGACCTGCTTCTTGATCGGCGTGTGCGTCGAAATGTCGTAGACAAATACGTACTCGGTGGAGTCCGCCAAGTTCATCTTGCCGGCGTTTGCTCCGTCGGCGAAGTAGACGCGGTTGTATCCACTCGTGAGGACAAGCAAAGTCATGCGATCGGGACTCACCACCGTGGTAACGGCCTGCCCGGCCAGCCAGGATGGATCATCCGCCAGTCCGGGGTTCATCGGCAAAAACCGGGAACCGGGAGGCGCCAGGGGCGTAATCTGCTGACCCAAATTGGGTAGCTCCTGCAAGCCGAGATTCGGCTCGCCCGGCTGAGCCAGCCTGGGTCGCTCCGGTCGCGAGATCGCCTGTCGGATCGGCTGCGCAATGGCTAGCGAGCCTGAGAGAATCAGTGCCAGCGTCAAGCCCGAGGCTGAGACGGCGACGCAATTGCGGACTTTGCTTACCATTATCCTTGCTTCCTATTCCGAGGCTGGAATGCGGCTGCGGGAGGAACGAATCCCTGCTACAGCCGAACTGATAGCGAAGCAATCGTTGGGCCATCGAACAATCGCCCAGTTTTCAGCAATTCGGCACAAGGGCTATGTGTCGGGATGGGAATCCTGGCAGGTCGAATCCCGATCTGGAACACCACGGGAAGTTCCCGAAGTCACCTTCCGGCAGCCGCCGACCCGTATGGCGAAACTGCCGCCCACATCGCCTTGACCAGCTCCGCTCCAAAACGTAGGCGATCCTCGGTGGCTGGGCGTCGTTTGAGCTTGGGCTGGAACGAAACGCCCTGCTCGGAAAGAAACACGGGCAGGCGGAAATCGCGGTAGAGCCCCTGAACGACGTTCATGCGGCCGGGCTTGCCGGGAGTGGTCGTCTCCTCGGCCCAGAACAGCGGGCGGGTGGGGCCAAACGTGGTCTGTGATTCGAGGAGTTGGAAGAAGCGCTGGCCGAGTGCCGTGAAGGCTCCGCCCCCCGCGGCCGGCGGCCC
>CAYTJV010000991.1:0-1561 GCA_964438165.1 uncultured Planctomycetaceae bacterium | reverse complement strand
GCGTTCGTTGATCAGTTACCGCTGGACCCTGGTGGCAAGGCGCACGGCGATCAAGAACCACATCCGTTCGATCCTCGACCGCCAGGGGATGTCGATGCCCGGCGGCAAGGCGGGCTGGACCGACAGGACGCGGGCGGCGCTCCGGCTCGAGGCCCGGCCGGCGAATCAGGCGGGCCCCGAGGAACTGTGGCGATTGGAACTGCACGTGGAACTTGAGGCGCTGGACCAGGCGCAGACATTGATTAAACAAGTGGAGGCGAAGCTGGAGGCGTTATCCAAGGCCGATCCGCGCGTGCGGCAATTGCAGAGCATCCCCGGCGTCGGGCCGCGATTGGCGGAAGTGGTTGTCGCCACGATCGACGACCCCAAACGGTTCAAGAGCGCCAAGCAGGTCGGAGCCTATGCGGGGTTGACGCCCAAACAGTTCGAGTCGGGCACGATGAGCAGACAGGGCGGGATCAGCGGTCGGGGAAACAAACTGCTCCGAGCCCTTCTGGTCGAAGTCTCCTGGCTGATGCGCCGCTACAACGACCGGCTGCGGACGGTCTTCGACCAGGTCTGCCGCGGGAGCAAGACGCGGAGAAAGATCGCGGTGGTGGCGACGGCCAGGAAACTGTTGGTGATCTGCTGGGCGATGCTCCGCGACGGGACGACGTGGCGCCCTGAACCCAAGACGACTCTCCAGAGAGGTTAAGCGATCGTCCCCTTCCCCCCGGAAGTTGCAGGAAAAGATCAAGACCGATGACGGATGCCGATGGAATGACGACAGCCCGATCGTCCCCAAGGGCCTTGAGCTCGGTGAAAAGAATGGGCGTCGTCTTTCGTAACCAGTTGAATGGGCCCGCGTCCCGACGCGAGAGCTCGGATAGGAGGCTGGAAACATCGTCATTCCCAATCCCCCTTGACAAACCCGGCTTCATAGGAGGGGAACGGCGCCGAAGACTCCAAACGAACAGTCGATCGGACGCCAGCCAAAGGGGATCTGACGAATCGCTCCGCAAATCAGAGCCAAGGGAATCACGAGCACGCACGCGATGATGCCGGCCCGCAAGACCCAAACGTTTCGCACCGGGTCCACGAGCGGCCCGATGAAAAACACCGCAATGACGATATGGGCAAAAGCCAGCCAGTCGGTGCCATACGCCAGCCACGGGTACCGGGCGTAACTATCCCGAAGGCCATCCCTGACGGTGAGAATCCAGTGGTCAAAGCTGTTGCTGGTGTCCGCGGCAGATGACCGCTCAAGTCCGCGAACGGCTGTCACCGCCGCAAGTTCGCGCTGGAGCGGAAATGCTGTAATTCCGCTCACGACAAGACCAGCGATGAAAAGGCTAAGCACGGCGCGGAATCTGCGGAGAGTCGCGAGCCGCTCAACCGCCGGATCGGCCTCTCTTTTCCCGACGTCAATTATGAATGGCCCCTTTGCCATGTTATATAAGTACCCTCTCTTTTATGTGTTCCATCACCACTTAACTTCAGTGTTGGTAAGCTTGGAGCGCAGTCGCTGTCCAGCAGCATCTGTGATTCGGGTTTCGTACAAATACATGTGATTCAAGTTCGT
>CAYTJV010000990.1:0-1562 GCA_964438165.1 uncultured Planctomycetaceae bacterium | reverse complement strand
ACTAGGACCAAAGTCCCATTGCGCCCCGCCCGGGGCGGCTCTATCTTCGAACAGTGCCTCTTGTGGGCTACTGGGGAAGGGAGGAGACGTGGGACTGATGACACAGGGACGCTCGGGCGGCAGGCGAGGTGGATCCAGAACCTTGGCCGCCGGCCTGGCGGTGGCCTGTACGGTGGTCGGCGCGTACCTGTGGGCCGGCTGTGGTTCCGATGCGACGACTCAAACGCTCCCACCCCCGTCGGTGGGCACCGACCCGTCGCAACAACTCTCCACGCGGGGTTGGGAGGCTCCAACGCCCGAGGTGCTGGCGGCCTTCAGGGAAGGGTCCGTGGATCTGAGTTGCCCGCTCTACGTGCCCGCTCTTCTTCCGGCGGGCACGCGGCTGGCCACCGAAGGGGTCGGTTCGATTGTAGGGGAGGACGTCGGGGCGGAACTGGCAGTCGTTCTCACGGTGAACGGTGGCAGCATCCAGGTGTGGGAGGGCGTGGCGGCGGACGTGGGCGATGCGCCTGGCACGCCTTGCGGCGCGGTGGACGGCAGGCCGGCTGTCGCGTATCCGATGCTCGGAGGTGTGCTGGTCCAGTGGAGCGATCAGGGCTGGTGGTACGGCGTGTTCAGCCGAGACGTCCCGAGAGACGCGGTCGTCGCCGTGGCAACGTCGATGGTGGCGGCAGCAGATGCGGAACCGTGAGAAAAAAAGCGGGGAGCGCCTTGTCAAGCCCTCGAAAGGTGTTAGACTACCGCGGTCACCAAGAGCCGGGCCGCACGAACGGGCCTTGCTGAAGCCGCGTCAGCGTTGACAGCAGTGGTTCAAAGGGATAGAATAAGGGTTCCTGAGAGGATGCGACTCCTGTCTAACAGCCCCAGCTCTCCGTGGAGGGCACGCAGGTAGAGGCGAGCAACATGTGCCGCCTTACTGCGGGTCGCCTGGAGGCAACGGGAGGCCCGTTTTGTTTGGGTCACAGGAAGCTCGGGAATAGAGTTCGAACGCGGGTTGACGAGCCGAGTATGCGGTGCTAGTCTTCCCGGCCGCGCCGAACGAGCGCGATGGTCTTTGAAAACTGAGCAGCGTGTCGGGAAGGATCTGGATCCGGCCTAGCCGGAAGCGGAATCTTTCCTGCCAGCACCAATGACGGAAATCTTCGTCCTCTTCGGAGGATGGGGATGACCACCCCCGTCAGCCTGACGACCCTCGAGGTCGCAGTAACTGACGATTTTCTTTTGAGGGCTAAGACAAGCTCTTTCCAGAAGATAGATCCGGACTTCGGTCCGTATCGCAAATACTTCACGGAGAGTTTGATCCTGGCTCAGGACGAACGCTGGCGGCGTGCTTAACACATGCAAGTCGAGCGAGAAAGGGTCCTTCGGGACCCCGGTAAAGCGGCGAACGGGTGAGTAACACGTGGGCAACCTGCCCCAAGGACTGGGATAACTCCGGGAAACCGGAGCTAATACCGGACGTGCTTGCACTACTCAAGTGGTGGAAGAAAAGGTAGCTTCGGCCTCCGCCTTGGGATGGGCCCGCGGCCTATCAGCTTGTTGGTGAGGTAACGGCTCACCAA
>CAYTJV010000989.1:0-1564 GCA_964438165.1 uncultured Planctomycetaceae bacterium | reverse complement strand
TTTTGGGCGGGACTCGCAAAGAAAAGGCAGGAATTCTAGTCAGAGGACGGGGTGGCGAGTAGTACAAAAAGGGGGCCACGCCGACGAGCCAGGAAGGAGGGATGCCAGTGGTTGAATAGAACTCGCATCCCTATATTGGAGAGAGGAGAGCAGGTATGCCTACCAATCGACGACATTTCCTGAAACTGGCGGTTACTGGCGCGGCGTCCTGCGGCATGGCAGGACCCGTGTCGGCGGCCCAGCCGCGCGTCGCGATGCAGTCGCTGGAGAAGCTCGCCGCGGAGCCGGTCTTGCGCCGGGAACTGTTTAAGTCGCCGGTCATCGTCGATTCCATCCGGCTGCTACGCCGGGGGCAGGAACACGTAGTCCACGTCCGATCCAAGGACGGCGCGGAAGGGGTCTCGATCACCAATGGACGAGACTACCTGCACCCGATCCTCACGCGCCTGGTCGCTCCTTATTTCCTCGGCAAGGACGCCCGGGACCTCGACGAGCACCTGTTCGAGGTCTACCGGCACAACGACAACTATAAGCTCCAGGGGCTGGCCTTGTGGTGCCCCGTGGCCTGGGTCGAATTCGCCCTGCTGGACATGCTGGGGCGGATCGCCGGCAAGTCGATGGGGGAAATTCTCGGCAATATCGTCCGACGGGACGTGGCGTTCTACGCCGCCAGTGGCCGCCGCGATACGACGCCCGAACAGGAAGTCGACTACCTCGTGCGACTCGTCGAAACAACGGGCGCGAAGGCCGTCAAATTCCGCGTCGGCGGCCGCATGAGCCGCAACGCCGACGCCATGCCCGGCCGCACCGAGCGGCTCATCCCGCTGGCCCGCAAACGACTCGGCGAGCGGATCGCCTTGCACGCCGACGCCAACAGCTCGTACGATCCGCCCCAGGCTATCCAGGTCGGCCGCATGTTGGAAGCTGTCAAGGCGGTCTATTTCGAGGAGCCGTGCCCGTTCGACCATCTGGAAGACACCAAGCAGGTGGCCGACGCCCTGACGATCCCCATCGCGGGCGGCGAGCAAGAGTACAGCGATTGGCGATTCCGCTGGGCAATCGCCAACCGTGGCCTCGACATCGTGCAGCCCGACCTGCACTACTACGGCGGCATGATCCGTTCGCTGCGGGTCGCGCGCATGGCAGCCGCCGCGGCGATGCCCACCACCGTACACATCTCCGGCGGATTCGGCTTCATCTACATGCTCCACTTCGCCTCCTGCACGCCCGACGTCGGCCTCTACCAGGAATACAAAGAAGGGATCGAGCACTACCGCGACTGGTTCGATCCGCCGCTGAGAATCCGAGACGGCAAGCTTTCCGTCCCCCAGGGACCCGGAGTTGGAATCGCCAACCTCCGCGATTGGCTCAAAGACGCCAAGCCGGTGCCGTGAGGAGGTTTCGTGGGGCAGGTTGCCAACCTGCCTTAGGAAGGAAGGAACGCACCGCGCAGCGTTTCGCGCTGGTGCGCCACCGCGGGCGAGGGCACCAAGCTGGCCAACTCGCCGGTGATCTCCTGCAATCGCTCCGCCTCGAAGACGCCCGCGGCTTCGCTCAACGCGCC
>CAYTJV010000988.1:0-1571 GCA_964438165.1 uncultured Planctomycetaceae bacterium | reverse complement strand
ACGCCGAACGGGGCGACCGGGAAGTAACGGCCGTCCCATACCTCAAGCAATGGTGCTCGCAGAGCACCCTACGATTACTACGATTACTGGAGCGGCTAGCGGAGTCTGAGCATACGACTTTCCCTCGTATCGAAAGGAGGCGCGTCCTGGATCAGAAAGCCGGCCCCGAAGGCCGCGTCTTCGGTGTCTGAGCGCTCAGCCAAGAAGGGATCATCAGCCCCGCTTCCAAGACGCCTCCGACCCAAGCGGCAATGCTGATTGCGGCCGGGATGCTCACACCGATTCTGGAACAGGCTCGTCGCCCCACCATTGCGAAGGCCGATCATTTCGGGCAGAATAGACTGTTTCTGGCAAATTCAGGAGGCGAAATGAAAATGTCTGTACGATCGATTGCCCTAACGCTTGTCTGTCTGACGTTGACCATCCCGTCGGGTTGCACCCAATCCCCGAGGGAAAACAACTCGGGACGACGAACCGCACCGGCTGAAAAGAACGTGACGGGAGGCTCGGCCGGTGCCGAGAAACATGCTGCGGAGCCCGCGGAAGCCAAGCTGGAGATCGCAGACCTGGTGGTCGGGACGGGGGCCGTTGCGGAGACCGGGAAGTCCGTGACGGTCCACTATCGAGGAACGTTGAAGGATGGGACGGAGTTCGATAGCTCGCGAAAACATGACGCCCCGTTCAGTTTCCCTCTTGGCGCCGGTAAGGTGATTCCTGGCTGGGACGAAGGCGTCAAAGGAATGAAGGTCGGCGGCAAACGGAAGCTTGTTATCCCGCCGAGCATGGCCTATGGGGAACGAGGGGCCGGCGGCGTGATTCCTCCGAATGCCACTCTAACCTTCGAGGTGGAGTTGTTGGACGTCAAGCCGGAATGAGCGTGGTGATTCGATCGAAGCGGCGAACGTTTCTGGAGTGTACATCTCATCGCACCTTTCTTGCCGGCGCCCGTCGTGGACCATCACTGAAAGATAGACACTGAAGTAAATTCTCTCCGCCGTGTGAATTCCCCATGAAACTGACCGGCATCGACATCGGCGTCTTCGCGGCCTATGCCTTGGTGGTCTTCGGCCTGGGGGCCTACGCGGCGAGCAAGGGATCGGGCACCAAACGCGATTACTTTCTGGCCGGCGACAAGCTCCCCTGGTGGATGATCGGCGGCAGCATCGTGGCCTCGAATATCAGCAGCCATCATCTGGTGGGCGTGATGGGCACGGCGTATCACCGCGGCTTTGTCTCGATCATGATCGAATGGGGGGCGATCCTCATAGGCTTCAACGCCCTGTTGTGGATCTTCTTGCCCTTCTATCTGCGGAACGGCTTCTACACGATGCCGGAGTTTCTCGAAAAACGCTTCGGCACGGCGGCTCGAACCACCTACGCCGCACTCGTGCTCCTGACCTATGTCTTGGTGGAGGTCAGCGCGGTGCTCTACCTGGGCGGCGTGGCCCTGCACGCGGTGCTGGATATCGACATCCTCTGGAGCATCGTGGTGCTGGTCCTGGCGACCGGGGCCTACACGATTGCCGGCGGACTGCGCGGCATGCCGGTCGAGCTCGCGCCCTGCTCCACCA
>CAYTJV010000987.1:0-1582 GCA_964438165.1 uncultured Planctomycetaceae bacterium | reverse complement strand
CCGCCGAAGCCCTGATGGCCATCCTCCGCGACCACTATGAAGGCACCGAATACGACGCCACCGACGGCTACAAGACGGGAACGCCGAACCGGACTAAGTTCCGCACGATCTGCACGTCCTCGACGATTAACTCCTTCGTCGTTTCTCTGGATTCCAATCGCCCGGAGCCGCTTTCGGTCTCGATCTGGCTGGCCCTGGGCAAGCCCGACACGACGGCCTTCCTGCCCCTCTACTACGGGGTCGAGAACCTGCCGCCGGGCGCGGGCCTCGGAACGGCCGCGCACGGCTATGCCGTTTTCTACAAGCAGCATTTCGAGGACGCGGAGTTCAAGGCCGCCAAGGGCGGGCTCCTCCACACCAAGGTCCTCGAGCTCGAGAAGGCCGTCGAAGCGAACTACGGCCCGATGCGCGCAGCGCTCGAGAAGGAGCTTTTCCCAGCGGAGAAGGCGTTCGTCGAGGGCCGCCCGAAATTCGAAGCCGAATTTAAGGCCCTCTACGCTAAGAACAAGAAGAAGGCCATGAAGAAACTCGACGCCTACGTCGCCGTCGCATTCGAGAATATCGCAGGGCTGACGGCGAAGCTCCTGGCGAACACGCCAGGGGACTGAGCGGATGATTTTTTCGCTTCAATTTCAGGGCTTTTTAAGTGTCGGACCGTGAGGGCCGACGACCTGTCGGCGCCGTTTCGGGCCGCTAACGCCTGGGTTTGCCGTGGCCGTGGTCGCCGATGCGGCGCATCCGGGCCAGCTCGTCTTTGCTCATCGGCCTGCCGTCGAGGACGCTCAGGTTCTCGCGCATCTGCTCGGCCGTCTTCACTCCCGACAGGCAGACGTCGACCGCGGGTTGGGAAAGAACGAAACGATAGCAGTCGGCGGCTGTCGGCGGCTTCTCGCCCGGCGGCATCTTCTTGGGATCGAGGAGCTTGCCCCAGCGGGTGGCGGTGAAAGCCACGGTCCCAGGCCGCTTTTCGCCGCTTAAAAAAGGAAAGATGTCCGTCTCCGCGCCGCGGTGAGCGGCATTGTAACGGAGGTGAAGAACATCGAACTCCCCGTCCCGCCCCAGCTCCCCCAGAAACCTCCTGTTGTGGCTCGAGACACCGATGCAGCGGACGAGCCCCTTCTCTTTCATCCGTAGCGCCCCGTCGATGAGGCGCCGCGGCACGCGGCGTGAGAAATACCCCAGGATAAGGACGTCGGCGTGATCCAGGCCGGCGCTCTTCAGACCGCGCCTGAGCATCCGCTCAGTGAAAAAATTGTTGTGGGCGTATGTGAACATCGCCAAGACCAGGCGGTCGCGCTGTCCCTTTGCGACGATATTCTTCAGCGCCTGACGCATCTCGGGCTTATAGCCTTTGATGACCGTGCCCCAGGTGAAGTAGTTACAACCCCGCTCGAACGCCTCCTCGATGGCCGCCGTCGGCGCCCCGTAGCCCGAGGCGATGCCCAGGCGCCCGACCTTAAGTCCTGTCCGCCCTAAAATGGCGGGTTCATGGAAGGTCAGGGTTCTGGCGCTCCTTTTGCGCCCCACGATAGCCCAGGTCGTCTCCCCCGGTCAAATCGTCGAGCCCCGTTTGATCCCCGGC
>CAYTJV010000986.1:0-1582 GCA_964438165.1 uncultured Planctomycetaceae bacterium | reverse complement strand
ATCGCGCCAAAGAACCCGATCCTCGAGCCTCGGCGGTCGAATTGTGCCGGATCAATGCCGAGCTCACTCCAGTTGACGCTTTCGTTCATCATTCCCTCAATTGGAGCAGGCCCCACTCCGCCTGGCGGCCGCATCAACGGTCTTTGGCGTCTTTGGAGCGAACCTACTTCGGCGGGGAGAAGTCGAAGAACCAGTCGCCCCCGCGGCCGCCGAACAGCACGTCGTGGGCCGGCGTGGCGTCGTCAGGCACGGTGGTGCGCTTTTTCAATTGGATCAGTCCCAACTTGGGGTCGCTAATCCCTCGATCGAGATCGTCGGATCGCTGCTGGAAGGACGGCCGCGTTGGGCTCCAATCTGCCATGATCGTCGCCAACGCCAGGTCGTTGGCGTCGTAAATCGTCCGGCCACCGATCAAGATGGTGTCACCCGAACTGCCCCGAACGACATCCTGCCCGTCGCCTCCAATGAGGAGACTGCGCCCTGGGCCGCCTTTCAACAGCTCGTTGCCCATCTCGCCTAGGAGCATGTATAAGCCATCGCCGCCCAGGAGGATATCCGATCCGCCGCCGGCACTGAGGAAATCGTTCCCGCGGCCGCCGTCGATGACCGTCGTGAGCGTCGCGCCCCCGACATCCACTGCGAGGCGGTAATTGCCGATCAGGCTTATTGCGTACGGCGACGTGTCCCAGGTGCTGGTGTGGTCGCGCGGGCCGATGCCGAACAGTCGACCGTTGGCTTCGACGATTGAGTGGTAGGGCCGTGGAGTGGGAAGCCGCGGCTCGATGAGCGAACTGCCAGGCCCCGTGGGATCATCTCGCACCGGGGCCAGAGCGACCTTGGGGTACCACTGCGCCGTAAAGTACGCGCGGTCGGTCTGCGAAAAGTAATCCGGGCTGCCGTAAAGGTTCTTACCTTCACTCGTCGTATACCACACGTCCTCCCAGGCGAGCCCGTCCTTGGAGGCGCGGATCTTGAACGAAGGCCCGCCCGCATTTTCGACGGACCCCACGTACAGCCGATCCGGCGCGTCTTCCACAAAACCCATGTGCCCGTACGTCGGGGAGACGAGGACCACGTCCCAGTTCTCGCCGTCAACGCTCCTAAAGACCTTGGCGGAATAGTGGTAGTTCTCATAATTGCTCGCGTAAAGCCGCCCGTTCCATACGGCCAAGTCGCTGATTCCGCCATAGCCCGAGCCGACAACGAACTCGTTGCGCTCGTCCGCCGTCGTGTCGACGAACGAGGCTGCGTCGAGCGATCGCCAGACCCGATTGCGCGTCGTGCCAAAGAACATTACTCCTTGGTACTCGGCCATGACAGACACGGGCTCGGTCGAACTGAACGGGGTCGAAGTCAGTTGACTGACCGAAGAGCCATCGTACCTCCAGAGCCGACCACCGATGTGGGCGACGTACAACGCGCCCTGCATCGCCTTCAGCGAAGTGAACTCGCCGCCAGAAACTCCGAACACTTCCGTAGTCAGCGACGTTTCTGGGTCGAAAGCGAAGACCTTGGTGGGATTCGAGCCAGGGCGATTGCACCATAAGTCATTCTCCGAGAAGGACTTTTTCGAGATAGCTTT
>CAYTJV010000985.1:0-1599 GCA_964438165.1 uncultured Planctomycetaceae bacterium | reverse complement strand
GTCCCCATAAAATCCTCGACAATCGCACTTCTTACTGCCCTCTGCCTTCTGCCCCCTCTGAGAAAGACCGAACCCATGTCGCTCCTGACGTATGAACCCAACAACGCCATGCTGCCTCATACCGGCCTGGACCGCGGCGACCTTGCCGCGCTGGCGCCGTGGCTTGATGCGGCCCGCCGGGAAGTCGGAAAGGACCTCCAGTTGTGGGCCAAGCACGCCAACCAACCGTCGCAAATCCCCGACGAGAAGAAGCCGCTGGACACCGCGTTCTTCGACCTGCCCAAGTCGCTCCTCGACGAGCACAAGGCCCACGGCGACCAGAGCGAGTTGGGCCGAATCCGCACAGCGGCCAACCGCTTGAGCGGGCTGGTCGATCGGGTGGCGGTCCTCGGGATCGGGGGCTCCTACATGGGGGCCAGGGCGCTGTTTGAAGCCCGCTCGAATCCCTTCCACAACGAATTGAGCCGCGACGAGCGCACTGGTCGCCCGCGGATCTACTTCGAGGGCAACAACGTTGACAACTCGCATGTCACGGCCCTGCGCGACCTCTTGAGCCGGGACGCCAAGGGCTGGGGCATCGTCGTCGTGAGCAAGAGCGGCGGGACCTTGGAAACGGCCGCGGCTTTCCGGATGTTTCTCCAATGGCTGGGCCAGGCGTGGGGCAACGACGGGGCCAAGGTGGCCGAGCGGGTCGTGGCCGTCACCGGCGCCAAGGGGCTGTTGCGGAACCTCGTTGCCGCGATCGGCTGCCACGACGTGTTCACTCATCCCGAGGGTGTCGGCGGACGGTTCTCCGTATTGTCGGCCGTCGGACTCCTGCCTGCCGCGGTAATGGGCCTCGACCTGACAGCCCTCCTCGAAGGCGCGGCGGCCATGACCGAGCACTTCTGGAAGGCCCCCGTGGGCCAGAACGTCGTGCTCGATTACGTCGGCGTTTGCCACCTCATGGAGACGCTTCGAGGGGCCACGATTCGCGTTCTCTCCACCTGGGGCAAACGGCTGGAGGCCGTGGGCCTCTGGTACGACCAACTGCTGGCCGAGAGCCTCGGCAAGCATGGCTCGGGCGCAACGCCGCTTACAGTAGTCAACACGCGCGACCTGCATTCCCGCGGCCAGCAGCACCAGGAAGGCCGGCGCGACAAGCTGATCACGAACCTCTACGTCGATCCCCGCGCGACGCCCGATCCGCTGAAGGTGGGCAGCAGCGACCGCAACGAGGACCAGCTCAACACGTTGGCCGACAAGGGCCTGCCGGAAATCCTCGAAGCGGCCCGGCTCGGGACCAACCAGGCCTACCGCGACGACCGCCGGCCCACGGCCGACCTCCGCCTCCCGGCGATCGACGAACACGCCCTTGGGCAGCTCTTCCAGATGCTCATGCTCGCCACGGTGGTCGAGGGCCGGCTCCTGGGGATCAATCCCTACGGCCAACCCGGCGTGGAAGCATACAAGCGCAACATGAACCGAATTCTCGGAAGGTGACAGCATGGCTACGACATGAAACTGATCGGCGCCGCGGGCCTGGAACTGGCCGCCCTGCCGATCGGCGACAACTTCACCATGGGCCCGGACGACGCCCTTCAGGCCGTCAAACTCCTC
>CAYTJV010000984.1:0-1599 GCA_964438165.1 uncultured Planctomycetaceae bacterium | reverse complement strand
ACGAGGTTGCCAAGCGGACCATGCGCGGCTTTGGCGGGCTGGTTACATTCCTCGTCAAAGACGCCGACGACCGGCAGACGGCCCGCGTGGTCGACGCCCTGCGAATTCCGCGGATCGGTCCCAGTCTGGGCGGGGCGGAGTCGCTGGTGGAGCAGCCGATCCACATGAGCTACCACGACTTTACGCCCGAGCAGCGCCTAGCCGTGGGAATTCCCGACAACATGATTCGCATTTCCTGCGGCATCGAGAATGCCGAGGATCTCGTGGCCGATCTGAAGCAGGCTTTGGAAGCAGTGAGGTGATTGCGCCGCGCGGCTGCGGCAGCCAATGGTGTTCCCCTTCTCCAACCCCTACCCCCTGGCCCCTAACCCCTACTATGCGATTCCGTACCCGTGCCATCCACGTGGGCAATGAGCCGGATCCGGCCACCGGCGCCGTAGTTCCGCCGATCCACTTGTCCTCGACGTTCGTGCAGCCCGGGGCGGGGGAGTGGGGGCAGTTCGATTACTCGCGAAGCGGGAATCCCACGCGCAAGGCCCTGGAAACGACGCTCGCCGAGCTGGAATCGGGCTGTGGGGCCCTGGCCTTCGCCACCGGCATGGCGGCCATTCACTGCGCGACGATGCTCTTGGCGCCCGGCGATCACATCCTCGCCGGCACCGACATTTACGGCGGCACTTACCGGCTGTTGCACAAGATCGTGGCCCGTGCCGGAATCGAAGTCACGCTCGCTCCTTCGACCGACCTGGAGGCGATGTCGCGGGCTTTCCGGACGCAAACGCGGCTGGTTTGGATCGAGAGCCCGGGCAACCCGCTCTTGTCGATTACCGACATCGCCGCGTGCGCGGAGCTGGCCCATCGGCACGGCGCGCTCTTGGGCGTCGACAACACCCTGGCCACGCCGGTCCTCACGCGTCCGCTGGAGCTGGGGGCCGATATCGCCATGCACTCGGCCACCAAGTACCTCGGCGGGCACAGCGACCTGCTGGGCGGGGCGCTGGTGGTCAAGGATCCCGAGTTGCTCAAAAGGCTCTATTTCATTCAGAATGCCACCGGGGCGGTGATGGGGCCGCTGGAAGCCTTTCTGTGTTCGCGGGGGATCAAGACCCTGGAGCTTCGCGTTCTCGAGCATTGCCGCACTGCCGCGCGACTGGCGGAGTTCCTCGCTGCCGACCGGCGCGTGGCCAAGGTGCTGTATCCGGGGCTGCCCTCACACCCGGGACACGAGGTCGCAGCCCGGCAAATGCAGGGGGGCTTCGGCGCCATGCTCAGTTTCGAGGTGGCAGGCGACTTGGACGCGGCGAAACGCCTGGTCGAGTCCACTCGGCTCATTCAACTCGCGGTAAGCCTTGGAGCGGCCGAGTCGCTCATCGAGCAGCCCGCGCTCATGTCGCACGCCAGCTACGACCGCGCCGATCGGCTGGCCCACGGCATTACCGACGGGCTGGTGCGCCTCTCCGTGGGCCTGGAGCATCCGGACGATTTGGAGGAGGATTTGGAGCAAGCGTTGAGTCAAGCGGTCGGGTGATTTTGGAGTGCGGCGACTTGTCGCCGCTTTGGATTGGATCGGCGTGGGCGATAGGCGGCCGGGGCATTACG
>CAYTJV010000983.1:0-1604 GCA_964438165.1 uncultured Planctomycetaceae bacterium | reverse complement strand
GGCGTGGGCTGGCGCAAAGTCGCCCCACGCACACCACGCCCATCGAAGACTCTGGGCGTGCCACCCGACCCGTTTTCCAACGAAATCCGGCTCTTGCGAAAAGGCCAGAGAAGAGGTGCCTCCCCTTTGTCTTCCTCGACGGCCGGCGACAGCTACGGGCGGAAGTCGGGCCAGGCGGGGACTTTTTGCTCGGGGATTGTCAGCGCGTCCAGGACGCTCGTCTTGAAGGCCATGAACCGGCGCTGGTCGACGTGGGCGGTCCCGTGGATCAGCCAGTTGTCGTTCCTCGCTTGGCAGTCGAGTTTTTTGGCCACGAGCCGCGCCAGAAGGCGAGTCCCAGCTCCGTCGCCCAGCGCGGCCAGCAGCTTGGCGCTGTTGAACTGGCCGAGCTTCCAGACTGGGGCGGGCTTTCCTTCGCGATCGAGCAGTTCTTCCCGGAGCGGGGAGGGGACCTGGTCCTCGCGCACCTCGCCGTTGTCGGTCTGGTGGAGGATGCGGAGCCTCCGTTCCACGCAGAGTTCCACCGCCCGGTAGTAGCGAAGGGCGGCTTCGTCGTAGTGGCCGCGTAGCGCCTGGCGGTCTCCGTTGCCGAGCATGTCGAGGACCATTCCATCGGGGCCAGTGCCGATGCGCTCCGGAGAGTTCACCAATGGGCCTAGCTGCTGGGCGAGGGGCTGACATTTCTTCGCGAACCCTGTCAGCAGCGAGTATCCCCCCGCGGTGGCCAGATTCGCCAAACTTGTCGGGGCTTGGCCGTCGTTCCAGCTTTTCCACGCCGCCGCGTGCTCGTAGCGGTCCCAAGCGGCCAATCCCTGGAGCACGCGTCGGAGGGTCTCGAAAACGGGGCGACCACGCTCGGTGGAACGGTCGATGAGCCGGCGCACCGACTCCTCGGCGGCCGACCACTGGCCCAGGGCGGCCATCTCCAGCAGGCGGCGGATTTCCGGCTCTTCGAGAACGGTCCAGGGGTTCTCCGGCAGGCGCAGGTCTTCTTCGCCGCTGACGACCACGCCGACCCCGTTCTTGTCGCGGGCCGTGCCGGAGACGTAGAGGAAGCGGTAGCCGTCGGGCGCTGCGGCGAGCACGGCCGCGGCCGACATGGCCTTGGTTCCGCCAGTGAAGTCGATGCGGATCTCGTCGCGATGGAGGCCCAACTCGCCTCTGAGCCAGTCGAGCCCTTCGCTGACGCGCCGGTGGCAGTCGATCAGATTGGCCGGGTCGTCGACGATCAGGGTCTTGTGCCTGGGCGTCTGCTGGGGCGATCGATCCGCTGCGGCAGCCTGCTTCACGGCCACCACCGTGGCTTGCGTCTCTTCCGAGCACACGAACACGACGGCTTCCGGCTGGACGCGGGCGAGCGAATGCACCAGCGGCGCCGCTGTCCCGCCCACCGTCAACAAGAGCCCTTTCACTCCTCTCGCGCAAAGTCCGGCGCTCTCGTGCATTTCACTCATCCTCGTCGTTCCTCCTCTTTGGAACCTTAGGGTTTTTCCCCGCCGGCCCCGTGCCGGTGGTACACGGGTTTGACAACTACGGCGGACGCATCCCACCTATCGCCCCCCACCGGCCTCGTGCCGGTGGTTGACGGGTTTGACAACTACGGC
>CAYTJV010000982.1:0-1610 GCA_964438165.1 uncultured Planctomycetaceae bacterium | reverse complement strand
CAGAATTCGGGGTAAGTGCTTGCCGTCTCCCGAATTCTGGCGAATTCGGCTACGATCCCATGAATAATCCGGGTTAGAGGCTTTCACAGGACCCAGAATCCCCTCACCCCCTGCCCCTCTCCCGCTCGCGGGCGATGGGAATTGTTAGGATGCTCGCCATGCGACGCGCGCTGCCATGGGCTTGGCTTGTTGCCTTCGTCGGAGTTGTCCCGGCCAACAGCCAGACCCCGTCGGCCCAGCCCGCGTCGTCCGCAAAAGACCACCGCGGCTACGCCTGGGTGTCGTCGTATCCTGCCGCGGACCAGCCGGAGCAGTGCGGCAATTGTCACCGGGAAATCTTCCGCGAGTGGTCGGCCGGAGCGCACGCCCGGTCGGCGACCAACCCCTACTTCCGAAATCTCTACGACGGGACCGATGGGCACGGCAACGAGAACATCGGTTGGAGCCTGCTGGCGCAGAGGCCCGAGGCCAGCGGGGTGTGCTACTCGTGCCACGTCCCTTCGCTCGAGCCCGACATCCGGCTGGTCCGCGACCTGCGAACCGCCGGCGGCGTGGCCCGCGAGGGCGTTCACTGCGACTTCTGCCACAAAATCGCCGAGGTTTCCGTGGAGGGCGTGGGCGTGAACCACGGCCGCTTCGCGGTGCGGCTGGCCCGGCCGGAGCCCGGGCGGCAAATTTTCTTCGGCCCGCTGGACCATGTCGACCGTCCCAGCGCGGTCTACTCGCCGCTGTACCGCCAGAGCCGGTACTGCGCGGTGTGTCACGAGGGAATCGTGCTGGGCACGCACGTCTACAGCGAGTATTCCGAGTGGCTGGCCAGCCCCGCGTTCAAGCAAGGCGTGCAATGCCAGGATTGCCACATGCGTCCGACGGGCGCGATGCGCAACGTGGCGCCCGGCCACGGCGGCATCGACCGCGATCCCCATGCCCTGGCGAGCCACCGATCGACCCGGGGCGATCCCGCCGTGCTCCGCCAACACGCCCTGATGGCAGTCGATGCGCGTCGCTCGGCGGGCGCGATCGAGGTGACGGTGGAAATCCAAGTCCGCGGCGTCGGTCATCGGCTACCCACCGGCTACCCGGACCGCGCCCTGATCGTTTGGGTCGCGGCCAAAGACGCCCACGGCAACGATCTGGCCGTGCTCGACGGCCCGCGTCTGCCGCCGCTGGCCGGACAGGGGAAGCCCGAGGAAGGCGGCCTGTCGGGTCAACCGGGAACCATGTACGCCAAGATCCTCCAGGGCCTCGACGGCTCGATTCCCGTCCCGTACTGGGTGCCCAACCGCGTGGCGTCGGACAACCGCTTGCTGCCCGACCAGACCGATCGCCTCCAGTTTCGCTTTCGTCCGCCGGAAGGCGCGGCCGAGATCGTCGCCCGGCTGATCTACCGGCGATTCAGCAAATTTCTGGCCGACCAGAAAGCGTGGCCCGACAGCCAAACCCTGGTGGACGCCAAGACCGTCCGGCTTTAATGCCGACTGCAGACGCGCGTTCGCAAGCTCGCTGCCGGTTGACACTCGCAGTTCGGCCCGGTATTTTGGCCGGACGGGGAGCGGTCTATTGATCATCAGAAAAGTAATGCAACTTATCTCTCTCAGAGCCGGGGCGTG
>CAYTJV010000981.1:0-1613 GCA_964438165.1 uncultured Planctomycetaceae bacterium | reverse complement strand
GGAAAAGGGGACAGTCCCCATTTGCCGGAACGGCCCGGAGGGTGCTTCGCACAAATGGGGACTGTCCCCTTTTCCGGCCCGGGGGGTGAGGGGACGTTGCGGGTGCAAGTCGAAGAGCCCGCACTGCGACGGGAAATACAACTCGATGCCGACCTCGTGGTCCTCGCCGCTCCCATGGCGCCTCGCGCCGACCGCGGCGAGCTTTCCGAGCTGTTGCGCGTGCCGCTGAACGCCGACGGGTTTTTCCTGGAAGCGCACATGAAGCTCCGCCCGGTCGATTTCGCCAGCGAGGGGCTCTTCCTCTGCGGGACGGCCCACGCCCCCAAGTTCCTCAGCGAATCGATCGCCCAGGCCCATGCGGTGGCGGGCCGGGCGGCGTCGATCCTAGCGAGGAAGACGATGCCGGTCGGCGCCCAGACGGCTTGGATTGATCCCGACAAGTGCATTTCCTGCATGACCTGCGTCCACGTCTGCCCGTACATGGCCCCGCAGCCGAACGAGTTCAACAAGGCCGAGGTGCAAGGGGCGGTGTGCATGGGCAGCGGAAGTTGCAGCGCCGAGTGCCCGGCCAAGGCAATCACGCTGCGGCACTACGTCGATGCCCAGGTTATGGCGTCGATGGAGGGTCTGTTGGGACTTGGATTCGGGCACGCGACCCCCGAACCCCTTTATCCAGAGCAGGTGGGCGTTGCCCCGCCCCGCTGGCGGCAAGGCGAGTGACATAGAGCCGCGACCGCTGGTCGCGATTTGGGGACGAGAGAACCGATGGACGATGAACCGCTGATCCTCGCGTTTTGCTGCCATTACTGCGCGTACGCCGCGGCCGACCTGGCCGGGTCGATGCGACTGCAATACCCCGACAACGTCCGCGTGCTGCGGTTGCCCTGCACGGGCAAGCTCGAAGTGAACTACATCATGGCGGCGTTCGAGCGGGGCGTCGACGGCGTGATTGTGGCCGGCTGCCTGGAAGGCGGATGCCATTATCTTGAGGGAAACCTCCGGGCGAGGAAGCGGGTCGGGCGGGCGCGGCAGTTGTTGGCCGAGATCGGCCTCGAGCCCGAACGCCTGGAAATGTTCAATCTCTCCTCCG
The DNA here is from genome assembly GCA_964438165.1 of uncultured Planctomycetaceae bacterium. GTDB lineage: Bacteria > Planctomycetota > Planctomycetia > Pirellulales > Thermoguttaceae > CALFBP01. The sequence continues at coordinate 523 of CAYTJV010000981.1, read as the reverse complement.
CCGAAGGGCCGCGCTTCGCGGAGATTGTGACAACGATGGTCCAACGCCTCAAGAAGTTGGGAAAGAGCCCTCTGCGGCCCGACCCGGCTCGCCTTCAACGAGGCGTCCAAGAAATGAGCCGGCAGGCCGAGGCCATGCTGGCGGGAGACAAGCGATGATAGTTGCCGATCGCAAGACGATCCCGGAAATCCGCGACCTGGTCAAGCAGCACGATCGCGTGCTGCTGGTAGGGTGCGGCACCTGCGTCACGGTGTGCCTGGCCGGCGGGGAGCGCGAGGTGGGCATCCTCGGCTCGGCGCTGCGCATGTCCTTGAGGCTGGAAGGCCGCGGCGGCGTGGTCGTCGATGAATGCACCATCGAACGGCAGTGCGAGGATGCGTTCATCGACCTCTTGGCGCTGCGGGCCCAGCAGTACGACGCGATCTGCTCGCTGGGCTGCGGGGCGGGCGTGCAGGCACTTGCCGAACGGTTCCCCAAGATGCCCGTCTATGACGGCGAAACCTTACGCGAGGTCGAACCCCGC
>CAYTJV010000980.1:0-1628 GCA_964438165.1 uncultured Planctomycetaceae bacterium | reverse complement strand
TGTCGATCTCGCGGACGTCCTTGTAGCTGTCGGTCTCGTACCACTTCTTGTTGAGACTGATGAGGTTGACCGCGTTGGCGTCGAGCATCATCTTCTCGAGCTCCGGGACGGAGATCTGGAGCTCTTGGGCCAGTTCCGGGCCGGAAGGCTGCCGGCCCAGCCTGGCCTCGATGTTTTTCACGGCCTCGTTGAGCTTGCTGGCCTTGGAGCGGACCAGTCGCGGCACCCAGTCCATGGTCCGCAGCTCGTCGAGCATGGCCCCGCGGATCCGCGGCACGCAATAGGTTTCGAACTTCACGCCCCGCGAGAGGTCGAAGGCGTCGATCGCGTCCATCAGCCCGAACACGCCGGCGGAGATCAGGTCGTCGAGCTCGACGCCCTCCGGCAGCCGGGCCCAGATCCGCTCGCCGTTGTACTTCACCAGCGGCAGGTAGATCTCCACCAGCCGGTTGCGGAGCTCCTGGCTCGTGATGTCTTTCTTGAATTCAATCCAGAGTTGCTCAACGTCTTCCGGAGCGACCGTGATTGCCATGCCATCCTCCATGAAGGCGCTTCAGAAGCGCCGCTGCTGGTGAGATCCTTCTCGGTGCCTGCCTCCCATCGCCTCCCTTTACGGAAACGCTTGCGTTTGCGGCGCGGGCTTTGCCGCGTCCGATCCTGCGGCAATCCGACCGCGCACTTCGTCCTCGAGGATCCACTCGGCAATCCAGCCGATTGCGGATCCCAGCAAGGCAAATGCGAGCAGGCTGGTCCAGGCGACAAGGAGGGCCTTCTCCGCCGACCACGCGTGCAAAGCACCGCGGGCCAGGCACGTGAGGAAGGCCACGGGACCCAAAATTCCGGCGTAGATGCGTGCCACAAGACTCCCTAAGGCAGCCGTTAAACTTGCCGCAATCGCTCCAATTTAACAGAGCGTGGGCTGCTCGCAGTGCCCCATTCAATCGGCAGGTTCGGTTAGCGTCTTGAGTCATTTTCAACAACGTGGCTCGAATCTCCCTCATGCTCTGCTGCCAGTGACCCAGCGGGAGAGCTGTTCGATCTGGCGAGAGGCCGGGCAGCCGGGCGAAGCCAGCACGAACGGCTCTCCTCGCCGGCCGGCGTCTTCGATCTGGGTTGCCGGGCGCACGTATCCTGCGGGCCGCAGCCCCAGGCCCAGGAAACGACGGCACGCCAAAGCAAGTCGAGCGTGGATATCGTCGGCCGCGGTCTCGGTTGGGGCCATGTTGATCACCGTATAGATGCGCGTCGGACCGTTGGCCGCGGCTAGGGCCTTCACCGCTGCATAGGCGTTCATGACCGAGGCCAGTTCGGGCGTGGCCACCAGCAACACCAGATCGGAGGCGTGCCAAAGCCGCCGCGCGATCCTGCTCGGGCTGTTTCCGGCGTCGACGATGACGAAATCGGCAATCGGACCCAGGCCCCGGAATTCCTCGATCAGGTGCTCTTCGGCCGGGGGCGCCGAGGGCCACACTTCGCCGTTGGCCCACGGCCCAGCAAAAACTTGCACTCCGCTGGGGCCCGGTTCGAGCACGTCGGCGATGCTCTGTCGGTTTGAGAGCACGTGGGCAACCGTGCCCCGACCCGTGAGCCCACAGAGCATCGACCCCAGCCGACCCGCCGGCACCACC
>CAYTJV010000979.1:0-1635 GCA_964438165.1 uncultured Planctomycetaceae bacterium | reverse complement strand
GCCCATGACAAGAGTCCAGTGGACACGGGCTGTCCAGTTCTGCGACAGACTATCGGAGCAGGACGCGGAGAGAGCCGCTGGTCGCGTCTACCGCTTGCCCACCGAGGCCGAGTGGGAGTACGCGTGCCGCGTCGGTAACACGGGGGGGGCCATTGGCGAAGATCGGGCCGGCCTCGCGAGTTACGCATGGTTTGACGCAAACTCCGGCGGCAAACCCCACCCGGTCGGCCAGAAGTTGCCCAATGCCTTCGGCCTCCACGACATGTTCGGAAACGTGTGGGAACTGTGTAACGACTGCTACGCGCACGATTACTACCGGCAGTCGCCGGTCGACGATCCGCAAGGACCAGAGAGGGGCGAAGTCAAGGTCCTGCGCGGAGGAGCGTTCAAGAAGTTTCGTGGCGAACCGTGCAGCGGACTTCAGCCAAGCCACCGCGGCGGGCTTACGAAGGACACGGGCATGGACTTCGTCGGCTTCCGCGTGGCGTGCGACATTGTTGATCGCAACCCAGGGCAGCCCTCGCCGAGGGTCAAGGACCCCTTTGACGAAGCCGACAAATGACAACCGAGCAGCGCTCGGGGAAGGTTGCTTGAGGACCATCGATGGCGTAGGATGAGTTGCCGGCTTCATCCTTCATCCTTCATCCTTTCTCACCATGGCTCCAGGAAGTCAATCGCAGGAGGTGTGCCATGCGTCGCGGAGCGATCGTTTCGGCGGTGTTTTGCGTTGGGCTCTCGGCCGCGATCTGCCTCGGCCCAGCGTGCTTGGCGCAACGGCGGGCCAGGCAGCAGCAGGCCGACCAGTACGACAAGATCGTCGACGAGTTCATCGAGTACGACGTTGGTCGCTTGCCGGGCCAGGCCGGGATGGAGGCCAACCGGCGGTTCATGGCCCTGCAAGGCAATGAGGCGATTCGAGCCGTCTGCCGAGGGGCCAACAAGGCTGCCCGGTTGACCGCGAGCTGCCCGATCATCGTGATTTCCAGCAAACTTCAGCAGCTCCTGGCGCAGTGCAAAGACGAGGAGACGCTGCGCTGGGTCATGGCGAACCTGGACTTGGACAGCCCCGGGCTCCAGTACGCGATGTGGCTGCGGAACCTGCGGGAAGCGGTCGCGGCCCGGCTGGGCAGTCGCGAGCGGGAATTGGATGTCCCGGGGGCGGTCCTGCGAGGCGGCGGCACGACCGCGGAGCTTCGCCTCCGCCGCATGGCCCGCAAACCGCTGGCCACCTGGGAGTACGAAGACCTCGTTCAAGCGGTGTCCCTCTGGAAAGGGACCTCGCTGGTGCAAATCCTCGAGGAGATCGCCAGCCGCAAGGGCTCCGAGTATACGGAGGCCCTGGCCGATGCGATCGCCAGGGTGTCCGAGGACATGAAGCCGGCGGTTCGCGGGCTGCTGGCAAACCGGCTGACCCGCATGGACGAGAAAACCCTTCGCGCCAAGCTGACCGATCCGCATTCCGAGGTGCGTGCGGCGGCGGCATTGGCGATCGGGTACAAGGGCTGCCCCTTGTACAAGGAGCTCGCCGCGGCGCTGCGGGATCGGAGCCTGCTGGTGGCCACGAATGCCCACGGCGTGCTGGTGAAGATGCTCGGCGTGGATCACGGGCCGGCTGCCGGCGCCGGCGGGGCGGAG
>CAYTJV010000978.1:0-1673 GCA_964438165.1 uncultured Planctomycetaceae bacterium | reverse complement strand
CCCCGAGATACGGCTGCTCGACGGGCAGGCCGCGGCGCTGGACCCGATCTCGACGGCGGGTCGCGAGGAAACCATCGCCGAGCGGAAGCGCCACTACACCATCGTCATCGTCACCCACAACAGGGGTCAGGCCGCACGCCTCTCGGACCACACCGGGTTCATGTACCTGGGCAAGCTGGTCGAATTCGGCGAGACCGAGCAGCTGTTCACCAGCCCGGTCACGACCCGGGCCCGCGACTACATTACCGGCCGGTTCGGCTAGGAGCGTCCCCGATGGATCATACTCTCAAGTCGGTCGACACGGGGCTCGGCGCGCTTTCCCACAGTGTGGCCGCCATGGGCGACCTGACGGTTGCGCCAGTGCGCGCCGCCATCGGCGGCTTTGTTCGCCACGATCCGGCCGATGCCGCCAAGGTTGTTCGGGCCGATGATGCGCTGGATCTGCAGGACGCCGAGATCGAGAAGAACGCCATCCGTTTCATCGCGCTGCACCAGCCGATGGCGGACGACCTGCGTCGGCCCATCGCGGCCATGAAGATCGCGATGCAGCTCGAACGCTGCGGCGACCTGGCCAAGAACATCGGCAAGCGGGTGGGGCGCTTGGGCGCCGCCGCGCCGGAGGACAAAGCCGCGCTGATCGCGGAGCTGGGCCACCTGGCGGCGGAGCGGTTGGCGGCCGTGGTCAACGCCTACCGCGCCGAGGACGCCCAAGGCGCCTACAACGTCTGGCTCAAGGACACCGAGATCGACGAGCGCCACGACGGCGTGCTGCGCGAGATCGTGGCGGGCATGGTGGCGGATCCGGCCGCGGTGGAGGACTCCACCCATTTGCTGTTCATCGCCAAGAATCTGGAGCGGATCGGCGACCACGCCACCAACGTGGCCGAGCTGGTCTACTACCAGATCACGGGGTCGGACCTCACCGAGCGACCCAAGCTCTAGCCGCCGGAATTCGGACGGCTCGGAATCGGGCAGACGCGTTTGCACGCGCCTCTTTCCGCATCGCGTGAATCCCGAGCAAAGCGGCGTCGGCGAGACGGCTTGCCTTGCGCGCCCGCATCGCTCGACAGTCGGTCCATGGAAACTCTATCCCGTGCCGACCGTCGGCTGTTCCTCCAACGCTCCGCGGCGATCGGCGGGCTCGGCCTGCTGGGAGGCTGCGCGACGGTGGGGGAGGGCGCGCCGGCCGCGCCTGGCTTCCGGGCCACGCCGCAGTTGGCGCCGATCGACGCCAAGGCCGACCGGATCATGGGCGTCACCGTCTGCCTGCGCCCCTTCCGAGCGGCCGGCCCCCGGATTGACGCGGAGACGGTTGGCGACAAGCTGGTCGTGCACAACTACGGCCACGGCGGCTCGGGCTGGTCGCTGGGCTGGGGCTCGGCGCTGATCGCGGTGAAGACCGCGCTGGCGGGCGGTGAGCGCGACATCGCGGTGATTGGCTGCGGCGCCCTGGGCCTGACGGCGGCCACCGTCGCCCAGCGGGCCGGGGCTCGGGTGACGATCTACGCTAAGGAGCGGCTGCCCGACGCCCGCTCGGCGCGCGCCACGGGGGTCTGGTCGCCCGACAGCCGCATCGCGCTGGCCGGCTCGGTGGACGCCGCGTTTCCTGCGCTTTGGGAAGACATGGCGCGCAAGTCGTTCCGGATGCACCAGCAATACCTGGGCCTGGCCGA
>CAYTJV010000977.1:0-1684 GCA_964438165.1 uncultured Planctomycetaceae bacterium | reverse complement strand
CCACCATCAAGGGGTATGGAGCATGTGAGCAACACTCGTGCCGAACAGGATTGGGGTTTACCGGTCGTTGACCGGAATAGTCATGATCTTGCCTTGGTGGTCGACGAGGTATGCGAACTCGACCCCGGCCGCTGCGATCTTCTCAACCTCTGCCCGTTTGGCGGTCAGGTACTTGCCGTCCAGCAGGATGGCATGGTCGTCGCCCGAGATGTCGAGGTGTTGGATCGCCTCGTGGGCGCTGGGGTGTTCGGTGGCCCGGATGGTGATGTCGTTGGTCTGCATCATTGTTCTCCCGGTGTTGAGTTATTGGTGGTAGACGTGTTCAGCCAGCCCGGCGGCCAGGAAGTCCACGATCGCCTTGGCGGTCTTGGGTGCGGGGGGGATGTCCCAACCCCGGTCGAAATTGGCGGCCACGCGGGGATCGGCCAGGGATTGCAGCCAGAGCTTCGAGATGCGGCTCTGGCCCAACTCGTAGTCAGGGCATTCGGCATGCTCGGGGAACACGAGGGCATCGAAGCGATGGCCGCCGAGCATTCCCTTCACCCAGGTCCCGGCGGCGGCGTTCCGGCGGGTCGTTTTACAGATGACCAGGTCGTCGCCGATCTCGGCGTTGGCCTTGCGGTTTCCGTTCTTCCGTTTGGGGTTCGTCGTCATCTCGGTTCTCCTTGCATTCTCGTGTGTCTGATGGGCGCTTGTACATATACACATGAGCCATGTTCTTACGAAAACATCAAGGGGAATTCGCCCCGGATTCGTCAGAATGTCTGTAATTCCTTTGTAATCGTCGTGCGGCCAATGTTGTCGGCGTCGGGCTTTCCGTCACGACCGTCATTTGCGTCATTTTGTGTGAATTGGAGCGGGATTTGCGTCACGGCCGCCGCCCGTTGCGTCACGTCGCCATCATTTGCGTCATGCGGGGCCGACTTATTTGCATCGCTTCGCACTGTTCTGCATTGGTCGCGTGATAGGCATGACGGAGTTGACGGACGTGACGCACTTTCGGAGGTGCTTGCCAATGCCTGACAACGGCCAACACCCACGAAGCCCGCTTAATCCGACCGCCTTGTCGGTCGAGGAGGCCGCTTTGGTGTTGACCAGAGCCGGTGGGCAAACGGTGACTGAGGCTACGATCCGGCAAGACATCGCTGACGGCGTACCCACGAATGCCGACGGAACTCTGAACCTCGTGCATTATGCCGCGTGGCTGGTAAAGGAGATGGCCGGTGCCGATTGACCCGCGACAACTCCGCCCGACCGAATTGGTCCGCCTGCTCAACTCGACGCCGCTGGGCGAGGTGATCGGTGAGCGGCAGTTGCTGCGCCACCGCTCTCGTGCGGGATTCCGGATCGGCGACGGCCGGCACGTCGACCTGTTCCGTTACGTGGCCTGGTTGGTCGTGATCCGCCACGAACCCAGGCCTGAGCCTGATGGCGATCCTTATGGGCTGCTCAAGGAACGTGCCCGGGCGCGTAATGCCCCAATGTCGCTGGCCGGCCGCGACATCGGCGAACTGCCAGCCGTGGTCAACCCCGAGCGAAAGGCACGGGCGTCGACCGACTTCCGCTTCTTCTGCGAGGCGTACTTCCCCTTCACGTTTCACCTGGCTTGGTCGCCCGACCACCTCAAGGTGATTGCCAAGATCGAGCGGGCCGTGCAGCACGGCGGGCTGTTTGCGATGGCCAT
>CAYTJV010000976.1:0-1690 GCA_964438165.1 uncultured Planctomycetaceae bacterium | reverse complement strand
ATTGGGACCCACGCGCGGTACGATGCGATCGACGCGCAGACCGTGTGAAAGGGGGGAGCCATGGAAATCCGGCCCATCAGGACCAAGGCGGACTACCTCCGGACGCTCAAGGAAATCGAGACGCTGATGGACGCCGCCCCAAAGTCGCAGAGGGGGGAGCGGCTCGACGTCCTCGTCACGCTGGTCGAGGCATACGAACGGAAATATTTCCCGCTCGACCTTCCCGATCTGGTTGAGGCGATCAAGTTTCGCATGGAGCAGATTAGACGGCCGGTACAATAAATTGTGCCATGGGTCAGAACTGACAATGAAAAACCGGAGAACAACCACTGAATGACCGCTGACGTATTCAAGGACATCGAAAAACTCGAAGCCGACCTGTGGGAGGCCGCAGACAACCTCCGCGCCAACTCCAAACTCACTTCCAGCGACTATTTCATGCCGGTGCTGGGGGTCATATTCCTTCGCCACGCGGCCAACCGGTTCGATGCGGCTTCCCGGCAGATCGAGGCGGATCGGGAAAGCGGGGTAATGCCGAGGCGGAAGGTACTACCCGCCGACTACCTCCGCCGCCGAGCCTTATGGTTGCCTGAAAACGCCCGTTACGATTGGATCATGAAACAGGCCGCCGTCAGCGGCAGCGACCTGCCGAAACTCGTCACCGACGCAATGACGGCTATCGAAGCGGAGTTCGAGCCGTTGCAGGGGGTTCTTCCTAAGGACTTTGGCATCTTCGAGCCAAAGGTGCTTGAAGACCTTATGCGCCAGTTTGACAGCGAACAGATCAAGCAGGCCACCGGCGACGTTTTCGGCCGGATCTACGAATACTTCCTTGCCAAATTCTCGATCCAGAAGGCGCACGACAACGGTGAGTTCTTCACCCCGGCCTCGATCGTCCAGACGATCGTCAACGTCATCGAGCCGAACCACGGGGTGGTGTTCGATCCGGCGTGCGGTTCGGGCGGCATGTTCGTACAGTCGAGCCACTTCATCGAACACGAAGGTGGCGACACGGCGAAGAAGGTCGTCTTCTACGGGCAGGAGAAGAACCGCGACACGATCCGCATTGCCAAGATGAACCTCGCGGTCCACGGGCTGGAGGGGAAGATCGCCGAGGCGATCACCTACTACCAGGACGAGCATACGTTGGCGGGGAAGTGCGATTTCGTAATGGCCAATCCGCCGTTCAATGTGGACCTGGTTGACGCTGAGCGCATCAAGATCGACCCACGCCTGCCGTTCGGTCTGCCGGGGGTGAACAAGCAGAAGAAGGTCGGCAACGGCAACTACCTCTGGATCTCCTACTTCTGGAGCTACCTGAGCAAAAAAGGCCGTTCCGGCTTCGTCATGTCCTCGCAGGCCAGCAGCGCCGGGCACGGCGAAAAGGATGTGCGGAAGAAGATCGTCGAGACCGGCGACGTTGATGTGATGATCTCGATCCGCTCCAACTTCTTTTACACACGCACCGTCCCGTGCGAACTGTGGTTTTTCGACCGCGCGAAGCCCGCCGAGCGCCGCGACAAGGTGCTGATGCTCGACGCCCGCAACGTCTACCGGAAGGTCACGCGCAAGATCTTCGACTTCCCGCCCGAGCCGGTGCGGAACCCCCCGGCTAACCTCCGGCCCCGTCCCGGGCCACCGGCCCGGGTCCCCGGGTTGGGGCCGGGGTACCCCCGGGCGTGCCGCGCGG
>CAYTJV010000975.1:0-1694 GCA_964438165.1 uncultured Planctomycetaceae bacterium | reverse complement strand
CCGTCGGGCCCGACCCGCCGCCGCGTGGTGGCGCTGGTGTACTCCGGCCCGGACGCGGTGAAGAAGATCCGCGACATCGCCGGCCCGACCAACCCCCACGTGGCCCGCGATCGCGTCCCCGGCAGCATCCGCACGCTGGGCACGGTGGTGCCCGTCAAGGATGAGGCGGGAAACGTGATCGGCGAGCGCATGGACAATCTCGTCCACGCCTCGGCCTCGGCCGCCGAAGCCGAGCGCGAGATCAAGCTCTGGTTCCGGCCGAGCGACATCATGCCGTACATGCGGGTCTACGCCACCGAGGTCAGCGACGCCCATTATTACCACCAAGCCGGCAGGCTGCTGACCGCCTACGAGCCGGGCAGCAAGTGCCTGTGTGCCCCGGGCGATACCGTCTGGAAGTCGGACCTGGAGGCAATCCGCGTCCTCTTGCGCGGCGCACCCGCCGCGTGTACCTTGGATGCCGTGGTGGCGAAATATCTCATCAACGAGAGCCCGGAATGAGTGCGGCGGTTTGGACTGCGGCGACTTGTCGCCGCTGTTCCACTCCAAGACTGCGATTGGCTCGGGGCTAGCGCTTGCCGCGAAGGCTCAAGATGAGCTGCACTTCGCCGACCGGGCTGCCGACGCGTTGGGCGATTTCGGCGGGCTCCAGACCGTAATCGGCCAGAGCGTAGATCTCTTCGTAGCGGCGATCGGACGCCGGGCGTGCGGCCACCATCGTGTCCTCGTACACGTCCGGCTTCGGCTTCACGCCCGTCACGCCGGCCGACCGCAGCGCGTCGGCCTGACTGCCGGGAGGCGCCGCGTACGGCTCATGCGCCGCGTCGGAAGCGGCCTCCGACGAGCGATCGGGAACCGCCGGACGGAGGATTTCCGGCCGGGCAGCCGCCAGTGCCGACTCGAACCGGGCCGCGACGCGGTCGGCCTCACGGATCCATTGTTCCAGGGCGCCGATCTTGCTGTCGAGTTGAACCAGCAACTCCCGAACCGTCTCGTGCACCTCGACTTGTCGCCGAACGGTCGAGTCAGGCAGACCCCTTGGGTACGGCGATTCCGGGGGCTCCTCCAGGGGCGAGTCCAAGGCCCGCCGGCGCGCGTTCTGCCGTGCGAGGCGGTGTTGGCCCCGCTTCACCGTCACGAAAACCCACACTACCACTGCCGCGAGAAATAGGTAGCCGATGAAACGTATCTGAGCAAACACCCACATAGATCGATTCCCACTGATTCGGCTAATCCCTCGTCACTTCGCCGGGATTGAATGCCTTCTGGGCCGCCTCGTAGACCACGCGCAGCGGCACGTGGTGTTCCACGGCAACCTGGCGGCACGACTCGAACTCGGGGGCGAAACGCGGGGCAGCGCCGGCACTCCAGCCTACCTTGCCGGCAATCTTACCCCAAGGCGTATCGACCGTGTGCGCTTTGCGCTGGAGCACATGCCGGCACACCGGCCAGCGGCGGATCCCCAACGTAGTCGTCTCGCAAAAAAGGACCCCTTCGACGGTGTCCAGGTCAGCCGCAGCGCACAGAACCGAGAGCTTGACTCCCGGCCGGTTCTTCTTCATTTGGATGGGCGTCGTGTACACATCCAGCACGCCCGCGTCCCAGAGCCGGCTGATGGTGTGGCCGATAAGCTCGCCGCTGATGTCGTCGAGATTCGTCTCGACGACCCAAACCTGCTGGCCGCCTTCCGCTTC
>CAYTJV010000974.1:0-1709 GCA_964438165.1 uncultured Planctomycetaceae bacterium | reverse complement strand
AGCAGGGGGAAAAGCAGGCATTGACTGCCAACATCAACCGGCTCTACGGATTCGCCGACGCTGTCGAAATTTCCTTCGAACCGCCGCCGGGCGTTCAGGGGCTCACGGTGAATAAAGTGAGCATTCCCAATGGTCAGGCGGAAGGGAAACTGGAAATTGTCGCTGCCGCCAATGCCACGCCGGGGGACCACAAAGTGGTGATCCGGGCCAAGGGGAAGTTCAACAACGTGGATGTGCAGGCCGTGACCAACGTGATGGTCAAGGTTGAGGAAGTGAAGAAATAGGTCGTATACGCTCGTTCCCACGCTCTGCTTGGGAACGAAAGTTTGGAAGCTCCGCTTCCCGTGCCAGGAGCACGAAGCTGAGCTTTGAAGACGTCGGTTCCCAAGCAGAGCTTGGGAACCAGTAGATTCAACGCAAGTAAAACTCGTAACCCGAGGATAATCCTATGTCGATCGCACGAAGCACTCTCCGCTGGCTCGTTCTCGTCGCTGCTTTGCCGCTCGCCTTCGTCACCCGTGCCGCTGTGGCGGAACCGATTGCGATCGCGGAGGTGAAGCACGAAGGACCGGTCGATTTTGAAAAGGAAATCCTGCCGATCTTCCGCCGGAATTGTCTGGCCTGCCACAGTGCCACCGAGGCGGAAAGTGATCTCGTCCTTGAAAATCCGATGACGATTCTCAAGGGGGGGAGCGAAGGTCCGGCCGTCGTCGCCGGCAAGAGCGCGGAGAGCCTGCTTCTGAAAATGTCGGCTCGGCAGAAGGAGCCCTTCATGCCGCCGCCGGACAACGACGTGAAGGCCAAGCCCCTCACGCCGGACGAACTCGGCCTCATCAAGCTTTGGATTGATCAGGGAGCCAAGGGGGAAGTGAAGGGGACCGGCGGACCAATCGCCTGGCAGCCATTGCCTCCCGGAGTCAACCCGATCTTCGCCGTCGCCATTTCCGCGGACGGCCAGTATGCCGCCGCCGGACGGGCCAATCAGATTTTCCTCTACCACATTCCCAGCAAGCGGGAACTCGGTCGGCTGACCGATCCATCGCTTATCGCCAAGGGAGTCTACAAGCAGCCCGGCGTTGCGGACCTGGACCTGATCCAGTCGCTGGCCTTCAGCCCCGACGGCGAGTTGCTCGCTTCCGGCGGCTTCCGCACGATCAAGCTCTGGCGCAAGCCGAAGAACGTGAAGAAGTTTGACCTGGCTGCTCTCGAAGGTCCGCCGCGGTCGATTGCAGTGAGCGCGGACGGAAAGTTCGCCGCGGTCGGCGAAGAGACCGGCAAGATTAAGATTATTGACCTGGCTAATGGTCAGATTGCCAAAACGCTCGCGGGTCATACCGGCCCCGTCACCGGCGTAACTTTCTCGGCCGACGCCAGCAAGCTCGTTAGCGGCTCGCAAGACAAAACTTTCCGCGTCTGGAATCTGGCAACTGCCATGCAAATTGCTTCGGTCGAGACTCCCGCTCCGGTCAATGCTGTCGCGCTCGTTGCTGCCGAAGCTCAGGTGGCCACCGGTGGAGCCGACAATAGCCTGCGGCTTTGGGCCTTGCCCGCTGCTGCTCCCACCGAGCCCCCCAAGCCGGTCAAGGAAATCGCCGGCCACGGCCAGCCGGTTACCAGTCTCGTGGCCCTGCCGGGAGGTACTCAAATCCTCTCTGGATGCAAAGACGGTGTTATTCGCGTCATCGACGTTGCCGGTGGCAATGTGGTCA
>CAYTJV010000973.1:0-1711 GCA_964438165.1 uncultured Planctomycetaceae bacterium | reverse complement strand
ATGGACAGGAGGCAGAAGTTTCTTGTCGTACGGTTTCTTGAGGCTTTCTGCGGACGCAAAACGGTTGGCGTCGGGAAGTGCGTTCACGTCAGCACCGCTCACCTAATCGCCACTGAGTTTGGTAGATCAACCCTAAAAAGAAAACTCTACGCCGGCTGTGGCGCCGTGATAGAACACGCCGGAACCGCAATTGACGCCGAGCGGCTGGATATAGATTTCTTGCGGAAGATTGCCGTTGCGATGGATAACCGTCTCGGAGATTTGACCAGGCGCCAAAGCGATGCCTTGCAGCCAGATCGCTTCGTAACCGGCTCGAAGCGATAGCCGCTGCGTGAGCTGGTACTTGCAGTGCACGCCGATCTCATCCACGAAGGCAACGTGATCGGTCGAGTCGGACTCGGCAAATAGGATCCTGAAGATGCTGACGGTCGTTGTTTCCTCGGCGCGATTGTCGAACAATCCCGCCTTCCCGACTCCGCCGATCGAAAAGCGGCCGCGCTTGAGGATCTCACCCTCCGCACCAATCTGGAATCCGTACAGATTGTTCTTCACCTCGGTGCCCCAGAAAGGCACGGTTCTCTCCGGGGGCAGAGTCCCGAGAAGCTCTTCAGATAGGTTGATCCAACGGAAGCCGGCCAGCAAGGTCACGCGGCTCCAGAGGTCCCATCGCGAGTTCACTTCGGTATTGTAGAGCCGCGAGGAATAACCCCACGCCATCATCTGCTCGGCTTTGTTGTCCTGAGTCTGCAGGAAGCCGCCCGGTGCCATCATCCGCAACCAATCATCGGGAGTCGGGCCGATGCTTCGATACCCTTCCCAGCCGTCGATCTGGAAATACACAACTTCCAGATCGGCCTCGTCGCCGTGATGGATCAAGTCCAGGCGAGGCCCGCCTGACGAACCCTGATGAAGCTCCGTGGCGTTGAGCACTTCGGCGCCAGGATAAGTGTCGGATGGCTGATCGGCGGGCACTGTTTCCACAAGTGGGTAAGCTTCGCTGCCGATGCGCTCGAGGATGATGAAGTCGGTCGCGGCAGTCCATTGCGGGCGGTAGCGCGGTTGGCCAAAGTGCAGATCGACGAAGGGGTAATCGGGCATTGGTTCCACGGCCGTACATGGAAACGACGGCACCGAACCCCCCCCGTTGCCTCCCATCGCCCCCGGATTTGCCAGGCCGTTTTGGCCCAGCACCTCAGTCACCCCCACGAACAATATGGAAACGGTACAAAGAGCCGTTCCGAGTAATCCGCGCCAATGCACTTATGCGCCTCCCTGCGTCACAGGCCCTGCCTCACGGATCAACCTTCTTCAGACTTGTATCGACCGAATCACCTCTCCGGTCGCCATTTCGCTCGAACTATTGGAAGACCGGCAAGCCAAGCAGGCTGGGCCTAATGTAGGGCCGGCTGTTCGTGTTCCTGATCCTGGCTGTGGAGCATTTCCTGGCGGGCTTGTGCCAAAGCCCGGTGCGCGGCACGGGTGCGCTCAGGGGCATTCCGCTCGAGGATTACGCAGACTGGACTGTGCTGACGGGACTGTGCATATTACACCTTTATGAAGCCGATTCTCCCACTCATTGCCGTCCTGTCACTGCTGTTGCTTCGCCCGCTGAATGCTGCGCCGCCCGCTGGCTTCCTCAACGCGGGTGTCGGCAGTGTGGATATCACGCCCACGGAACCGGTCGTACTGGCAGGTTCGCCGAGCCGTTTGG
>CAYTJV010000972.1:0-1713 GCA_964438165.1 uncultured Planctomycetaceae bacterium | reverse complement strand
GTAGTCGGTGCTCGACGGGCTGATGGGACCGGTCACGTCACCGGCGATCAGGTCGACGTGGTTCACCGTGGGCTTGTCGCCGTTGGCGTTCATGTCCGGCGACTGGAAGGCCACCGTGACGGTCACCGTCTTGCCGCGGCTGGTGCTGAGGGTCTCGCCCATGGTGGCGCTCTTCTTGCCGTCCACCACCTTGAACGTGAGGGCGTCGATGAGGTCGCCGTTCACGACGAAGGCGTTGCCTGACCGCGCGGCGTTGACGACGCCCTGGGTGGTCGTGTCGGTGGCGTACGTCCAGGTCCGGTTGTACTCACCCGGCCAGAAGTCGTAGTACTGCGTCGCGTAGAACGAGCCGCCGGACGTGTAGTTGTTCGAGTAGCGGTGGAAGTCGCTGTTGTTGACGATCCACCAGTTGCGGCCCTCACCCAGGAGCGAGTCCCAGAGGCCGCCGACCTTGGCGACCATCCAGTCGGCCCCGCCGTAGGTGCGGGCTCGCGCCTCGACCGCGGCGTCGTCGAACTCGTAGTCGTAGCCGCCGCGGCCGTTCAGGTCGGGCTGGTGACCGGGCAAGCCCTCCATGCCGAAGCAGATCTCCGGGGCGGCGTCGTTGAGGGCGCGGAAATCACCCACGTGCCACTTCTGGGCGCGCGAAGGATGGTTGACCAGCATGTAGGCATCGCTGTTGTAGTTGTCGTCCAGCCACTTGACCGCGCTGATCATGTCGGCCTGCGTCGCGTTGGTCTTGTCCATCGACACGGCCGGGATATCGACGACCTTGACCGCGTTGCCGGCGGTGTCGGTCTCGGTGTGCGAGACCTCCTTCTGGGCCTCGTTCGCACGACTGGTGTCGGTGTCTTTGGCGTCGAAGCGGTACTCGAAGACGCTGATACCGTGAGGCTCGTTGCCGGGGCCGACGATGCCGACGCTGGCGTGCTCGTGGGTCGGCGCGTTCCACTCCACACCCTGGATGATCTGGCGCTCCGTGTAGCGCGAGCGGGCGTCAAGGACGATGGGGAACGAGTAGTCCGTGAGCGTCATCCAGCGCCACACGGGAGAGATGAACGTGGTCAGTCCGCTCGGCACGCCGTTGTACTGGCCGCCGTGCTCGGAGTTGGCGAAGTAGTCGAGACCGTACACTTCGAAGGCGTTGCGAAGTACCTCGTCCTGGGTGTTCTTGCCGTCGGTGAGGTACGTGTGGGTGTGGAGATCGCCGGAGAGCCACTTGCCGGTGACGGTGTTCTTCTTGACGGCCGCGCTCGCCGAAGCGGCCAGCATGAGGGTGATCGCTACGGCGGCCACCGCGTACACCACTGTGCGCCGCAGCCTCCTCGTGCGTCGATTCTTCATCGCCTGCTTTCTCCTTTCACGGGTCAAGGCACCGCCTCCGGCGGCGTCTGCCGCGAGTCTTGTGTGCGCCCGTTAGAGGCCGATGAGTCAGCGGACAGGCGACCGTGAGGTTCCCGTGAGAGCGGTGTACGCCCCGTCTGAGGGGACGGTGACGAGGGGGGGGCCGCCGCGTGCGGCGGGGAGAAGAACGCGGTCGCCGCGAGCGCGGTGAACGTGGTGACCGCGGCCAGGAACAGGGCGCCCACGATCAGACGCCGCGCGACGGGCCCGGGTCGCGACCGGGCCGCCGAGCGGCTCCGCGGAAGGCCGCCACGGAGCAGGTCGGCCGATCCGCCGCGGGCCATGGGGACCGCCGGGTGGGCCGGCAGC
>CAYTJV010000971.1:0-1730 GCA_964438165.1 uncultured Planctomycetaceae bacterium | reverse complement strand
GGCCGGGGAGAGGGGGAGAAGGGGCGAGAGGGAGAAGGGGAGACTGCAAACATTCGATTGCAGATGTCAAATTCAGACTGGGCGGGACGCGGCTCTTGGGTTCATTCGCTGGGACGCATCCCTTGACGGACACATTTTAGGGGCCTATAATAGGGTCCAGTTTCAGGTCCCATCGGCTTCCTCTTTGTTGTTGGTGCGATATGCCCCAAGCAAAGTTGTCTCTCACACGTGACCAGGCAGAGTTTTTGGGTGGATTCGCAGCGTTGGGCTATCCCGACAAGAGTTCGCTGGTGCGCGAGGCCATCGACCGTTTTCGCAACGAGCTGACCCAGCAACGACTGTGCGAGTCAGCCGATCTTTACGCCGAGATTTACGCCGAGGACGAAGAGCTTCAGCAGTTGACCAGCCAAGCGATGGAGGGCTGGCCGGAATGAGCGCTTTGCGGCGCGGCATGGTCGTCGACGTGAATCTGGATCCGGTCCAAGGATCGGAAACAGGGAAGGTGCGACCTTGCGTGGTGGTAACCAATGACACGTACAATGCCCGCGTGCCGGTGATTCAAGTAACGCCCCTTACGGCGTGGAATGAGAAGAAGGCACGCATCCTTTCCAATGTGGAAATCGAGCCGTCGGGCACTAACGGCCTGACCAAGAAGTCGGTGGCGGACTGCCTTCAAACCAGGCCGGTGGACTATGCCCGACGGATGGTGAAGGTCCGTGGTGAATTGACGGCGGCCGAAATGCGTGCGATCGACAACGCGCTCAAGATCGTCTTCGGACTCGGCTAAAGGGCCTCTTTCCGGGCCGTCCAGCCGTCCACCCTCTTCCTTCCGCGTACTGCCTACTGCCGGCTCCACTCCAGAATAATCTGCCGCGGCTGCTCGATCGGCTGCGGGCGGGTGGCTTGGGTGCGGAGGGGGTGGGAATTGGGGGTCACGCCGGCAACGGCTGTTGCGCCGGGCTGAGCGGACCGCCGGCTGGGACGCTCGATCGGGAAGAGCAGGCCCGCCGCCTTGCCCGCGCGGTCGCTGCCCGCCACGTGCCAGATCAGATTCGGCTCGGGCCGCGGCAAACGCTGGTTGCTGGCCAGGGCTGGGGCCTGGGCCGGGGTTTCGGGCCGGCTGGGCTGCCGCTGGATCGCCGGGCAGCCGCGCGCGACCCAGGCCACCCAGGTGGTTTGCAGCGCGCCGAGATCCCGGATTCCATAGTGCCGCTCGACGGCCGCGGCCCATTGGCCGTCCCTCATGCCGTCTTCCAACAGCGCCACGAACCGGCGGCGCCCGCCCTGCTGGAGGAGGAAGTCGACCAGCGATTGGGACTGGGCGTAGAGCGGCATTACGTCGGGCGGATACTCGGTCATGGCGAACATCTGGTTGAAGGCGATGCCGCGGCCGGTCTGGAGGAACTGCACCAGCATCTTGCGGTGCTTGGCCCGCTCCGAGACGTGCTCGACACTCGTGGCGCCCCCTTCGTCGGCCCAGCGGGGCAGGGGGGCGCGGAAGTGGCTGGCGAACACCATGTGCGTGATTTCGTGCGGTAGCACGGAATCGAGCACTCGTTCGGCCGAACCCTGAATGTTCATCCGCCAGCCATAGACTTCGCCGCGATCGAACATGAAAGTCGTCGCCCCGCCGGCCCCAAGCTGCGGGCCCACGTGTACCGTGACCACGCACGGCTGCGACCAGTTGGGCATGGCCTTGCCGGTCCACTCGATGGCCAGGTCGAGCGCCT
>CAYTJV010000970.1:0-1735 GCA_964438165.1 uncultured Planctomycetaceae bacterium | reverse complement strand
GGGAATGCGTGATCTCGACCACGACCCGCACCGGTTTTGCCTTGGCTCGCAAGAAGTACGCCAGCTACCAGGTGTTTTATTGCCCGCTCGATTTCAGCTGGGCCGTGCGGCAGGCGATGCGACGCATTCGCCCAGCCGCACTCGTACTGGTCGAATTGGAGATCTGGCCGAACTTGATCCGCGAGGCGCGCGATCAGGGCGCCGCCGTCGCGATCGTCAACGGACGACTCAGCGAAAAGAGCTTTCGCGGCTACCGCTGGATTCGCCCTCTGCTCCGCCGCAGCCTGGAGCAAATCAACCTGTTGGCGGTCCAGAATGACACTTACGCCGAGCGGTTCCGCGAACTCGGCGCTCCCGCCCCGGACGTGCATGTGACCGGTTCGATCAAGTTCGATGGGGCTCAGACCGACCGTGACAACCCCACGACACTCCGCTTGCGGCAATTGTGGCAGGTCCCCGACGACACGTTCGTCTTCCTCGCGGGGAGTACTCAAGATCCTGAAGAGCGGCTCGCGTTGGAGACTTTTCGCGAACTGCGGCAGGTCGACGCGACGGCTCGGCTCATTGTTGTCCCCCGACATCCCGAACGGTTTGAGGAAGTGGCCCAGGTATTGGACCAGTCGGGAATTGCCTGGCAGCGGCGCAGCAAGCTGGACGAGAACCCCGAGGCCGAGCCGGCTTCGATCCTGCTGGTTGATGTGGTCGGCGAGCTTGGTGCGTGGTGGGGCCTGGCCACCGCCGGTTTCGTAGGGGGCAGCATGGGCAGCCGCGGCGGGCAGAACATGATTGAGCCGGCCGGCTACGGAGTGGCCGTCTGTTTCGGCCCCAATACCGTGAATTTCCGCGACGTCGTGCAGCAACTACTGGGACAGCAGGCGGCTGTTGTGGTCGCGAATCAACACGACCTGACTGCCTTTGTGGTGCGTTGCCGACAGGATCCGGCCTTCGTACGCGACCTGGGCCAGCGTGCCCGTCAACTGGTCCTGGCTCAACAGGGTGCGACCCGCCGGACCGTGGAGCTGCTCTCGCCCTTGGTCGTCGCCCGCTCAAGCGACGACCCCAGCGCGCTCTTATCGTAGCCCGAAGCGCTCCTATCGTAGCCCGAAGCGTAGAGATCGTGTGTCGCCGCAAATCTATTGCGCGCCGGAGCAGATTCCGCCCCCTGCATTCACACCTTCATTCGCTCCCTCCTACTACCCAACGCGCTCGTTTACGGACCGTTCTTCCTCCCCTCTCCCCCGGCTTCCGGGGGAGAGGGGTCGGGGGTGAGGGGCAATCCGCGTGGCGTCGGCCATCCGGCCCGAAGCTGCGTACGTGGCCCCGCGTACCAACGTTGGCCCCAAGCCGCCGTGAACGGGTCTTCGACAGGGCAGCCCCCTCATCCCCAGCCCCTCTCCCCCGGGAAGACCGGGGGAGAAGGGAGCCAGAAGGATTCAATATCACCGTGCAGCGCTGCCAATGCGACCGCAACGAGTCTGGCCTGAGGCACCGAATCCGATTTATCAGCCCAGGGTAGCGGAGAGGAAAAGAAAGGAAGCGAGGTGCAATCTGTCGGATCGCCGGACAAATCAGCAAAGTGCCGCATGTAGCTCGACGACTCGCGTTCTTCCTCTACTTTCTACCCATCACCCTGCACTCCTCTCCATTCACCCTCTCCTCTCTGCGAAGCCCTCGCACTCAGCGCGGTTGCCCAATTCGGCGCGGGCCACTTATAATGCGCCAGCTACGGGGTAAG
>CAYTJV010000969.1:0-1747 GCA_964438165.1 uncultured Planctomycetaceae bacterium | reverse complement strand
TGTTTCTTTGGCGGCTACTCCACCATGCTGCTCATCACCGGCAAAGAAACCGGGACCGACGGCGTCGTCGGTCCCGGTTTCTTTGCCGGTGATGAGCAGCATGGTGGAGTAGCCGCCTTCGCGAAGGCCGCGCTCCACGGCTTCGATAACGGAATGCGACGCGTAGTAGATGCTGGGCTTTGCAACCACGCCGACGATGTTTGTCTTTCCCTGCGTCAGACTGCGGGCGATGTAGTTGGGGCGGTACTTCATGGTCGTGGCAAGGGCTTGGATGCGTTCGCGGGTGTCGATGGAGATATCCGGCTTGCCTGACAATGCCCTCAGAACCGTCGAGCGGCTTACCCCGGCCACGCGCGCTATGTCATTGACGGTACATGCCATTGAGGTTCTCTCTATGCCCGTTTACGTGCTGCACGCACGGTTCACACTCTTGTTGAGACAATCCTCGGGAATCTCTCCCCGAAGCAACGCATCGAGATTCAGTGCCGCGCGGCGTTGGAGTTCGCGGCTGGCGCGCTGACTGTACCACGCATAGTGCCCTGTCGCGACAACGCGGGGGTGCTGGAGTAGGGCATCGCGGTTTGCCTTTGGCGGCTCGTCTTCGAAGACGTCCAGTCCCGCGGCAAACACGTGGCCCGAGAGGAGTGCGTCCGTGAGGGCGTCTTCGTCCACGACGGGTCCACGCGCGGTATTGATAACGATGGCGTCGGGCCGCATCGCACTGAGTGCGGCGGGCCCTATGATGTGGTGCGTTTCATCGGTGAGATTGCAGTGAAGGCTGACAACGTCGGAGGCCGCCAAGAGCTCTTCCAGACAACATGCCTCAGCCTCAAGCTCGCTGAAACGGCCCGATGGTATGTAAGGGTCGCCGGCGACGACGCGACCGAATAGTCCATGCGCTGTCCCCCACAAGGTTCCGCCGATTCGCCCCAGTCCGAACATGACCAGGATCCGCTCCTTTGTGCCCCAAAGGTCCTTATCCGCCTCCTCGAATTTGCGCTTGATGAATTGGTCGATGGCCGAGTAGTCGTCGGTCAGAATATCGTCCAGGGCCAGGCCTTTGCGCTCGCTGATCAGGGCCACGAGGAGAGCCTGGGATTTTTCCTTGAGATGGGCGGAGAGCTCGGAGACCGGCTTTCCCACGAACCGGGCGGGAACCTCTACCTTCCAAAGCTTGTTCTCTTCTTCGGGAGAGAGCAGGCTCGAAATGACCCGGGGAAGGCCGGGCGAAGTCGTGGCCCCCGCGAGCAGGCTCCCGATGTGCTCCCCCCGCAGGACGACCTCATCCACGTTGGCGCGGCTCAGGTGCTGCCGGTTTTCGGGCCTGAGGAGTTCGGCGCAGGTCTTCACCCCCGGGGCCATGGACTTGATCGCCAGAGTGGCCAGGATGGTCCGCTCGTCGGCTTTCTCCAGGGAGCGTTGGCCGGAGGTATCGGCCAGGAGAATGGCCGACCGGGCCCGGGAGATATTGGCCCGGGCGAGGGCGTCCTCGCTGGTAAAGTCCCCCCGGAGAAAATGGAAATTTTGGTCCCGGTATTTGTACTTCAGCGACTCCACTTCATCCTCGGACATCTCGTTGACCAGGACCAATGGGAGTTCTTTCACCGGCACGGAACGGAGGAGTTCCTCGATGACCTCTTCGGCATTGCTGTTCCAGCCGCAGAGCAGAATGTGATTCTTGGTTTTTATGGTTTCCAATCCTTTTCCCTCACGGATTTTTTTCTCCACGAAGACGGAGGCGCCCGTG
>CAYTJV010000968.1:0-1761 GCA_964438165.1 uncultured Planctomycetaceae bacterium | reverse complement strand
CATCCGCAATGACGGCGGAAGCGAAGGTTTTATCGGCGTTTCCGGTAGTGACGTCATCTACAGCGGGCTGGTGATCGGCACATTCACCGGTGGCGAAGGCACCACTCCGCTCGTTGTCGCCCTCAATGGCAACGCGACCCGCGTCGCCGTCGAGGCGTTGCTCCGCGCTGTGACCTTCCGCAACGTGAGCCCCTATCCGACGCTCGTCGACCGTGTTGTGTCGGTCACATTAGAGGACGGACTCGGTGGAACTAGTAACGCCGCGACACGGACGATTCGTTTC
Organism: uncultured Planctomycetaceae bacterium; assembly: GCA_964438165.1. Classification (GTDB taxonomy): domain Bacteria; phylum Planctomycetota; class Planctomycetia; order Pirellulales; family Thermoguttaceae; genus CALFBP01. The sequence goes on along the minus strand of CAYTJV010000968.1, from coordinate 1,478 downwards.
GGCGAAGTGCGTGTTGGTCAGTTCCAACAAGATGTCGACCGGGGATACGGTAATTACTCGGACGCCAGCGACGTTCAGCTAACCCAGTCCAGTCCGAACACGGTCTATCCGACCGGCGGCGATTCGCTCGGACTCCTCGTGGACTGGCCCGATGCCAACGAATCGAATACAGCCCAAGTCCTGATTCGGTTCAACGAGCTCTTCGGCAACAATCCGGGCCAGGTACCCTACGGCGCAAAGATTGTGTCGGCCACTTTGACTGTCAACACCAATAACCCCGGCGACGGCGGCACGATTCACCGGATGCTCGTCGACTGGGACGCAACGGCCGAAACCTGGAACAGCTTCGCGACTGGTTTGGAGGGCCGCAACGCGACGGCCGGTGTTCAGACCGACGGAGTGGAGGCAATCACGGTCAACGAGTCGCAATTGGGCGTCGTGGATGGATCGGGTAGCACCGGTACGGGTGCGACCTACATCGGCGTGACCGCGGACCTGCAAGCCTGGGCCAACGGCGACACGAATTTCGGTTGGCTAATGACCGGCTGGCCGTCCCGCACCGATGGCTGGGCCTTCAGCCCGAGTGAAGCCGCAAACTACCTGGATCGGCCGCTCTTGACAGTCGAATGGGTCCCGGGCGACACAGCCGATACCAGCTTCCGCCAAGGCATAGACGGTTACTCGGGAGTGATCGACACGATGCTCGATCAGCGCAGCGAGTTCCCGAACGAAGTAGCCACTTGGCTGTACGTGGATGCAGCCGACGACGCGAATGAAACGCAAGTCTTGTTGCGGTTCAACAACATCATCGGCAACGCATTAGATCAGATTCCCGCCGGCGCTCAGATTCACTCCGCAGTGCTCACGCTCGCCGGAACGAATCCAGAGGCCATGGGCGATGGTGGCCAGTTCTATCGAATGATGCAGGACTGGTATGACTTCACCGCGACCTGGGCCTCTTTTGGCAATGGTGTGCAGCCCAACGGTATCGAAGCGTCCACCACTTCCAATACCCAGGCCGGTAATGCCTCCCTCAACCCCAACGTGCAAGCGACCTTCAACGCCTTCGATGTGACAGCCGACGTGCAGAGCTGGGTTCGCAATTCCGCGAGCAATTACGGCTGGGCCGTTGTTCCATGGGCAGGCGGCACGGATGATTGGGGCTTTATCTCCTCCGACTCGGCCATTGAAGCCGAACGTCCTCAGTTACGCGTCTATTACACGCCTGCGGGAGTCACGATTGCTCCGACTGAGCATCTTGTGACCTCCGAGAAGGGCGAGACGGCTCAATTCTCCGTCGTGCTGGACACGCCGCCAACTCAGAATGTGACCTTCAACATCTCCTCGAACGACACGACCGAGGGCGCTGTTTCCACTGCAACCCTCACGTTCACCGCCGCCAACTGGAATGTTCCGCAGTTGGTTACCGTCACGGGTCAGGACGATGTGAATGCCGATGGCACCGTCAGCTATGGCGT
>CAYTJV010000967.1:0-1763 GCA_964438165.1 uncultured Planctomycetaceae bacterium | reverse complement strand
CGCGGAGTTGTTCCATCGCCACGCCGACAACCCGATCCTGACAGCCCGAGACTGGCCCTACCAGGCCCACACGGTGTTCAACGCCGGCGCGTGTCAGTTGGGCGATGAAACGGTCTTGCTCGTCCGCGTCGAGGACCGCCGGGGACATTCGCATCTGACCGTGGCCCGGAGCAGCGACGGCGTGTCGAACTGGCGGATCGACTCGAAGCCTAGTTTCGCGCCCGATCCGGCAAACTACTCGGAAGAAGAGTGGGGCGTGGAAGACGCTCGTTTGACCTGGGTCGACGAGGACCGCAGCCAGTGGATCATCGCCTACACGGCCTTCTCACCCAGCGGACCGCTGGTATCCTTGGCGGGAACGACCGACTTCGTCACCTTTTCCCGGCTCGGCCCGGTCATGCCTCCCGAGGACAAGGACGCAGCCGTCTTTCCCCGCCGCTTTGGCAATCGGTACGCCATGATTCACCGGCCGGTTTCCGCGGGCAGTTCGGGTGCCCACATCTGGATTTCCTTCTCGCCCGACCTGATTCACTGGGGCGAACACCAGATTCTCTTGCACGCGCGGCGAGGCGCGTGGTGGGATGCCAACCGAATCGGCCTCGGCCCTCCTCCCCTGGAAACACCCGAGGGCTGGTTAGTCCTCTATCATGGTGTGCGAACAACTGCCGGCGGGTGTTTGTATCGACTTGGACTCGCTTTGCTCGACCTGGAGGATCCATGTCGGGTTCTTCGTCGCAGCGACGAATGGGTTTTCGCGCCCGAGATGCCCTACGAGCGTCAGGGCGACGTCAACGGCGTCGTGTTTCCCTGCGGCTGGATTCTCGACAAGCCAAGCGGCCTGTTGAAAAAGGGGACTGGCTCCGAACCGTCAAGCGAAAATACCGCGAAAAGCAGCGGCCGTGAGGTGCCTGTCCCCCTTTTTCAACAGGCTGCCAGCGGCACCATTCGTCTCTATTATGGCGGCGCCGACACGTGCCTGGCCCTGGCCACCGCCCAACTCTCCGACGTGCTAAGCTATCTTCACACGTGCCCTGCCCCCAAGACACGGAAGCGGGCGGAAATGACCTTGTAGAATGAGACTTCTCGGGTCAATTGCCCGGCAAGACGCCCCCTGAGCATCGCCCCTTGTTGTTGCGGCCCGTGAACTATTACCGTTCCTCCACGCAACTTGACAGATGGGAATGGTGAGGGCCGTTTACGGCCCTTGACTGCGTAGCGGTATTAGGCCCGGCGTTTACGCCGGGTCGAGAAAACGCGACAATTGGTTGTTGGGTTGTCAGGCCCGTTTACGGGCCTCCCTTAATATCGGCAAACAGGATGCCCATGAATGGGCGTGACAATGTTGAATGAAAGAAGGCGGTAGATGAGAGCGACGACAGCAAACCCGGCGTAAACGCTGGGCCTAAAACCGCCTTCGGCGGAAAGGGTCGTAAACGACCCTCACAATCTCCATCCGTCAACCTGTATGCAACAACGAGGACAGTGCCCGGCGTCCCCGGCCTTGCCACGGAAGGCAAACCTCACCGGCCACCGGACTTCCCGCTCCGGCCCGCCACGGCACTGCTTGTGCCAAGCAGCGGCACACCAATCTTCTCCGCCCCTGGTGGCAACGCTATTGTAATCCTGGTGTGGGATTGGGCAACGGCCCTCGCCACACCATGTACTCACGTCCCTTCGGCGTCACTACGATAAGCCCACTACTCCAGTCTATTATTGACCTTTGCGTAGCCAATGAACCTTCTCACAGGAGTAGTTTGGCGTAG
>CAYTJV010000966.1:0-1765 GCA_964438165.1 uncultured Planctomycetaceae bacterium | reverse complement strand
TGGTGCGAGAACTGAAATGGCTCGAGGGCATCGCGCCGCGTCTCCCTGAGTTGCCTGCCGAGCAGAGAGGCGATCGCATCCCGCTGCATCACATCGCTGAAAACTCAGAGTACCCTTTCTGGTCGCCGATCACGAGAAGCCTCTGTATTCCGGCAGAGGGCCTGATCATGCGGAGCCATGGCACTCGGGCGGTGAACGCTCTTCGATCTCTCCTGCGAGTCTTGGCATCGGCTGACCCGCCCGGTTATACCAAGGGCATCCGGGAATTCCTTGAGGATCATCCTTTCTCTACGGCCGTAGCCGCTCCTGAGGCGCCGCAACTGCTCTAACACACGGTGATGCCGCCCACATATGTTCCGGGGCAGGCCTCATTCCGATTGACTTCACTTCACCACGAAGTTGACCATCCGCTTCGGCACCACGATCACCTTATGGACCGTCTTGCCGGCGAGCATTTCGGCGATCTTGGGCTGAGCCCGGGCGGCTTGTTCCATGGCGGCCTGGTCGGCGTCGGTGGGCACTTGGATCACGGCTCGGAGCTTGCCGTTGATCTGAACGGGAAGCTCGATAGTGTCTTCGCGGAGCATGGCTTCGTCGAACTCGGGCCAGGGCTCGTAGGCCAGCGTGGTTGCGTGCCCGAGGGCTTGCCAGAACTCTTCGGCAATGTGCGGGGCGAAGGGCGAAAGTAGGAGGACAAAGCCTTCGATGGCCCGCTTCGGCCGCAGTTCGGACTTGAGGAAGAAGTTGGTGAACTCCATCATCCGCGCGATGGCGGTGTTGAACGACATCTGCTCCAGATCGCGGGTCACGGCTTGGATCGTCTTGTGAAGCATGCGGTTCTGCTCGGCCGTGGGCTCGCAGTCCTGCACGGCGGCACTGAGGCGGACGTCTTCGGCCCGCTCGTCGGTCATCATTCGCCACGCGCGGTCCAGGAAGCCGCGCACGCCGTCCACGCCCTGCATGCTCCACGGCTTGACGGCCTCCAGCGGGCCCATGAACATCTCGTAAAGCCGCAGCGAATCGGCCCCGTGGTCGGCCACCACGGCGTCGGGATTGACCACGTTGCCGCGGCTCTTGGACATCTTGTAGGCCCGGCTTTCGACCTTGACCGCCAGGTCGGCCTTGAGCACGACCGCCTCGCCCTGCTGCTCGACCTGCTCCGGCGAGCGCCGGTCGGCCTTGGCCGACTGGCCCAGCGATTCTGCTTTGGCCGGACTGACCCAGCGGCCGGAAGCATCTTGATAGCCGGTGAATTCCATCTCGCCGAGGATCATCCCCTGATTGACGAGCTTCATGAACGGCTCCGGCGTGCCCACGTGGCCGCGGTCGAAGAGCGCCTTGTGCCAGAACCGGGCATAGAGCAGGTGTAGCACGGCGTGCTCGGCCCGGCCCATGTACAGGTCGACCGGCATCCAGGCTTTTTCCACTTCGGGATCGATCAGGGCGCGGTCGTTGCGCGGGTCCAGGAACCGCAGGTAATACCAGCAGGAGCCGGCCCATTGCGGCATGGTATTGGTTTCTCGCTTGTAGCGCTTGCCGTCGAGCGTGACGTAGAGCCAATCCGCGGGCGCTTTTTCCAGCGGGGGCTCCGGCGAGTCGTGCTTGGCGTCGAACGGCATGGTGGCGGGCAGATCCAACGGCAACTGCTCGGGGGTCAAAGCGCGGACCTGGCCCGTGGGCTTGCCGTCGGCGTCCAGCTCGTGCAGGATCGGGAACGGCTCGCCCCAGAAATGCTGCCGGCTGAAGAGCCAGTCGCGGAGCTGGG
>CAYTJV010000965.1:0-1782 GCA_964438165.1 uncultured Planctomycetaceae bacterium | reverse complement strand
CGACCAGATCATCCCCAAGCAGTTCCTCAAGCGGATCGAGCGGACCGGCTTCGGCCAGTTCCTCTTCTTCGACTGGCGGTACCTCGACGACGGCTCGCCCAATCCGGAGTTCGTCTTGAATCGGCCCGAGTACCGAGGGGCGAGCATACTCCTGGCGCGGCGAAACTTCGGCTGCGGCTCCAGCCGCGAGCACGCCCCGTGGTCCCTGGAAGACTACGGATTCCGCGTCCTGATCGCCCCGAGCTTCGCCGACATCTTCTACAACAACTGCTTCAAGAACGGGATCTTGCCGATCCACTTCGGCGAGCAGACAATCGACGATCTGTTTGCCCGGACGGTTGAGCACCCGGGCTACCAACTCACGGTCGATCTGGAGCGATTGACCGTGACCGACGCCTTTGGCCTGGAGCTTCCCTTTGAGGTCGACGCCTTCCGCCGCAAATGCCTGCTGGGCGGGCTGGACGACATCGGCCTGACCTTGCAGCACGTGGACAAAATCGCGGCCTACGAGCAGGCGCACGGGATTACTTAAGAATCACGAAAACCCGAAAGACACGAAAGCCCGGAAGAGACAACAGTGGGTGATGGGGATCATGTACCACACCTGTGTTTTTCGGGCTTTCGGGCTTTCGTGGTTGCTCTATTTCCTTGCTGATGTGTCGCTTCTTGCGCGATATTCGGATTGTCAGGCTGGAAAGCCTGACCTACGCTTCCGCGAGATCGCACTTACAGTTCCCAGCCCTTGCGGTACTCGCGCTTCAGGTACTGGTTGGCCTCCTGGCAGTTCGTGATGCGGAAGGCCTTGGCGTCCCATTCGATCCGCTGGTTGACCCGCAGGGCGATGTTGCCCAACAGGTACGCCTCGGTGAACGGGCCGGAGTAGCCGAACGAGCAGCCGGGCTGTTTGCCGGTGCGGATGCCGCGGGTCCAATCCTTGTGGACTTCTTCGCGGTCCCACGGGCCGGGCTTGGGTCGGGCGTAGGACTCGACCTTCTTGCCGAAGAACGGGCCCAGGCCGGCCGGCAAGCTCCCCTTCGTGCCCAGGTACACCGGTCCCAGGCCGCCGCCCAGATCTTTGGGCAAGGTCTTGCCGCCGTCGTACCAGAAGATTTTCACCGGCGGCTGGTCGCCGCGGGCCGGGAAATCGAACCGCAGGATGCTCCACTCGGGGAACATCTCCCGCGTCATGCCCGAGGTGGCCACGACCTCCGCGGCCGTCGGGGCCGGCAAGTCCAGGGCGAAGAAGATCTGGTTCATCGAGTGCGCGGCAATGTCGCCCAACGCCCCCGTGCCGAAATCCCACCAGCCGCGCCACACGAACGGATGGTAGACGAAGTCGTGCTTGAACGAGACGAGCTTGCGGGCCGGGTGGTTCTTGGGCCAGGCGGCCTTGTACGGACGCATCGGGGCCGGGCCGAGCCACAGATCCCAGTCGAGGTTGGCCGGCAGGGGGTCATCGCCCTCCGGGCGGTCGGCGCCTTGCAGGCGCTGGTATTGCTGCCCGTGAAGTTGGCCGCCGGTTTGTCAAAAACCGTAATGCTGCCGGTGGCCGTATCATTACAATTTCCAAAGGAGGAAATTAATGTTATCATGTAAATACCGGGGGTGCAGTAGCTATGAACCGGGTTTAGCTGGCTGGCTGTATTGCCATCCCCAAAATCCCAAAAAGCGCCAGTTGAAACAGGCGTGGAAGTATTGGTAAAAGGCACGCTGCTGTTTATGCAGGTTGTTATACTGTTTGCAAAAGAAGCATTAAAGGCGCCAATGCTTATTAAAGCAGGC
>CAYTJV010000964.1:0-1783 GCA_964438165.1 uncultured Planctomycetaceae bacterium | reverse complement strand
GTTAGCCACTCGGCTCTCTTCGGTCGGCAGCGCCCGGATTGCGCCGGGCGGGCACACCTGACCGCAGTTGTTGCAGCTCGTCTCGCAGCCGGACCAATCAGCCACCACGTGCGGCGTCCAAAGGCCCTCCAACCCCTGCTCAAACCCGAGCGGTTGCAGCACGTCGTTCGGACACGCGCGAAAGCACTCCCCGCACCGAATGCACAGGGCCAAGAACTCGGGCTCGGGAACGCTTCCGGGTGGACGCACGGGGCGGAGTGAGCCGGCCTCGTCAAGACGAGCGCCGAAGACCTTCGTAATGCCGGCCATGGCCAATCCGCCCGCGATCCCGGCCGCCGTGCCGGCCGTGCTGGCGAGGAAACGCCGGCGCGCACTAAAAAGGGGTCGGGAGTCGTTTTCCATGTCGGCGGGAGACGCTCTTTCGCATGAACCGACACAATCGCCGACATGGAAAACGACTCCCGACCCCTTCGCACTCCATCGCGGCACGTAGCGGATCGCCCCGCTCGGGCACACCCCGCCGCAACTGCGACAGAGAGCACACTCGGCGGGTCGCGACGTGTAGTCGTCCTGGACCGCGCCGAACGGGCAGATTTCCACGCACCGGTTGCAGCCGATGCAATCTTGGCTCACCCTGCGCTCGAAGATACGGAAAAAGTGCGTTGCGGAGAATAGCGCCCCGGTCGGGCAGAGATACCGGCACCAGAACCTCGGCCGCAGCAGACCCAAGGCAAGGACGAGCACGAACAGCCCGATCGAGATGAACTGACCCGGACCCCAGGGCGGCACCTGGTACCAGCCGCGCAGCGCCGCGGTCTGCAAAGGCGCGAGGAGGAATGCCAGCCCACGGGTCGCCACGGGGATTGCCGCCACAAAGCCCGAGATCAGCACGCCGCACAACGCGGAGCCGAGGACGGCCACGAGGAGATAGTATCTCACGTGTCGCCCCCATCCGACCGCCCGGCCCCGGAGCAGGTGGACGCGGCGGCCGAGAACCCAGTCGAACAGGTCGATGAGCGTCCCCATCGGACACACGTAGGCGCAGAAACCGCGGGGAATCACCAGGCCGGCCAGGAGCATCGCTCCCGCGCCCGCCAGCGACCAGACCCAGGTCCGGGCGGCAATCGCGGTCGAGATGCTCACCAGCGGGTCGAGGATCAGAAAGAGCTCAGCCGGCAGCTTCTCCTTGGATTGCAGGCCCCGGGCATAGTGGGAGGGCCACTCGCCGGGCGCTTGCTCGTGGAGCAACCAAGGGCCCAAACTGGCGCCGAGCTTGTCGAGTTGTTCGGCGGTCGGCTGGGCGGCCGGTTCGACCGTGAGCTCTTTCCCGCCGGATTGAGCGACCCGAAACGCGCCAAGATCGTCCGGCGGAGAGACGCTCGCATCGAGCACATACAGGAGTTGTCCGGGCAGGATCGGCTCGTCGGGGGGCATCTCTGCTTCCATCCGGATGTGGAGCGCGCCGAGGTCCACGTCCGTCGGGGACCATTGCCCCCAAACGCGTGCCGGGCGAGTCGGATAGGGGCACGCGACGTAGAAGAAGAGCGCCAGGAAGCCAAGGAAAAAAACCGCCTGGATTCCACGCCGCAGAGGCGAGGCAAGCCAGGTCGGAGCGAACTTCTTGAGCAGTGCGCGGAACATGCGCTTCAGCGAGACCGTACCAAGAGAATCCGGTTTGGAGAAGACTGAAACCTGGAAATCGGGTTTCTCACGACCCCTGCCAGCTCACGGATTGTCGATTTAATCTAGCGGCCATATTCCACAAATTCGAGTGAAGTGTATA
>CAYTJV010000963.1:0-1786 GCA_964438165.1 uncultured Planctomycetaceae bacterium | reverse complement strand
GCAAGTATGTCGAAATGTGGGTAATACTGAGCGCAGAGCGTGGGAACGAGGGAATCCGGGCAAGCAAGGCTGCTTGCCCTACGACTCATTCCCCTCACACCCGGGAACACACCCGGGAAATGAGTCGTTTGGCCAGACGCTTCAGCGCGTCGGAGAAATCGGCCTGGTCGAGGTGGACGTGCAGGAGGCTCATCGCTCGGTTGTCGGCCCAGGCGGAGCGGAGGGCACAGTCGAACTCAGCTTCGGTGTGGATGTCGTACCCGGTGCCGCCGCCCAAGACCTGCGGCAGCTTGTGGTAGGCCCAGGGCTGGACGTCGTTGAACGACCAGTCGCCCGGGTGCAAGAGCCGCTCCGTGCCGTACCCCTCGTTGTCGAGCACGATGATGATCGGGGCAAGACCGCGGCGGACGATGGTCGAAAGCTCCATCCCGGTCATCTGGAACGCCCCGTCGCCGAGCAGTACCACCGCGCGGAGATCGGGGCGGGCGACCATGCATCCCAGCGCGGCCGGAACCCCAAAGCCCATCGACGTGTAGTAGGCCGGGGCCACGTACTCCGTCTGCCGGTGGATCACCAGGTCGCTGGAGGCGAACAGGGCGTCGCCCGCCTCGGCGATCACCACCATCGACTCGTTGAGCCATTGGTTGAGCCGGGCGATGAGCCGATGGATTGTAATCGGGGCATCGGGCTTAAGCTCGAAGGCCGCGTCGGCGTATTCCGGCCGCGGCGGCAGGGGCCGGGGCGGGACCTTCAGGCCCTCGGCCACCAGACCCTTGAGAAAATCGCTCAACAGCACGTCGTGGAAGTGGTGGTGGCTGATCCGCAGCGCTTCGCTGGTGGCGTAGATGCACTTGCCGGGATCGAGGTTCGCCGTGAAGATGCCCAGGTTCAGATCGGTCATGAACGCGCCCAGGAGGAGCACCACGTCGCTTTCCTCGACGAAGCGGGTGACTTCCTCGCGGCCCATGGCCCCCTCGTAGAGGCCGGCGAACAACGGGTGGCGCTCGCTGATCACGCTCTTGCCGAGAATGGTCGTCGCAATCGGGATGCCCGCCCCTTCGGCCAGCGCGAGCAATTGCTCCTGGAGGCCGAAGCGGTGGATCTCGACGTCGGCGATAATCACCGGGCAGCGGCTCGCGCGGATCCGCCGCGCGGCCTCCGCCACGGCCTCGGCGAGGGCGTCGGGATCGCTCGCTGGAGAGCTTGCGGTTGGCGTGTAGGATGATTCCGGGGCCACGTTGACCATGTCGCGCGGCAGCTCGATGTAGCCCGGCCGGCGATAGCGAACCGCCGCTTCGAGCACGCGGTCGATTTCGCGAAAGGCCGTGGAACGATCGGTCAAATCGGTGACGGCCACGCAGAGGCGGCGGAAGACGTCCAACTGCGTACGGAAGTCCTTGACCTTGTGGTGCAAGAGCGGATTGTTGACCCGCTCCTTCAGCCCCGGCGACCCGCTGATGACGATCACCGGCGACTTTTCGGCGTAGGCCCCGGCGATTGAGTTGCAGAGGCTCAGCCCGCCCACGCAGTACGTCACGCAGACGGCCCCGATGCCGTTCATCCGGGCGTAGGCATCGGCGGCGAAGCCGGCGCAGTCCTCTCGCGTGCAGCCGACGATGCGAATCGGACTTTGATCCAGCTTCCCGTAGAAGGCCAGCACGTAGTCGCCCGGCACGCCGAAGATGTCGCGCACGCCGCGCTGGAGGAGCCGGTCGATGAGGTAATCGCCGATCGTCTTCCCCGCAATCGATTGCCGCGGACTGGCGGTTTGCGTAGCCATGGTTGG
>CAYTJV010000962.1:0-1789 GCA_964438165.1 uncultured Planctomycetaceae bacterium | reverse complement strand
TCGATCATGGCCCCCAAGTCGTCCGTTCCGCGAGCCAGCTCCTCGAGCGGCTTCAGCACGGTCTTCAAGCCCTTCAGTTCGGCCACGACCTCCTGTGCCCTCTCTTGATTGGCCCAAAAGTCGGGGGCCGACATGCGCCGCTCGATTTCGACAACCTGCGACCGTTTGCCTGCCTGGTCAAAGAGAGTCCCTCAATTGGAGGATTCGCTTCTGAATCGCCTCGGCCCGATCGGTCCACTCTTTGTCCATGCGTTTGCTCCGTCCAACAAGATTTCTGAACTTACCAAACTCTTCATTATACCACCTGCCCGGGGTAGGGGAAGGGGAGGGATGAAAGATGAAGGATGAGGAATGAAGTCCAAGCTGGCAAACCGGCTACGACGCTTCCTTCCTTTCCAAGCGCGCGACTGCCCGATAGACTTCCCAAAGAGAGCGCTTTCACTAGCCATGCCTTCATCCTTCATCCTTCTCCCATGTCTCGCGTTGTCCTCGCAATGTCCGGCGGCGTCGATAGTAGCGTGGCCGCTTGGCTCTTGCGCCAGCAGGGGCACGAGGTAATCGGGCTGTTCATGCGGCACGGGATCGAGGGGGTGGGGGTTAGGGGTCAGGGGTCAGGGGTTAGGGATCAGAGCTTGGAGATCGGACGTGGACCGGCCCCGTGTCCCAACTCGGCCGCGTGTTCGCAAGCCCCTGACCCCTATCCCCTGACCCCTAACCCCTACCCACGCAAGCAGGGCTGCTGTACGGCGGACGACGCGGCCGATGCCCGGCGCGTGGCTGAGATGCTCGGCATTCCGTTCTATGCCGTGAACTTCGAGGAGGAGTTCGGCCGGATTGTGGATTACTTTGTCGATGAATACACCGCCGGCCGCACGCCGAATCCGTGCATCGTGTGCAACACGTGGCTGAAATTCGGCAAGCTGTTCGAATACGCCGACAGCGTGGGTGCCCGCTTCGTGGCGACCGGGCACTATGCCCGGATCGTGCCGGGCGGCGAAGGCAAGGCGCCGGCGCTGCTGCGCGGACGGGATGCCGGCAAGGACCAATCGTACGTGCTGTTCGGCGTCCAGCGTCGGCTGCTCGAGCGACTGTGTCTGCCGGTAGGCGAGTACCGCAAGGAAGAAATCCGCCGCATGGCCGCCGAGATCGGGCTCCGCGTGGCCGAGAAGCCCGATAGCCAGGAAATCTGCTTCGTACACGACCAGGACCACGCCCGATTCGTGCGACAGTCGCGGCCCGAGGTCGATACCTCCGGCGAGATCGTCACCACCGAGGGCGTCGTGGTTGGGCATCACTCGGGCCTGGAGCAGTTCACCGTAGGCCAGCGCAAGGGCCTGGGAGTGGCCTTCGGCGAGCGCCGCTACGTGGTCCGCCTGGAGCCCGAGACCCGCCGCGTGGTGGTCGGCAGACTCGACGACCTGGCCCGCCGCGAACTCGTCGCCGCCGAGGCCAACTGGCTCGTCGCCCCGCCCGAAAGGCCCTTCGCCTGCCATGTGAAGATCCGCTACCGCAGCCCAGCGCTAGCCGCCACCGTCGAGCCCGAAAAAGGGGTCAGAACTGTTTTATCGTCCGGCGAGGCAAGGGGAAGCGAGGTTCCCGTGCGAGAAAATAGTTCTGACCCCTTTTTTTCGTTCCGCGTGCTCTTCGACGAGTCGTGCTGCGGCATCGCGCCGGGCCAGGCCGCCGTATGCTACGACGGCGACCGCGTGTTGGGCGGCGGCGGGATCGAGTGAGGCTTCTCATGGGCCGACGAGGTGTTATACTTTTGTCCACTTTGATGGGCGTTGAC
>CAYTJV010000961.1:0-1794 GCA_964438165.1 uncultured Planctomycetaceae bacterium | reverse complement strand
CACCTGGCGCGGAAGAATCCGCAGCAGGCCATCGGGCGCGAGCACCACGCCGAGCCGGCGCCGCCGCAGATAGGTCTTGAGGAAGTAGATCATCGCCGCCGCCACCGCTGACTCGTAGCTCCCCATGGTTTTCTCCACCAGCACCCCGTCGATGAGCTCGCAGATCCGGCCGGTTCGCGCCTCGGTCTCGATCAGGTCTTTTTCCGTGGCCGTGCCGGGTATGGGCACCCAGCGGACTCGCTTCGGCGGCACGCCGCCGAGTTGTTTCAGCAGGTCGGCGATGGTCCAGTCCCGCGGAGGAGCCGACGAAGGAAGAGAAACAGTGGCCATGGCAATACTCCCGGGGATGACGATCACGACGACGCTTGCGGCTGCGTCGTCCGCAGCTCCGTAATGTGCCTCAAGGAGAGCACGGAAAGGCGATCGGTAATGGGGTCGACAAGGACCGCCCTCGATGGCGTGAGCATCAGGAACTCGGGATGCTTGACAACGTGCCGCTCGCCGCTGGACATGATAATCTCGAAGGGCTCAAAGGGCTGACGGTTCAACGTTTCCCGGATCGCATCTGCATTCATCGGACTGGCCTTTGGGGAAGTACGAGTGGCGCGGCGACACAACTGAATTATACCACGGTCAGATAAGGAATCGCTGTGCTCGGGCGCAAAGCAAGGGCCGGGAGCCCCGGCCCTTGGTTTCTCTCGTTCCCACTTGGCCCGGCGTGCCGGCCGCAACGGTCGCGGGAGTCTGCGAATGAATACGGAATACTGAATAGCGAATACGGAATTCAGAATTCCCTATTCCGTATTCGCTATTCGCAATTCATTTTCTTTCCGGTTAGTCGAGGAACCCCACCAGCTCCTGACTTCGGCTGGGCTGCTGGAGTTTGCGCACGGCCTTGGCCTCGATCTGGCGGATCCGCTCGCGCGTGACCTTGAAGATGTGCCCCACTTCCTCCAAGGTATAGCTGTAACCGTCGCCCAGCCCGTAGCGGAGCTTGATGATCTCCCGCTCGCGATAGCTCAACGTCTTGAGCACCTTGCCGATGCGGCGGCGGAGCATCTCCTGGGTAGCGCCGATGGCGGGGCTCTGGGCGGTGCCGTCGGGCAGCAAGTCGCCGAAGTGGCTGTCCTCGCTGTTGCCCACCGGCCGGTCCAGGCTGATCGGATAGCGGCTCATGGCCATCACGCGGCGGGCCTCGTCGAGGCACGTCTCGCTGGCCCTGGCGGTTTCTTCAAGCGTGGGCTCGCGGCCGAGATCTTGGAGGAGCTTGCGGGAAACGTTCCGCACGCGGGACATGGTTTCGACCATGTGTACGGGGATGCGAATGGTCCGGCTCTGGTCGGCCACGGCGCGGGTAATGGCCTGGCGGATCCACCAGGTCGCATAGGTGCATAACTTTAACCCGCGGCGGTACTCGAACTTGTCCACCGCCCGCATCAAGCCCGCGTTCCCCTCCTGGATCAAGTCCAGAAAGCTCAAGCCCCGGTTGCGGTACTTCTTGGCGATCGAAACGACCAGCCGCAAGTTCCCCTCGGAAAGCCCGCGCTTGGCCTCTTGATACTGGGCGTAGATTGCCTTGAGGTAACGCACCCGATGGCGGAGGCTGGTGGGGGTTTCCTGGGTCCCCTTGAGGATGTTGCGGAACTCGACGATCAAGGGCTCGCGGCCCCTGGCCTGGAGGCCGGCGGTTTGGTGTTCCTGGATGCGGGTCTTGATCTCGTCGACCCGGCGGCTGAAGTCCTCCAGCGTCTTGATCATCGGCTCGATGCGCTGGGTCCGCAGCCCGAGCTCCTC
>CAYTJV010000960.1:0-1796 GCA_964438165.1 uncultured Planctomycetaceae bacterium | reverse complement strand
TACCAGGTCACACCGCATAGTCCTTGTGGTGTAAAGCACTTATCCAGTCGGCGGAGTGAATTCAGCCTGGAAAGGGAGTGGCCGCAATGCTTCGATTGGGTCGGCCCGGGTTAGCCGCCTTGACGGCGGTCGCGGCGATTGCGCTGGTAGTCAGCGGGTGTACCAGTCCGGTTGACTACCTGCGGAATTGCTTCAAGGTAGGGCCCGAGTATTGCCCGCCTCCCGCCCCGGCGGCTGAACACTGGATCGATGCGGCCGACGCTCGCGTGCGCGAGGACGCGGACGACCAGAGCCGATGGTGGACGGTGTTCAAGGACCCCGTGCTCAACTCCTTGATCGCGGACGCATATCGACAGAACCTGACGCTCCGGGAGGCGGGCTTCCGCGTGCTCCAGGCCCGAGCCCAACTCGGGATTGCCGCAGGAGCGCTTTTCCCTCAGCAACAGGACATGTTCGGCGCCTACACGCGTCGTGGGGCGAGCTTGGGGAATACGGCCGTTCCTGTGTTTGGAAAACGCTACACCAGCCAGTGGTCCTACGGATTCAATCTTGCCTGGGAGCTGGATTTCTGGGGCCGGTTCCGCCGCGCGGTGGAAGCGGCCGACGACCAGTTGAGCGCCTCGGTGGAGGATTATGACGACGTGCTGGTCACGCTCCTCGGCGACGTCGCCGACAACTACGTGCGGGCGCGCGTGGCCCAGGAGCAGATCGAACTGGTCCGCGCCAATGCGCGACTGCAACGAGAGATCCTGAGAATCGTCGAGGCGCGGTTCGATGCCGGCCGTGTGAGCGAGCTCGACGTGGATCAGGCCAGGAGCACCCTGGCCCAGACCGAGGCGCAGATTCCCTTGCTGGAAATCATTCTGCGGCGGGCCTGTAATCGGCTGTGCGTGCTGATGGGCATGCCGCCGGAGCAGTTGCAGGGGCGACTCGGCGAGGGCGCGATTCCGGCGCCGCCGCTTCACGTGGTGGCCGGTATTCCCGCCCAGCTTCTCGCCCGCCGCCCCGATGTGCGCCGGGCCGAGCGAACTGCGGCCGCCCAAAGCGAGCAGATCGGCATTGCCGAAGCCGAGCTGTATCCCGCCATCGCCATCAGCGGAACGATGGGCTTTCAGGCCTCGCACTTGCCCAGGCTGTTTCGGTCTTCGGCTTTCAATGGCAGCGTAGGCCCGTCGTTCCAGTGGAACATCCTCAACTACGGCCGCATCGTGAATGACGTTCGATTCCAGGACGCCAGGTTCCAGGAACTGGTTCTCGTCTACCAGCAAACGGTGCTGTTGGCCGCGGAGGAAGTGGAAGACGGCCTGGTGACTTTCCTGCGGCAACAAGAGCGAACGAAGCTCCTCGATGAAAGCGTGCTCAACGCCCAGAAGGCGGTCAACGTGGTCATCGCCCAGTACAAGGTAGGGACCGTCGATTTCAACCGCGTGGCCCTGATCGAACAGGACCTCGTGACGCAGCAAGACCTACTGGCCCAGGCCCGTGGCCAAATCGCCCAGGGCCTGATCCAAGTGTACCGGGCCCTGGGCGGGGGCTGGCAGATACGGCTGGAATCTGAAGACGAGTTGTCGGCTGCCGCGGCCGCGCCGTCCGAGACCCCGGAAGGCCCTCCGAAGCCGCGGATCCCGGGAATTCTTGAGCAGCCCGGTCCTGCGCCCCTCCCGCCGGGGACTCCGCCCGCTGGCAAGGATGGCGCCAAGCCGGACAGCCGGGACAAAGGGCCTGCGCGGAAGTAATTGGCCCGGATTATTCATGGGACCGTAGCCGAATTCGCCAGAATTCGGGAGACGGCAAGC
>CAYTJV010000959.1:0-1798 GCA_964438165.1 uncultured Planctomycetaceae bacterium | reverse complement strand
TTTCCTCCGCCGCACCGGGTTTCGCGGGGTGATTACGGCGTCGAACTGGGCCACCGCCAGCCCGCAGTTCTTCGGGCCCCTGGAGAAATACAGCTACACGGTCGGCGACTTCATCGATCGCCACGGCTATTTCGGCTGCAACCACAAGGGCGACAACGCCGCGTGGTCGGTGCGCGAGGGACACACCTACAGCGACCGCAGCGCGCTACGGTTCGAGGCCGAGGAGCTGGGCAAGCCCAAGCTGTTCGTCCACCCGGCCATGGACCCCAGCTACGACGGCAAGCCCTCGATGATCTCGGAAACCACCTTCAACCGCCCGAACCGCTACCGCTCCGAGGCGCCCTTGTTCTACGCGGCCTACGGCGCCCTGCAGGACAGCGACGCGATCGTCCATTTCGCCCTCGATAGCTCCACCTGGGCCGTCAAGCCCGGGTTCTTCATGCAGCCGTGGACGCTCATGTCGCCGGCCATGATCGGCCAATTCCCGGCCGCGGCCCTGATCTACCGCAAGGGTGCCGTCGACCCGGGCGAGATGCTCGTCGACTTGAACCTCAAGCTGGAGGACCTCGTACACCTCCAGGGAACGCCCCTGCCCCAGGACGCCGCCCTCGACGAGCTACGGCTGAAGGACGTCCCCCAGGGCACGGCCCTCAAGCCCGGCAGCGTGATCGATCCGCTGGTGCATTTCGCCGGGCGCACCAATGTGAGCTTCACCGAGCGCGGCGGCAAGTCGACGCTGGCCGACCTCAAGCCCTATATCCGCCGCGCGGCAAAAACCGTCGCCAGCACCACCGGCCAGATCACGCTCGATTACGGCAAAGGAGCGCTCACCATCAACGCCCCGGCCGCCCAGGGCCTGAGCGGAAACCTCAAGGCGGCCGGAACTGCGGAGCTTAAGGACCTTGTAATCGCTTCTGACATGGATCTCGGTCACATCTTGGTTGTGAGCCTCGACGACGAGCCGCTGGCCTCCTCGCGGCGCATGTTGCTCCAGGCGATGTCGGAGGAAAAGCCCGCCAATTTCCGCACCGAGCCGGCCGCCCCGGGCGTCCTGCGGATCACCAGCCTCGGCCAGGACCCGTGGCTGGTCCGAGAGCTCAGCGGCACCATAAAGCTCAAGCGTCCCGACGCCGCCAAGCTCAAGGTCACCGCCCTCGACCTCAGCGGCTACCCGGCCAAGCAACTCGGCAGCGCCGCGCAAATCGAGCTCGGCCCGACAACGCTTTATTACCTTATCAGCCGCGAGGAGCAGTGAGTCTCTGCCCTTGGTTTTGGGGAAGAGGAAGGTCATGTCATGAGGAGGATTACAGGCTGGTTGATATTGCTTTCGCTGCCACTGGTGGCTGCCGGATCCGGCAAGCCGACTGAGACGGCTCCCCCAGTGGAGCACTCATCGCAAACGGTCATTACCAACTCCATCGGCATGAGGCTGGTGCTAATTCCCGCCGGGGAATTCACGATGGGCTCGCCGGATTCCGACAAAGACGTCCCTAGCGACGAAAAGCCGCAGCACCGGGCACGGATCACGAAGCCCTTTTTCCTGGGCGCGTACGAAGTGACGGTCGGGCAGTTCCGCCAGTTCGTAAAGGAAACCGGCCGCAAGACGGAGGACATTCCGACGAAGGGAGGCCTGGTATCATGGAAAAACCCCGGGGGGCAGCAGACAGACGAGCATCCTGTCGTGTGGGTCAACTGGCATGAAGCCGTGGCGTTTTGCGGCTGGCTCAGCCGGAAGGAGGGCAAGACTTATCGCCTCCCCACGGAAGCCGAATGGGAATACGCCTGCCGGGCCGGCAGC
>CAYTJV010000958.1:0-1800 GCA_964438165.1 uncultured Planctomycetaceae bacterium | reverse complement strand
ACGGTGGGTCGATACCGGTTAGACTTGGGTGTGTTATGTTTGCCCTTTCTGTAACTCGGCGAAGCAGGATGCTATCGGCGTGCCCGATCCCTGCCACGACCCGTATGGCCCTCACCTGGAGATACGCCTGGACGGGACCATTCGCGCGCTGACGCCGCAAGGTGTCTTTCTCGTCAAAACGTGCCGTCTTGACAGGCCAAGATTGACTGAGTTCCGTCGGGACATTCTGGAGCTGGTCCATGATCTGCAGAAACGTCAAGGGGAGGCTGCCGCCACCCTCCTACGCAGGTTTCTCGGATTCCCCTTGAATCTTCCGGACCTATCAAGTCTGAAACCTCCCGCAGGTAATTCGAGGACGGCTGGCCTTGTGAACAGTCACTTCGCGCGAAGGCGTCGCGGCGAGTTGCCCGAGATCTATTGACCTCGTGCGGCTTCTGCGAGCCTCTGGCACGCATCGTGAAGCCCGCGTCAGTCCTGCCGCACCCTGTAGAGATGCACGCCCCAAGCGGCGAAGTCGTCCTCGAAGCGGCCGTCGGCGACATCGAGCGTGCGGCCCTCGCCGAGGACTTCCACCGCGGCCTTGCCGCTGAGCCCTTCGATCCGGAATACGCCTTTGGCGGGCTGCGGCTCCATGCGCACGGCGAAGATGTAGAGTGACCCCGCGTGGCGCTTTGCCATGGCAGCGATCGGAGTCTTTCCCAAGAGGCGTGCGCGATCGGGCTCGACGGCCGCCGGGTCGGCCGTGACCGTCACGCCGTCGGCGACCGTCGGACTGTGGATCACCTCCGCCAGGCCGTGGATCTCGCGGTTGACCGCCCCCACGGCTCTTGACATCTCCTCGTCGGCCAAGAGGCCGGCCTCGATGAACTTCGGCTTGAACTGGTGGCAGAAGTAAATGATCCCCTGCGATCCATGGATGATCGACATCCACACCTCGGCCTTCACTTGCTGCGGCGTTGGCTTTGCCCGAGCGTTGTCGATGCGCGTACACTCGATGCAGTTCCACACGCCTTTTCGCCCGTCGGTCCACTGGTGCAGCCGCTGGACGCCACGGGCCACGTACCAGAGTTTTCCGGCCACGGCGGACGAGGAATGGACTGCGGGGTAAATGTCGAAGCTGACCAGATCCGCGCCGCGCACGTACTCGCGGTAGTCCTCCGGATGATTGGTCCTCGTGCCCCGGCCGTGCCAGCCGTCCCACGCCACCGCCTGGCCGAGATTGAGCATCACCGGACGCGTGGGATCGTTCCGCCGCAGCTTCTCGTAGTCCTCGATGATCTTACCGGCAGGAATCGGCGGCCCGTAGCCTTTTCCGCCCGGAAGCGGCTGGGCGTTGTCGGGCTCGTCGCCATGGAGCCAGCCGACGATTGTCTTCTCGTCGAGGTGGGCCAGGGCGTAATCGTTCTGATCGCAGAACACCGGCATCTTGTGCCGTTTCAGTTCGGCGATCTGCTGCGCCGTCGGCCCTTGCCAAAGCCCCACGTACAGATTGACCCCAATCGCCTGATACCGCGGGGCGATCTTGGGATTCTGGAGCCACACGGCGATGGGGAAGAAACGGGCGTCGCGCGGCGGCCCGTTGGACCATGCTGCACCGCCGCTCGCGCTTCCAACGGGTTCTCGTTGTTGGGCCGGAACCCTTGCAGCGATCAAGAAGACGATCATCCACGCCAGAACCGACATTCCAGGGAAGCCACGGTAGGACATAGGGCACCTCACATTTCCTCGTTCCCACGCTCTGCGTGGGAACGGTCGGTCGGCCGCTCTGCGGCGCGTGCTCCAGACGCCGCAGAGCGGCGG
>CAYTJV010000957.1:0-1817 GCA_964438165.1 uncultured Planctomycetaceae bacterium | reverse complement strand
TCGTCTGCTGGTCGACCTCAGGCACCTGACCCTCGCCGGCGCGGGAGGGATCGGTGCTTCGGCGGCGCTTGCTGCCGCCAGCGCCATGAGCACGAACGCCAGTCCGACCAAGGCTCGCTTCATGAAAGTCCCGTAGGATCAGTGGCCGCCGCGATGGCTCCCGCCTGATCCTCCCAAAGGGCTACTTGAAATTGACCTTCGGAGCCGTTTCGGCTCCTGCCTGAGCCTTGAAGTAGGGTTTCTCGTTGAAGCGGCTGCCGAAGAACCCGGCCATGAGCACAGTGGGGAAGCTCATGCGCCTGGTGTTGAAGGCCTGGGCCGCCTGAGTGAAGCGCATGCGCTCCACGGTGATCCGGTTTTCAGTCCCTTCCAGCTGGACCTGGAGGTCCCGGAAATTCTGAGTGGCCTTCAGGTCGGGATACTTCTCCACAACCACCATCAGGCGGGATAACGCGGACGACAGCCCGTCCTGAGCCTGCTGGAACCTGGCGAAGGCCTCGGGATTGTTCGCGATGTCTCCGGCGTTCACCTGGCCGACCTTGGAGCGAGCCTCCGTGACGGCGGTGAAGGTGTCCGTCTCGAACGCCGCCGCCCCCTTCACCGTTTCTACCAGGTTGGGGATTAGATCAGCGCGCCGCTGGTACACGTTCTCCACCTGAGCCCACTGGGCCTGCACGCCCTGGTCAAGCGTCACGAGGGAGTTGTAAACGCCCGCGCCAGACCCGGCCACGACCAGAGCGACCACCACGACCACAGCCAGGCATCCCAGTCCAAGTCCTTTACCCATGGTATTCATCCTCCTGTCGTGAGCCCGGTCGCCGCTGTGCGACTGCGTCTCTGCGGCCCCGGACCACATCCATTGGTCAGTATAGTACGGAAAGGGGAGAGGTCGCGCGGGTCTTCACATCGCCGCGGAAGCCCGGCGCCGGCACTTAGCGAGAATCTCCGGGAGGCATACGCCACGTCACGAGTTCACACACGGCCCGGGGTAACATAGAGACCTTTACAGGAGGAGCCTGTGCGCAGAACCGTCGTCGGCCTCGTCGCAATTCTCGCTGCCGTCTCGAGCAACCTCATCGCGCAGAAACCCAAGGCGCAGCCGGCAAAGCCTGGAGCCCTGGCTGCGTCCGCCGCTCCCGGGCCAAAGAGCCTGGTGACAGAGGCAGCGCTGTCGGGCCTGGCATTCCGGACCATCGGACCCGCCATCATGTCGGGACGCATCAGTGACATCGCGATTCACCCAAAGAAGCGCCACGTCTGGTACGTGACTGTGGGTTCGGGCGGCGTCTGGAAGACGGAGAACGCGGGTACGACGTGGACGCCGATCTTCGACTCGCAGTCCTCCTACTCGATCGGCTGCGTCACGCTGGATCCCACCAACCCGGACACGGTGTGGATCGGTACGGGTGAGAACGTCAGCGGACGTCACGTGGGAATTGGCGATGGCATTTACAAGAGCCTGAACGGCGGCAAGACGTGGATGAACATGGGTCTGCGCCAGTCGGAGCACATTGCGCGCATTCTCGTCGACTCACGCAACTCGAACGTTGTCTACGCCGCCGCCGAAGGTCCGCTCTGGGCGCCTGGCGGTGAACGCGGGCTGTACAAGTCGACGGATGGCGGTGCCACCTGGGTGGTCTCGCTCGAGATCAACAAGGACACCGGCGTCACCAGCGTCGAGTTCGATCCGTCGAATTCGGACGTCGTCTATGCTGCGGCCTATCAGCGACGGCGCTCCGTCGCGGCCTTCATGGGCGGCGGTCCCGACTCGGGCATCCACAAGTCCACCGACGCCGGAAAGACCTGGCGCAAACTGA
>CAYTJV010000956.1:0-1823 GCA_964438165.1 uncultured Planctomycetaceae bacterium | reverse complement strand
TCGCTCAACGCCAACAATCAAAAAGCGATGCAGTGCTAGCTTGAAAGACCTGGTCCATGTACACATATCCGTCGATCGTCGTCTCCTTGCCTTTCTTATCGGGCTTGGTGATCGGCGCGCGCCGCAGCCAGGGGACCACCTTCTTTGTGTCCCCCTTCCCCTTGGTATATGGTTTTTCGCGTGGTTGGCCTTCGACCCAAGTTGCATCATACAAATCGTCGAATAGCGCGACTGTCGTCTCTGGTGTGAAGTCCACGTGGACCTTTGTTCGTGGCTGTTCGCTGTCCCAGCGAAACACGGGCGCCGGAAGCTTCCGGGATTGCATCGACTCGATTTGCAGCAGCAGCCCCGCCAAGCCGGCTTTGTGCTGGGCGGTCGGAAGGTCGAAAAGATCATAGGTAATCGTCACTTGGGCCGGCTTGGCGGCTTTTGACGTGATCGTGGATTTGGCCATTACCGTGTCCTCCATTCGTCCAGCGGTCGATCGCAGTACCCAAGCAATGGATGATAGTGCCCCACGGCGGCAACACCGAGATGGCGAGGCAACCGCCGGTGTTCCCCGCAAGCGTCTTGATCGCGCGCCTTGGCCCATCGCTTTGGCACCGGCAGCAAGAAACCCGGCCTCCCTTCGGCGCGAGCCTCTAGGTAGGCATGCACGTCGTGGAAAAGCACGCACTCGCGGTTATGGTCCTCGCCTTCTCGAAACATTTCCTCGCCGGCGAGAGCATACGGCCCGCTCTCCAGGAACATGCTCAATTTGTCCCCGCCCCATGGCGGACCCGGCACGGCTGCTAGTGCTTGTTCGAGCGCCGTCTGCGATAGTTCCTTTTCCCGGACAAGGGCCAGAAACTCCGGCAACCCGGTCAGGTCTTCGGCCGAGTAGGGTGCCGAATCAACGGGTCGATACACGATGACTTCTCCGGACTCCGTCAAGGGTCGGGCCTCTCGGTCGCGATTGCACCGGCCCATGCGTTGAATGAGTGACGTGACCGGGCACTCCTCGGTGACCAGAAGGTCCACGTCCAAGTCGAGGCTCATTTCGCAGACCTGCGTGGTGATTCCCAGGCTCGCGGGCCGCGTGGGTCTCATATTCTCGACGATGGCCTGATGCCGCGCGACACGATCGATCAGCCTGAAGCGGCTGTGATAACAGTAGATCGGAATGCCTTCTCTCGTCTGTAAGCGGGGATCTGGCGAAGCGGGGTCGAAGCCGTCGGCAAGTATCGCCAAGACCTCATGGCATCGCGCCACGGTGTTCACCACCCACAGCACGCGCCGTCCGGCCGCGAGCGCGTCGGCGACGCGGCAGGCCACCGCCTGACGCGATTCGCCAATGGTCAGTCGGTATCTTGGTCGTTCGGCAATGACCCTCAGTTGGCCGGGCTTGTCATCGTATACTGCTAGGCCGCACTCGTGTTCCAATTGCTCGCGGCGGTCCTGTGTTAGAGTGGCGGTCATGCAGAGCACTGGCACGTCAAAGCACTGCAAGAACTTCTTCAGGGCCGAGAACATGCTCCGGTCGAAGCTATGCACTTCGTCGATGACCAGCACGGAGTCTGCCAGTACGGGCAGCATACAAACGGCGCCGTACCCGTACTGCATGAAAGCCAGGAACTGATCGACGGTCGCCGAGAATGCCCGCTTCGGCCAGCAACCCAGGGCGAACAGCCGCCGTTCGGCCTCGTCACTGAGCCCATGGCGGGGATCGGACTCAGTCCCGCACCTCTCCTGAAGGTCAACCGCGGCCGTACCGCTCCTGAGCTCAGCCTCGGTCTCCGGGGCCCGCGAACATCCGTCCCGTACGCCCTCCTGTGCACTTGCGC
>CAYTJV010000955.1:0-1824 GCA_964438165.1 uncultured Planctomycetaceae bacterium | reverse complement strand
CGACCACGACGTTGCCGCTGAAGTGCTGACCCTTGGCGGGCATCCGCACCAGCACGCGGGTGGTGTAGGGCGCGTCCGGCGTCCGCACCACCGCCGGGCCCGTGACAGGCCAGGTGTAGACATTGGCGGTGCCGCTGACGAGGTACTCCCGCTCGGCGTAGTGCACCTTGGCAAGGTTCTGCGGCACCAGCTGGTGGTCGGCGGCACCGAACGGGTACGACTTCGCTGTGACCGGCAGCGGGCCGGTGACCTTCGGAAGCGCGATCCCTTGGCTCAGGGACGGCGCGGCGGTCGCATCGGTCGCCGCGACGGAAACCGTCACGACGCTGGATGCCACCAACGCGAGGGCGGCGAGCGCCCCTGCCAGTCCACGGATTCTTCTCATGGGTGCTCCTTCAATCGACGACATCGGCGATCGGCGCGGCGTCATTGCCGCGTCTGGATGACAGGCCAGCCTACGCCGCGTGACAACAGTCCGGAAGGTTCGGGTGCTTGTGGGCCACGCCCGTCGCCATTGGGATTCAACTCCAGGTGGACGAAGGACGTGCGTGATCGAAGACCTGGCCGACCTGGGTGACGGTGAGTCGCGGCGGACGCCGCCGGAAGTACCGCGGCAGATCAAGCCTGTCCAGGACGATGACGCCCTCGGGCTTGTCCTTGATGGTGATCTGCGGGATGAAGGTGCCGGTGAGGAAGACGAGGGCCGGTGTCACGTCCACCTGCCAGCCGACCGCCGCGGACAGCAGCTTGGCTGCCCGGTCGGCCTCGAACCGGGAGTTGCGCAGGTACGGCTGCTTGTGGCCATTCACCATGACGGTGGTCTTTCCGACCCAGATCCTCCCGTCCGGATGGGTCTTGGTGTTGAGGGTGTAGACGCCGCCCGGGCCGATGAGGACGTGGTCGATGTCGCTGCCGCGGTTCCCGACGGGCACCGAGTGCAGGAGGTGCCATCCGTCGGCGCGGAGCTTCTCCAGGCGTCCGCCTACCGTTTCCTCACCGTCGGCACCGACGCGCCAGGACCGCTCGTCGGTCTTCACGTCGAGGCCGCGTGCGAGGAACGTCAGAAAGGCGCCCTTGCGATCGCGCATGTCGGCGAGCTCCTCCCTCGCGCGTGCTCGTGCCGCCTGCCCCGGGACGTTGCCCGCCAAGTCCGTCCAGGTGGGCGCTGGAGCCAGCGGCGGCGACTCGACAATGGCCGGCGCTTGCACGACCGGTTCCGGCGGGACGGGCTGGGGGAGTGGCTGCGGCTGGTCGAGGGGAGTCGGTTCGTCGAGCACATGTCGCGGCATGTAGGGCTGAGGTATGTCGGCCTGTTCGGTGGCGATCGCTACCTCGAACGCGTCCGCCATGTCCGGTAGCGCCAGTGTGCGCTCGCCTGAGACAAGGTCGACCCAGCCGACCTGGACGCCGTCGGTGGTGTTCACATACAGACGACGCTTACCGTACTTGAACCAGCGAATGACTGTCAGCGCCGATTCGTCTGTAGGGGAGTGGGTCGCGGTCAAGGGGATCGGGGCACGCACGGTCAACAGCTTCCTGGGTCAGCTGAACCGCCTGCCAGACCCCATGCGGGCGACATCGCCGTCCCGCAAGGGGCGCTCAGGGGCTCCAGTGACCTGAACGCTTGGGCCGCCTCAGCAAGGAGGAATCGACACCGCCGATCCGGATGTCAGCGATCCGGCGAGCGTCGATCTCAGGCCGATCCCGGACTCTGGCTTGTCAGCAGGGCGTCGATTCGCTTCCTCAAGATGGGTTCGGGCTGCGCACCGACGAGCCGGGCGACGGTGGTGCCGTTCCGCAGCATGACCAGGGTGGGGATGCTCT
>CAYTJV010000954.1:0-1837 GCA_964438165.1 uncultured Planctomycetaceae bacterium | reverse complement strand
AGACCGGCGAGACGGGCCTCCAGCAGGCAGCGTTTATCGTCGGTGCCGAATTTTTTGTCGCTGTTCTCGTCGCTAAGGTGGACTTCCACCCGTGTGATTTGCTCGCTGAACCGGTCTAAGGCGCCCCTCACCACGGCTTCCACCTGTTGGACCAGCTCGTCGTGGCCTTCGATGTTGCTATCGGTGTTGATCTGAACTTTCATGGGTCTATCCTCCTGGCATGGCTGTCATACCGCAGTGGGTCGATCAGTACAGATTTACGGGAAGATACTTCTCCTCGGCCTCCCGCCCACACTCCCTCAGTGGTCATCGTAACTCCGCCTCAATACCGGTAGATGGCAGCTATTCCCGTCTCCGTCGGCATCCGCTCGGCGGGGACGATTACTATATGTCCGCCCTTCTTCAGAACCAACGCCCCCAAGTCGTCGAGCACGTCGTCAACCTCCGGGTTCGCCAGATTGTCGAACTCGATCTGGCCGGTCGCGGCGTCGATCCGGCCGGGAACCTCGCGATCGGCTTCGATGAGCAGCGTCGCGACCCGTCCGGCCTCGGCCGCCTTGGCGACCTGCGCCAACTCGTCGGCGCCGAGACCCTTGGACCTTGCCCCCTCGAACTTCTCGACCAACTCGGCAAGCCGCGCAAGATATTGAGGCTCGACGACCCGCCAGGCGAGGTCGCGGAGTGCATCTATTGGCAGGGCATCCGGATGGATATCGATTCCCTCGGCCACCAGGAAGGGGTTGTGGCTGACACGGCGGAAGATGCTCTGGTTCTCCGGCAGCGCCGCCAACAACAAAGGCAGATCCGATGGCCGCGAATGGTGCTCCAGGACCCCACGGTCGACAGCGCGAAAGAATCGCTCCGCGTCGTTTTCCACCTCATCCTTCTTTCCACCGTGGCCATGGTGCATCCCCGGCCCTCCGACACCCCCGTAGGCGGCGACGGTGAGATGCGGCTCGGTCAATTCCTCTCCCAGCGCCTCGATCATAGTCCGCGGGACGCCTCGATCCGGTTCGATTTCGTCAAGGGCGTCGCGGTTGCCCTCGAAGAGCTTGATCTCCTGCTGGCTAAGGCCGAGGATTTGGTAGCGGTCGGCCGATTGAAGGATGCGCATCAGAGGTTTGGTGTGGAAGCTGTCGGCCACGACAACCAGCTCGGCAACCGGCCGCCGGAGTCTGTAAACTCGGAACATGCCGGGCGCGCCCAGCACAGCCAGTCCGTCAAGGGTGTGATTCCAGAAGTCGTGAGCGTCGGCCAAAGCCAGGAACGGCTCCAGGAGCGGCTGGATCTCATGCGTCGCGTACTTCTGCCGCAGCGACTCCTCCAGCGCCTTAATGAGGTTGCGAAACCGAATCGGATCCTGCTTGTTTTCCGGATGGTGCCGATGAGTCGGTTGGTAGAGCGAGATGCACGGCGGCTCATGGGCGTCCAAGAGCCCGGCTGCGTAGTCGTTTTCAAGTGAGTCCATCGTTTCTTTGTCTCCTATGCAATGCGTTTCATTGTTTCATTTGGCCGGCGCGTTTGAAAGCAATCCGCCTAACGGCCTCGAGCTAAGCTGCCCGGCGGAAGCGGGCAAACGCTCCCCCACTCTACGCCACGCCGGCAGGCCAGGCAAGCCACACCTACGGCCCAGCCCGCCGGGTCAGCTTCAGCGAGTTGTTAGCCCGCTCATCATGCCCGGGCGGGTAAGAGGCATTCCATAACTCCATATGCCTTTCCCGACGACAAATCATCATGTGCATTAAACTTCTTCACAAAAGAAAAGGACTGAACCACGAAGGTCCGTGAGAACCTGCGTATTAGCTACTGATGCTTGGCGAAGAAGTAATCAGCATCA
>CAYTJV010000953.1:1420-1846 GCA_964438165.1 uncultured Planctomycetaceae bacterium | reverse complement strand
CCTTTGGTATCACATGTTCCACTTGCAGCAGGCGCGCGACGCGCTGTACGACGCGGCCGGCAACGCAATCCGCCAGGACGCGACCGGCACCTCGGGCCGCGTCGTGGGCAGCGAGCTCGACGTGACGCTCCGCTGGACGTTCCGCCCCCGGGCCGACGTGCTGTTCGGCTACTCGCACCTCTTCCCGGGCCGGTTCCTGCTCGACACCGGCGGCGGCGCCCCGGGCCGCGACTTCTACTACACGCAGTTCAGCCTGCGGTTTTAATCGCCCGAAGCAGAGGCAGGTCGCGTTTTGGAGTGCGGTAACTCGAGGATGTTAGAACGGGACGCAGCTAGTTTGCGGCACGGCGCTGCCTTTCGTTCCCCCTGGGGCGGCCTTCGCGGCGCAACGTGTTCAACCACCCCAGCCGTTTCGCCCGGTGGTTT
>CAYTJV010000953.1:0-1410 GCA_964438165.1 uncultured Planctomycetaceae bacterium | reverse complement strand
GGCAATGCAGGTCCGGATCGCCTCCCCGTTTCGGATCCACTACACCGGCGACCATTGCGGGTCGGGTTGGAGGAGGATCTTGGGGGTCACGGGGCGTTGGAGGTCGGCCACGGCGCTGTTGGCGGCGGCCACGCTGGCGGCATCGGGGTGGACTTCCATCGTGACCTCGAACGTCCGCGACTCGCCTGGGGCGAGCACGAGCACACGCCCTTTTTCCTTCTCGAACGATTTTCGGTTGGGGAAGTTGGTGGCCGGCTCCAGGCCGGTCACATAGCCGTCGGCCACCGCCTGACGGTTCTTCCAGAGGGTGAACCACGGCAGTTGCCGCTTGTTGAACTTGAGGCTGACCCCTTGGTCGGCGGAGGCGTTGTGGAGCAGGGCCTGGGTGCGGCCGACGGCGTCGGCGGCCAACTCGAAGAAGAAGACGGCTTCCGGGACGCCGGGGGTTTCCGGGCCGTAGGTGTCCCACTCGGCCAGGTTGGCCACGCCCGCGGCGTCGCGCGGGGCGGTCTTCTGGATGGGCAGGACCACCTTGGCGCCCGGGCCCAGCAGCGGCGTGCCGAAGTTGATGTGATACAGAAGCTCCAATTCGCTGGGCTCCGCGGAAATGTTGGTGATGACGTCGGAGACGGTCAGTCCCGGTCGGCCGACCTGGGTGGAGATCGTCGAGACCAGGCGGAGTTTGTTGCCGAACAGCCGCGCCTCGTCGACCACTCCGGTGACCGCCAACTCGCCCGACTCGCCGTCGGCACTCACTTCGACCTTATGGGCCGGGATGTTGGCGATCTTGCCGTGCAGCACGTGGCGGACCGTGCCGTCGGGCTTGAAATCGGGGGCCCCGTTGCTCTCCAGGCCGCAACGGACCAAGAGCTCGTCGAAGCCGTCGAGCCAGCCGATGCCGCTGGCCTCGTCGAAATGGACGAAGGCCGGGTGGACGGGTCCCCTGACCGGCGACTTCCATCCCAGCCGGATCGAACCAAGCATGGCATTCCACAGGCCCATACCCCGGGTCGGGATAACGACGAAGCGGAGCGTCCCGTTGTCGACTTCGATCACGTCGACCCCCTCGCGGAGCCCACCGCGGAGGGTCCGTTTGGCGATGGAATACCCCTTGGCAGCCCCCCCGACCTGGGCCGGCGATAGGGTCATCCCGTCCACGTAGATATCCAGGTCTACGTCGCAGAGCGTCCACGTTTTGTTGGCCATGGCAACGGGCTCCTTAAGCGTGTCTCGTGTTGGTGGCGTGTGATTGACGGTCAATGTACGTGCCGCGAGCGACTCTGAACAGAAGGAGGCTGGGGTCAGACCTTAAAACATAAAATACCGTTTGCCGGACTGGCGGGGCCAAAGGTATACTTCCCCCATGGCCCGACCTTTGCGGATTGAGTTCGAGGGTGCGATTTACCATGT
>CAYTJV010000952.1:0-1847 GCA_964438165.1 uncultured Planctomycetaceae bacterium | reverse complement strand
AAGTTTCCTCGCTCCCACGCTCTGCGTGGGAACGGGCCTCTTGGCCGCTCTGCGGCCCGTGCACGACGCGCCGCAGAGCGGCGGACCGTGCGTTCCCACGCGGAGCGTGGGAACGAGGGTACGGGGAACTCCACGCCCGCTATTGTGGCCGCTTCGGGCCTACTTCGCAACACCTCTCGGCCGTGGTAGGATTCTCCCTGGCATGGGAGCCAATCCGGTGAAATCCGCCGTTACCCCGCTTGCCCCATTGGAGCTGGCCTTCAAGCCCGACGCGGCCGACACCCAGCGCCGGCTGCGGGCCTATTGGCAAGGAGAGATCATCGACCGGGCGTGCGTGAGCGTGCGGGCCCCCAAAGACGGAGCCAATCCGGCCCGGCGCTCGCTCATCGTGGCCGAGGACTTCGATCTGCCGGCGGCAATCGACCAGTACGAAGAGTGGGCCGCGCAGATGTTCTTCGGCGGCGAAGCCATGCCCGCCCTCATGCCCAACTACGGGCCCGACCAGTGGGCCGGATTCCTCGGGGCCCGACTTTCGATGGTCCCGGACATGGACACCTCCTGGGCGGAACCGCTTGCGGGCAGCGGCGAAAACCTGCCCGAGTTGCGCCTCGATCCGGCGAATCGCTGGTGGAAGGCCATCGTCGAGCTGACCGAGCTGGCCGCCCAGCGGGGAAAAGGCAAATTCATCCTGAGCACGATCGACACGCACAGCAACCTCGACTGCCTCTCCGCCCTGCGCGGGCCCAGCCGGCTGTGCATCGACCTGATCGAGCGGCCCGACCAGGTTGTGCAAGCGCTGGAGCAAATGGAGTCGCTCTACAAGCCGATGTACGACACGCTCTTCGCCGCGGGCCGTATGGGGGAGTGTGGCAGTACCTCGTGGCTCGACATGTGGAGCGAGGGCCGCACCCAGGCGATCCAGTGCGATTTCTGCTACATGATCTCCCCGGAGCATTTTCGCAAGTTCGCCCTGCCGTGGCTGGAATACGAAATATCGTGCCTCGATCACGCGGTCTATCACATGGACGGCCCGGGCCAGATCCGGCACCTCGACGACCTGCTGGCCCTGCCCGGTCTCCATACCATCCAGTGGGTGCCGGGAGCCGGCCAGCCCACCGCGCCCGGCTGGCTCGACATGCTCCAGAAGATCCAAAAAGCCGGCAAGAGCGTGCAGGTCCTGGTGAGCGTGGAGGAAGTCAAAGCGATCTATAACAAGTTGGCCCCCGAAAGAACCTTCTATTGGGTCCTCGATTGCCCCAGCGAAACGGAGGCGCGCCGATTGATCGAATGGATGGAACGCCACACGTAGTTTCTGTTGCGGAGGGAAGGAGTACACCACGATGATCGTATGGAGTGGCTTGGGGTCAGAGAAAGCGCCGGGATAAACCGGCATGGAGTAGCGGATGAAAGAGTCGCACGGGAAGGGCCTAGCGAGCCATCCCGGCCCCGAGTCATGCGCCGGTGGTGGCAACATCGCGGGTGAAGCGTTGACAGGAGCACACGCAGGCCAGGTATTCAGCTCCAAAATCAAAGCTTCGGCGTGCCGACCTTGTTCTGACAGGGGGAAGGCAACATGAGGGGCGACGTCAATCGCGAGCCGCCTCGCAACGCCGCGGAGTCGCAGACTCTGAGCATGTGTGGAAACTCCATGCGCGAGAACCGGGAGACCCCGGAGGCTCCTGTTTCGGGTGCCGACCGAGTGTTGGCGGCCGAAGCAGGACGGTCCGAGAAGGCCGATGGCCGCACGTCGGACATGCACGTCTCCGGGGAGTCGGACGGACCCATAGTACCAACGAAGCGGGCGAACAAGGCCGAGTGATCGGCGGCGGAGTCCGTGGAGGGAAGGG
>CAYTJV010000951.1:0-1848 GCA_964438165.1 uncultured Planctomycetaceae bacterium | reverse complement strand
CCAGCCCGCGCAGGCGGGCTTCGCAACCAGTAGGCCGCGACTTCAGTCGCTGGCCGATCCACGAAGTCAGAAGGCCGTCTCCGGCGAGGACGGCCGCTCGCTTATCTCAACGCGTATGCCCCACCCCACCCCTGCCAAGCCTGCCTCATCCCCCTGCCCCCCTTCTCCCGAAGCCGCTGCGGCGGCGTCAGGAGAAGGGGGAAAAAGCGCTCCCTTCTCTTCTCCTGACGGCGAGCGAAGCGAGCCTTCGGGAGAAGGGAAGGGCCGGGGATGGAATGAGGCCGAGCCCCGGTCGCATTTGGTTGCGACTCGGCCGAAAAAATACCCCTGTGCCCCCTCTGGCGGTCCCCGCCGACCGCCAGGCTAGAACACTCCCTTACCCTTGCACTTGGGGCAGGTCCCTTCCAGCACGTGCCAGCCGGTGGGCTCTTTGGGGTCCGGCCAGCGTTCGGAAACCTGGCCGGTGCCGTCGCAGCGATTGCAGCGGTTCTTGCCGCCGCCCGCGCCGCGAAAGACGAAGATGATGACCGCGAGCATGGCTGCCAACAGGACGATGCTGACGAGATCCATGGGCGGGGGACCTCCCGGGCCCGACGGCAAATTGGTTCCATGGCGGGCGAAGGCGGGCGAACACGCGCGAAGAAAGAGCCCCAACTCCCTTCTCTGCCCTCCGAGAGGGAGGGTGCGCTGCGGGAACTGGGGCCTGGTGGGCAATGGCTCCCCGACGACGATTCGAACGTCGAACCTAGCGGTTAACAGCCGCGCGCTCTACCGTTGAGCTATCGGGGAAGGCGATAGTATTATAGCGCAAAAGGTGTTTCGCGTCAAGGGCTGGTGAAAAGACCATGATCCGCAGATTACGCCGATTGGCGCAGATGCGGAAGAAGTCGAGTCCAATCTGCGTTCATCTGCGACATCTGCGGATTCGGGGAGAGAGGGCCTCGCTGCGGGCTTGAAAATGGCGTGTGTCTCCAGGTTTCGGAGACGGCAGCGGGGCCGACGGAACGAACATCGATGGACAGGATGGTTAGGATGAAGTGCGCTCCAGCCCACCTTTATGCGATGCGCGAACGTGTACGATAGCGGTTTCGGTCAGCGAAATAGTCAACGGCTCGATAGCCGGGATAGATTCGCGCTTGATGGGGAGTTCCAGCCGGAATGAAATAGGCGTTGCCACGAGTGCTTGTTTGAGTGTCATCGCCAATTGTCAGGTCAATCTTGCCGTCAATCACAACACCCCACTGATCGCCGTGCGTGTGTTCAGGGACGGTCAATTCAATATCCGATTCATTGAACAAAACCTGTCCCGACTCACTTTGAAGCAGCCAGCCACGCAGACCATCGAAAGGCAAGTCGGCTTCTGGGAGACTCTGTACAAAGGCTGGAAATTCGGACGCTTTCATAGAGGCAATTCCTTTCTCTTGAGTATGGTGCACAACTTGCTACCCGACGCAATTGCAGCGAGCCGCCTAACGTCACGGGTCACGCGCGGCGGGGACGCTGTCGCGTGGACCCGTTCGTTGGGCTTCCAAACTCCACTGCCGGCGTGTGTCCAGGCATGGCCACGACATTCTTCTCAACGTCCGGATACAGGGCGTCTAGCTCGGCCTGAATGGCAATGGTGCGTCCGAGCGCCGTGGCAATGCGGCAATAGGTGCGGATGTCGTCAAGCTCAAGGCGACGTTCCCGGCGGTCCTTCAGCCATTTCTCGCAGACCTGGTAGCCGCCCACCTGATACCGCCAGACCGCCTCCGGCACGGGCGCGAAATACTGCGTCGCGTTGACGTATACCCGCTGTTCCTTGGCCTCGTAGCGCAGCCCCGCACTGTTGCCCTTGCCGATGCGGCT
>CAYTJV010000950.1:868-1862 GCA_964438165.1 uncultured Planctomycetaceae bacterium | reverse complement strand
GTTCAAAACCTTCGCCCACTCCGCCAAAGCGGGGTCGATTTCGCTCCGATCGCTGACATCCAGAATCTGCATCTTCGCGCCCACCGCTTCTCCTTCCGCCAGTAGCGAGCGAACCTGCTGCTCGGTCTTGGTCGGCATTATCACCCGGCTGTCGGTGATGAGGACCAGGCGCTTTGCCTGCGGGAGGCTGTCGGAAAGGAGGAGCGTCATTGCCTGCTGAAGTCCGGCCGCCAGATCCGTTCCGCCATGTGGCTCGACAGAAAGCAGCAGCCGTTTCAGCCCTTCCTTGTCGTCGGGGGAGGCCTTCTCCACTTGCTCGACGACCTCGTCTTGAAACAGCACGAGCGACAGGTAGTCCCCCGGCTCCAGTTGGTCGAACAGACGGCTCACCCCTTGCCGCACTTCATTCAGACGGCTGCCGCGGGACATGCTGGAGGAGAGGTCAATCGCCAGGACGAGGTGCGTGCCGCTGCTCGTCGGTCGCTGGAGGGTTCCCGCCTGCACACCCACCTGTAGCAGCGCCGCTCCCTCAGGACCAAAGACCGATGGCCCGGCTGCGGTGCGGATGCCGAGCGTTCCCGGCTCCGGCAAGGGAAAGCGATAATTAACAGCCGCGAGAAAATCCTCGACGCGAATCTGCCGCGGGTCGGGCCGGCGATTCTGGCTGGCCATCTTCTGGGCTTCCAGATACGACTGTACGCGCGTGGAAAGCGGCACCGCCACCGTGGCAAAGTTTGGTCCCGCGCTCGGCTCGATCGGCGGATGAGTCCGATACCGCAAAAAGAATTCCCGCCCCCGCCCCCGCAGCGGCGACTCAATCCCGGCAGCGAGCGGCAGGCGGGGGGAATCCAATTCCCCCGGCACGTCCTGCTCAAAACTGCCGTAGCTCATCAATCCCCACTGCATTCGGACGACATCTTCATACGGCCGCACACCGCCGGCCAGGCTGGCCTTCCACTGGGCAAAAGGGCCGGGGGGTGGTTCCTCGCCGATG
>CAYTJV010000950.1:0-858 GCA_964438165.1 uncultured Planctomycetaceae bacterium | reverse complement strand
CGTGTCGATGGCAAAAATCGCTGAGCCTTGGGTCGAAACCGGATGAACATCCTCGTGCGGCAATTCGCTCCCGGTGAAAATGACCGGCGGCTCTTCGTCCGCGGGGGGCGATTCCACCGTCAGCGGCCCGTTGTAGGCCACAAAGACCGGCTCCAATTCAAATTGCGGAGTTGGATACGCCGAACTCACCAGCGTGGCCGTTCCCGAGAACAATCCCAGCCCGAGGGCAATGAACAGCGCCGCCGCCAGGGCGACGTTCGTGGCCTGATCGGCCCACTGACGAACGCGGTCGCCGGGTGACAGCTTTCGCGCCTGCCAGACAATCTCAAAAGGGACGGGGACACTCGTCAGCGAGTGGTCCACCCATTCGTCCAGCGGAATCTCTTTGAGCCGCGACAGAAAGACCTGCGGCACGGCAACCTGCGCCAGTGCCGCCTCGACTTCTTCTTCCGTAACGGCAAACGACGACCGCAGCCGGGAGAGAAACCCCTCCGGCACCGCGACCTCGCGGAGCAATGCATCGATTTCGTTATCGGGAAGATCCATGAGTCAAAAATTTCTTAAATCTCAAATTTCAAATCTCAAACAAATGGAAATGAGGAACGAGGAATATGGAAACTTGGGAACTGCTCGCCGACAATTCTTCCGTTTCCTCCATTCAAATTTCTGCTTTTCCCATTTGTTTGAGATTTGAAATTTCCAATTTCCCTCTACGTTTTTAGTCCCACCAGCACATCCCTCAGTCTCCTCCTCGCCCGGCTCACGCGGCTGAGGACGGTTCCCAGCGGAATGGCGAGCATGTCCGCCACTTCCTGGCTGCTGGGCTCGAACAGTTGCAGGGGCGGCACCCGGAACTGC
>CAYTJV010000949.1:923-1864 GCA_964438165.1 uncultured Planctomycetaceae bacterium | reverse complement strand
CTCGCGGGGACGGCGCCCCACGGGGCCATAGGGGAACCGGTAGGTCCCACCCGGGGGGGGGGTCAGGGCGGGGGGGGGGCCGCTGGCGTAGCTCAACGGCGTGGCCGCGCCGGCCGGGTTGGTCACGCTCGCCAGGTAGCCGTTGGCGTCGAGAGCCAGCGCGGTCCGCTGCCCGGTGGAGGCGACGATGGCGGTCGCGTTCCCGGCGGCGTCGCGCTCGACCTGAGTGACGTTGCCATCGACATCCTCGACCTGGGCGAGGCGGCCAACGGCGTCGTAGGTGAAGCGGTAGCGGACGACACCGGTCAGCGAATCCACGGTGCGCAGGTGCCGGCCGCTCGGGTTGAAGACGTAAACCTCCGTGCCGTCCTCGGATGGTAGGACGACGTCGCCCACTGAGACCCCGGACAGGGCGCGGGTGACCCGGGTTACTCGTCACCGCGCGCTGACTTGCCGGTTCCAAGGGCCCGCCGCAGTACGTTGTGCGTTATCCGTTGGACGCGCGCGTCCGGACCGTGGGGGCGGCTCCAGTGGGACCAGGGCAGCATGTGGCCGGGCGGGGAGCTCAGCCCCTGCGACCAGAAAATCGACGAGGCGTTGAAAACGAAATTGCCCTTGGGACCGGGGTAAACCGTGGCGGTCCACTGTTGCGGCTGGACGCCGCCCACCCAGGCGGTCCCCTTGGCCACGACATCCAGACCCGGAATGTCGGCAGGCGGGTCGCCGTGATACTCCCAGCCGACCAGCCCCGGGATTCGGTCGCCCTTCTTCATCTCCGTGCCCTGGAAGATCCAGTGGTCCGGCTTGGCAACGATCCAGTCGCCGCCGCCGTTCACTGGCTCGACGTTACGGGCGCCAATCAGGTAGCCCTCGTCGGGACCGCGCTCCGGGAACGGGCCGTGTTCCTTCTCGCGCAGCTCGGCCCATTTGTACTTGCCCCC
>CAYTJV010000949.1:0-913 GCA_964438165.1 uncultured Planctomycetaceae bacterium | reverse complement strand
ACCGCGTTGCCCGACAGAAAGAGCAAGTTGACACCAGCATCACGCATGGCCTTGACGCTGTTATAGGCCCGGATGTCCCAGTACTCGTCGTGAGCCACGCTGAGGAACGCTTTGCACTTGAGTCCCCGGTCCGGCTTGAGCATGTCGCTATTGGAACAATAGCTGACGTCGTAGCCATGTTGTTCCAGCCAATAGGCCAATGGGAACTCGAAGCACAGCCATTCGCCCGAGCCGATCGACTGTGGATTCTCGTAAATCTGAGCGTACTTGCTGTAGGGCCGGTCGAAGCTCACGTCGCTCCAGGGACCCTGGTTGCCCTTGGGATCGGTGTAAACGGAGTACCGGTCCGGCCACTGGTTATAGGCTTGCCAGGTGTTGTCGCTGCACTGGAACAAGATATCTGCCTGGCGGTCGTCGCGGACAATGAAGACCACGTAACTTTGCCAGTAAGGCTCGCTTTCTTTTTCCGGCAGCGTGGTGAGCCGGCCGAGGTAAACGCCGCTGAGCCAGTCCGCCGGGATCTTGAGCGACGCGGACGGTTCCCACTTGCACTCGCGAAGCCGGCGCGGGCCGACGGGGGGCACCGGCTGAGATTTTCCGTGGAACGGCCCGAGGCTCGTCATCAAGCGGGCGCCCCGGCCGCCATAGTAGCCGGTGCGGAACACCTCGATTTTGAACCGGGCCGCCGGCGTGGTGCTCACCATGATCTGCAGGGTTTCACCAGCCTTCACCGACTGGTGCGAGCAGTAACCTTCGATCAAGGGCGAGCGAAAGCCGTTTGCCTTGTCGAGCTTGACGCGCGTGAGCTGCCAGTCCAGGGAACCCGGCTTGCGATTCTCTTCCTGGATGAGGTTGCGCCGCGCGGCGGTCGGAGCGGGACGGTCAGCGCGGACCGTTGCGATTCCAACTGCCA
>CAYTJV010000948.1:0-1865 GCA_964438165.1 uncultured Planctomycetaceae bacterium | reverse complement strand
TGCCCGTACGTACTCGATGCTAAACGTCGAGGGCAAGTCCTTGTCGTCGGGCATCCCGAACCATTTCGGCATCGTCTCCGAGTCGAAAATCAAGTAGAGCGGCTGGTGCCAGTGGGTGTTCTCGACAGAGCGGACGAGCACGCCATCCACGTAGAACCTCAGTTCGTCCCCAGAACGAGCTTGACCCACCTGAGTTCATCGGTGTGGCCTTGACCTCGTAACTTGTAAGCGGTTCTGAATGCGGTAGCCATGAGACCTCCTTCAGATCAATCGCCAGGCGCGCCTCTGCCCCGCGACGCCCCCGGGTGCGGGCGGCTCTAGAGACAGTCCTTCTTCCATTTCTGCTTGTCGTACTCGGCATGGGCCAGAAAGTGCTTCACCCACAAGGTGCCGTTCGTCCACTGGTTGGCGTAACTCACCCGGCAAATCAGCCGGTACTTGTTGCCGCCCATGTTGAACACCAAGCAGCAGTGGACGTGACCGGTGAAAGGGAGACCGGATGGGATGTCGTGCGGGCTTTCCCAACGGGCCTGCCTGGCGACCTTGTACCAAGCCGTCAGCGCCGACTCGGCGGGGGAAACTACGCTGCACATGGCTGGAAATGGCCGTTCGTAGTCCCGCCTTTAGGCGGCATTCATCGCGGATTACCGGCTGAAGCCGGGACTACGAACGGCCATTCGGGGGAAGCTAGGTTGTAATCGACGCCTTGACCGCGTGCAGCTTCTCGATGAACTGCTTCATGAACTCGGTGTGGTAGTCGTGCCAGGTGCGGGCGCTGACGAGGTTGCGGTCGATTACGCAGGGCTTGTCGACGTAGGCGCCGCCGAACTGGGTCACGTCGAGCGCGCACTTGGCTACCGTGGTCATGGTGCGGCCCTTGAGCACGCCGGCGGCGGCCACGATCTCGACGCCGTGGCAGACCACGGCCACCGGTTTGCCGGCGTCGAAGAAGTGCCGGGTGATGCGCATCAGGTCCTGGTTGTAGCGGAGGTATTCCGGGGCCCGGCCGCCTGAGACGAACAGGCCGGCGTACTCCTCCGGCTTCACGTCGCGGAAGGCCACGGTCGCCTTGATGTGATACGCCTGTTGCTCGCGGGTGATGTCCCAGGGGATGTTCTCGGCCGGCGGGATCTCGTGCATCACGCCGTGGTAGGTGCGGGCCTCGGGCCCGGCCACGACGATCTCGAAGCCTTCTTCGGGCAAGCGGAAGAAGGGGTAGAGGGTATCCATCACTTCCGTGGCGTCGCCGATCGGCATGAGCACCTTGCCCCGCTTCGGCTGGTCGGCGGCCAAGGCGGCTGCCGACCCGATCGCGGCCGGTGCGGCGGCCAGTGCCCCGCACATTTCTCGCCGGCTTAATTTGTTCTTTGTCATCGCACAATCCATCCTTTCTGCCAAACGTGCCCGCCGATCCTGCTTATCCTGTATACACGGCTGGAAATGGCCGTTCGTAGTGCCGCCTTCAGGCGGTGTTCACTGCGGAGTACCGGCTGAAGCCGGGACTACGAACTTGTGTTCTTCCCGACCGCGAGGAGTACACGTACTTGCCCAGCATCGCCTTCCCGATTATCCCTGCGTCGCACGGCCTCTGCAAGCGGTTCTCGCGGGCCCCGGCCCATCTTCTGGCCGGGAACCGACAAGCGGCTTGACAAAGCCCCCTGCTGCGGCCACGATGGGTTATGGACGGCGGGCAGGAAGACCCATGTGGCCGCGTCATTCCGTGACGCGAAATCTCGGTCTTGGAGATACCGAGCCACGTGAAAAAAAAGGTATGAAAACATTCGGGACACTTTAGCATGGCTATCGGGTTTCGGACCCCTGCCGGCTCGCGGATTGTCGATTTAATCTAGCGGCCATATTCCACA
>CAYTJV010000947.1:0-1868 GCA_964438165.1 uncultured Planctomycetaceae bacterium | reverse complement strand
GATCCTGATCAACCTCGTGGGCAACGCCATCAAGTTCACCAAGACCGGCGAAGTGCGGATCGTCGCCCGCCTCGTCGACCACCACACACCGAGGCCGACGCTGGCCTGCGAGATCGTCGATACGGGCATCGGCATGACGCCCCAGCAGGTCGAAGTCCTCTTCCAGCCGTTTCAGCAAGCCGACGCCTCGACGACCCGCATCTTCGGCGGCACCGGGCTGGGGCTGGCCATCAGCAAACGCCTGGCCGAGATGCTCGGCGGCGATATCGCCGTCAGCAGTACAGCGGGCAAGGGCAGCACGTTCA
This sequence comes from uncultured Planctomycetaceae bacterium, assembly GCA_964438165.1. Lineage (GTDB taxonomy): Bacteria > Planctomycetota > Planctomycetia > Pirellulales > Thermoguttaceae > CALFBP01. The sequence continues at coordinate 1,563 of CAYTJV010000947.1, read as the reverse complement.
CCCTGACCATCGATACGGGTCCGCTGTCGGGCGTTGCCATGCTCGATGGGCCCAGCGAGGCCGTCGTCGCTCCCTCGCCGACCCACTCCAACAGCAGACCTCGGGGCTCCCAGGCCCCCTTGAACTGCCGCATCCTGCTGGCCGAAGACGGCCCGGACAACCAGCGGCTGACCGCCTTCCTGCTCAAGAAGGCCGGCGCCGAGGTGACGCTGGCCGAGAATGGGCAGGTCGCCTACGACGAGGCCCTGGCCGCGCGCGAGGCGGGCCATCCGTTCGACGTGATCCTGATGGACATGCAGATGCCGGTGATGGACGGCTACCAGGCCACGCGCCGCCTTCGGGCCGAAAGGTATACCGATCCGATCGTCGCCCTCACCGCCCACGCCATGGCCGAGGACCGCCGGAAGTGCCTCGACGCCGGCTGCGACGACTACGCCGCGAAGCCGATCGACGGCGACCGGCTGATCGACATGATGGTCGAATTCACGCGGGAAAAGGGCGACAAGTCCCGTGTGCCGCAGCGGCCCGAGCTCATCTACTCCCGTTTGGCCGCCGATCCCCATCTCGGTGACCTTGTCGACATGTTCGTGCAGGAGATGCCCGGCCGGATCAGCGCGCTTGAGGCCCAGGCCGACACACGCAACTGGGAGCAACTGGCCCGGACTGCCCACCAGCTCAAAGGGTCTGCCGGCAGCTACGGTTTCCACGAGATCACGCCTTGCGCCGAGCGGCTGGAAATCGCCGCGAGAGATGCCCGGCAGGAAGATCGAATTCTCGCGGCGCTCGCCGAATTGCTGGGCCTCTGCCGCGGCGCCCGATCCGGCACGCCCCCGGCGGACCAATACGCTCCGAACTCGCCAACTCAGACACCGTAAGGCGGCACAACCATGACGACCTCGCTCCCCCGTTCTCATCCAGCCAAACTCGTCTTGATCGACGACGACCCGAGCATGGTTCGCCTTCTGGCGGCCATCATCCACCGTTCCTTTCGCCACGACATCGAAATGCAGCCCTATTCCGATCCCGCACTCGCGCAAGACTGCCTGGAGCGGGAGCTGGTCGACATCGTGGTGACGGATTTGGAGATGCCCGAGATCAACGGCCTGGAAATCCTCCGGACCGCCAAGCGCCGCAACCCGTGCGCCCAGGTTCTGCTGATGACGGGACATTCATCCGTCAACGCCTTGCTCGAAGCCCTGGAACACGGCGCCAGCGACTACCTGCTCAAGCCGGTCGATGAAACGTCGTTCCTCCAACTGGTCGGCGACGCCCTGGCGCGGGTCTCCCGATGGCGAAAGGCCCTGGCCGGCACCCTCGGCGCCGGCGCGAGTGATGCCAAGGTGAGCCCGGGCACACCGCGATAATAGGCCTCTCGACCAGCAGACCGGCTGATGGGCACGAACCACTCGGACGGATAGAGATCATCCTCGCCCGACTCGTCCACCACGCGAATGAGCCGAGTAGGGTGCTCTGCGAGCACCATATCCCCGCGAACGCTTTGCTTGGACGAAACTCGAAAGGTGCTCCCATCGCGACCTCGCTGCGCTCGGCCGCAACCAAAGA
>CAYTJV010000946.1:0-1872 GCA_964438165.1 uncultured Planctomycetaceae bacterium | reverse complement strand
CATGCACTCCCTTTACCGTGCAGACGCAGGCCAAGACCGCTGCTTCGATTCCCAGGGCAAGAGGAAGCAGATACCACCAGAGCACGTTGCCCCAAAGTTGGAGTTCGTGTCGCACCAGGGCGAGACTCTCTTCAGTACATGCCAGGACCGACGCGGAGAGGGACACTCGCCGTATGTGCCGAAAGCGGTCCAGTGCCGTGTACGCTGCGATCGCCAGGAGGATTATCCCCAGGAGAAATATCCCAGACATTGCTTCCCAAGGGGCCCCGAGCCGTACCCTCCAAATACCGAATCCGATGATCCCGAAGGCCATGACAACCCACCCGAGAATCATGAACACGGCGCTCCAGAGGATTTCCGAAGTGAAGCGCGCCTTGTTGCCACGGATTTGCTGCAAGAGCACTTCCGCATTCATCGTAATCTGGCGCGGCAACGGCTGCGCCTTCCAGGCCGATTTGAGTTCGTCGTCAGGAGTCATTGGCTATCTCCTCTTTCATGAGTTCTGCTAAGGCTTTTCTCACCCGATTCAACTTCACGCCGACGTTCACTTCGCTGATACCGAGGATCTCCGCGATCTCGCGGTAGCTCAAATCGTCCAGGTACAGCAGCACCAGCGCGGCGTCTGCTTTGGCCAATCGCCGGATGGCGGCGTGTAGCCGTTCAATTCTCTCCTGCTGATGAGCCTGTTCGGTTTCGTCTTTCGCCACGTCCATGACGCAGACGAGCGGCTGAAACTGCCGTCGTCGCTGCCGCTCATTGCGTCGTTGCCACGCGAAGGCCGTGTTAAGCGCTACCCGGTAAATCCAGGTGGACGGCTTGGCCTTCCGCTCAAATCGCGGAATCGAAAGCCAGACTTGGAGCAGGATTTCCTGAACCAGTTCTTGACAATCTTCCTCGGTATCCACGTAGCTCCTAGCAACACGACCTACGAGAGCGAGGTGCTGTCCGACCCAGGCGTTAAACAATACCTCTCGGTCGTCCTCATTCATGATCGGACTTATCCTCTACCCTATTAGTGACTGTCCGCAGCAATTCCTTACAGTCGAGCGTGTCTTTACACCGGGCGTGAAGGATCTTTGACGGGCCGGCAGTCGTAGCCGGGAAAGATCGACTGGGATCAGGAGGTGACAGCAGAGGGCGACGGAAAACATCGGGAAAACATCGGGGTCAGGGAAAACATGGGGACATCGGGGTCAGACTTTCAATATTAAGTTTGGCTACAACGTGCCTTGGGACGAGACGTTCTTCTGGATGTGATCGACGATTTTCGCGGCATCGCCGGCCTGCTCGCGGACTTTGCGGCGGGCCATGCAGACGGCCCCGGAACTGATCCCGCCATAGTACGCCCCAATCGCCCGCTGGGTCAATCCAGTCAAACGGCACGCCAACTCGATGGCGATCTGCTTGGCCACGCCGGTTCGGTGTCCGTGGGTTTTGAGGTCAACCGGATCGATGCCGAACTCCGCCGCCACAAGCGCGTCGATGCGTTCGATGTGTACCGTCAAAGACGGCAGTGCCACATCGGCGTCCTGAAGCCGGCCGCTACGGCGTTGTTCGAGTTGCCGCTCCGTCCGGTCGATGAACTCCGGCCCGCCGATGGCGTAGCGGCTGGCCTTCAACGCCTCGTGGAGTTGCCGATCGTCTTCCATGATGCAGGCGTGTGTGTAGGCGAGGTAGTTTCGCCGGGCGACCGTTGCGGAAGGGCCGTAGTCTTTCAGAAGATCGTAGCAAACAAACTCGATTGCACGTTTTGGCGAGACGTAGCCGGGGTAGCTGCTCCAAGGGTAGGCTTCCAGGCAGCGAACCCGCTCGGCCTTCTCCAGACGCCGACCGGCGGTCATGCCGTGTTCGTCGATGCCACGCGTTTTCTGC
>CAYTJV010000945.1:0-1875 GCA_964438165.1 uncultured Planctomycetaceae bacterium | reverse complement strand
TCCAAGACTTCGGAAGTTTGCGACTGCCCACCGCGGTTTTGGGATAGGCCCTAAGACTCACTCCCAAGCGCTGACTCCCTTCCGCACGGTGAAATCGTGGTCATGCGCCCCACCACGATCCTTGTCCGAGCTCTCCTGGGAAGTCGATGGCTGACTGCTAAAAACGATCATGTTTCGTCTTACGGTCCGCGGAGCTGTAGCCGCGCGTCGAGGACCTTGCGGATTCTCGCGGAGCTTTCCTTGAGGTGGGCCAGCGTGTAGGGGTCGAGCTTGGCCTTGCCGCCCAGCACGGCGTTCATCCGCGACTCGATCTCGCCGAGCTGGACGTAAGCCACCGTTTGGCAATCGTCAGGCGCCACGACGTTGCCCATCGCCAGGTTCGAGAGCCGCTCCAGGTAGCGACGCTGGAGGGCCCGCCGCTGCGGGCTGATGGCCGGCTTGCGGGCCGTGAATTCGCCCTGCTGGAGGCGGTCCAACTCGCCGAAGGTCGCCTTGGAAAGCCCGGCCAGCAGTTCCGCCGCGGTGAAGGCGTCCTGGTCGGCCGGGACCTTCATTTCGGAGTCGATCAGCCGGGACAGCGTGACGGTGGAAAGCAAGTGGCTGAGGATTCGATCCTGCCAGCTCAGGATGGTTTCCCGCACCGGATAATCGGAGCGCTCCACTTCCCGGATTCCCCAGTGCGACCAGCGGGCATCGACCAGCAGGTTGAACAGTCCGGCGGGGAATTCGTAGGCCTTCTCGCCGAACACCTGCTCCGCGAGCATGGCCAAGGCTTCGCGCTGGCGGGCCGGCTCGGTGACCACAAACGGCGGCTTGGCCCCCGGATCGCCCTTGTGATTGCGGTTCTCGTACACCCCGCCGATCAGACGCGAGGCGGTATACATCGCCGTGTTCTGAGTGCCCAGGAGCATGTTGAACGCCCGCCGGGTCCGCTGGTACCCGTCGCCGGAGTCAGTCACCCGATCGACCAGCCCCGGGATCAACTGCCCGACCAACTCTTTGCGCATCTTGGCGAACTGAATGGGGTCCTTGCCGAGATCGAAGCGATTGACCAGCGGGTCGGGATCCATGGAGCGGGCGTCCTCGTCGGGGGCGTAGGCCAAGGCGGGCTCGGCCGCGCGGGCCGCGATCTTCCTCAGCTCTCCGGCCTCCGTATCCGTCCCGCCCGGCTGCGGCTTGTAGCCGTACTCGACCGCCCAGTAGTCGTAGGGGCCGATCGTGCCGCTGAAGTAGTCGCCCTGCTTCTGTCCCTTGGGCATGAAGTTCACCGGGAGATAATCCATGATCGAGGCCGATAGGCCGGTGTCCTTGGTCTTTTCCGGGTTGTTGATCTCTTCGAGCGTCAAGTAGGCGCTGGCCTTGAAGTTGTGGCGCAGGCCCAAGGTGTGCCCGACCTCGTGCATGGCGATCGACTTGACGGCCTGGTAGACCAGCTTTTCGAACTCCTCCTGCCCGATCACTTTGCCGGAGGCCTCCGCGGCCATCGAGCCGAGCGCCAGTTGGGCAGCCATCCCGTGGCCCAGTTGGCAGCCGCAGCGGAAATGCCCGTGCGGCTCCTGAAGCGGATTGCGAAGCCGCTCGGGCAGGAGGAAGGCTTCCGAGGCTGTTGGGGTGGGGTTTTCCACGGCCACGCGGGGCGGCCCGAGAATGTCGTACTCGTCCTTCCAGAAGCTGAGGAAGTCGGCGTCGAAGATGATGTCGGCATCGAGGATCTCGCCCGTGATCGGATTCACGCGCGACGGGCCCATGGCGAACCCCGCCCCGGCCGTGATCCAGCGGAAGGTGTTGTAGTTGATGTCTTCCGGGTCGAAGTCGTCGTTGGGCCGCTGGTCGCGAGCCTCGATCGCGTTGGCAAACCCGGCCTTCTCGAAGGCC
>CAYTJV010000944.1:0-1884 GCA_964438165.1 uncultured Planctomycetaceae bacterium | reverse complement strand
GAGGATGCCGGGCGGGCAGACCCGCGGGTGCTTGAAGCCGAGGTCGTCTGGGGTGGCGATGCGGCTGTCGATGGCCACGGGCAGGATCCGCCGCGGCGAGCCGGTCGCGGCGACCACCACCTTGGAGCCCTGGTGGAGCCCTTCACCGCTGTAGTCGAGCGTGTCGATCGTGGTACACGTCTGGAAGTGAAGGTCGCGACGCCAATCGACCCGCTCCAGAACGTGCCGCAGGAACTCGGGGATGTTCTGCACGTCGAGCCCCGCGTTATCTTCGCCGGCCGCGATCCACAGGTACTTGGCCAGCGACAGTTGCCCGTAGCCAAGGATCGCGTTGGCCAGCGTCAACAGCTCGGCCGGCCGATGACGCTCCTCGTAAGGCACGTAGCGCTCGCTTCCGATCGCCAACAACAGCGGGTGTACGCCGGCGGCGTCGACGGCGTGGACCGCGCGCACGCCGGGGATCGCCTTGGGAAGGACCTGCCCGGTGATCTGGTGGATCAGCTTGGCGAACATCGTGTCTTCCTGCGGCGGCCGGCCCACGACCGTGAACGGCCAGATCGGCCGCTTGCGGTGATAGACCTTTTCCACTCGCATCACCGGGAAATTGTGCCGCAGGCTGTAATAGCCCAGGTGATCGCCGAACGGGCCTTCGGGCAGCTCCCGCTTGGGCTCGATGGTGCCGGTGATCGCAAAATCGGCCTCGGCGTGAATCGGCAACTCGCCCGGCAGGCACGCCATCCCGACGCGGCCGCGGCCCAGGAGTCCGGCAAAGGCCAGCTCGCTCATTCCCTCGGGCATGGGCATCACGGCGGCCACGGTCATTGCCGGGGGCCCGCCCACGAACACGTTGACCGCAAGCCGCTCCTTGCGGCGGATCGCCGCGGCATGGTGTGGGCCGATCCCGCGATGGAGCTGATAGTGAATTCCCACTTGCTGCCCCGGCTCGTAATGACCGCCAGAGATCTGCACGCGATACATCCCCAAGTTCGAGCGAGCGAAGCCCGGGGCATCGGGATCCTCGGTGTAGACCTGCGGCAAGGTGATGTACGCCCCGCCGTCGTCGGGCCACGACCTGAGGTGAGGCAACCGGTCGATCGTGGTTTGGTGGGCCAGCACCGGGGCGCGGCGCACTCGCTTCGTCCGCGAATACCACGCTGCCCACGGCGTGCGCAGGTCAAGGTGGAGCCGCGGGCGGCGCAGCACGTCGGCCGGATCGACCGCCAGACGCACCAGGCGCTCCAGCCACGCGAGCGAATCGCGGAAGAGATATTCGACGCGCTGGAGCGTGCCGAATAGATTACTGACCATGGGAAAGGCGCAGCCTTTGACGTTGGCAAAATAGATCGCCGGTCCGCCGGCGCGAAACACGCGGCGCTGGATCTCGGCCGCTTCCAGGTTCGGATCGATCGGCTCCCTGATCCGCACCAGTTGCCTGGTCGCTTCCAAGTCGTCGACGCACTGGCGCAGCGTGCGGTATCCCATGGGCTCGCGTCACTTCTTGGGTTGGAGTGGGAAGCGGGGGAGTTGCCGGTTCAGTTTCCGCATCCGCTTCTGGAGATGCCCGAATCGCGTGGCAGGCGCTCGGACGATGCGGCTCGTCTTTCGCGAGGATTGCTTCTTGCCGGTCATCGATCGCTCCAGGATGGCGCGGTAGCCCCGCGCTCCATTGTAACCATCGGCCATACGCGCGGTCACTCCCTGCCGGGCCGGCGTATTTCCTTGAAATCGCGTGAGACCGTGCGAATGCCAACTTCCCCTCACTTGGGTGGGCTATCTTTGCAGCCCGCGGCGTTGGCTGCGACCGCGCGAGAAGGGTCGCCTGCACCGCATGCGGGCTGTCGGGTTAAGTTTTTGGCGGCTTCATGAAAGAGGGTTGTCCGAAGG
>CAYTJV010000943.1:0-1887 GCA_964438165.1 uncultured Planctomycetaceae bacterium | reverse complement strand
CTCGATGAGTGCTCGTCGAACATCACGGGTTGAGTTGTCAAAGCCGTTCACCACCGGCACAGGGCCGGTGGGCTCTTGCTCCTCGCCGGGGTCGCCTGTTAGTTGCCAAACCCAAACACCACCGGCACGGGGCCGGTGGGGTTTCCAGGCGAAACTTCAATGCGTGCGATTGTCTTTCACGCGAAGTGGCGCTGTCCAAGGAATAGCAAGTAATAACACGTCTTAATCCCTTGTTCATCAGGGCAGTCGTTCGAAGGGTCCTTGTCGCAACTTGCGAATCGCACGCAAGTTGCGAGGAGCGCTGCGGAGACCCCGCTTCGGCGGCATGGCAATTTCGGCGGCGAAATGCTCCATGAAATCCTCCTTTCGTCGTAAGGCTTTCTCGTCCTTCCAGTTACGTGCCCGCGGAAACCTCCCGCGAAAACCCGGCCAAAATCGGTTTCCGCATGTGTTTGTTTGGCATATCGTGTGCTCAGATGACAACCACCTCCGGGGTGTCAAAGGCGTGCTCGGCGGAATCTCCGAGGTCGATGACCTTTGCGGCGCAGTCGCGGCAGAGCGGATAGAGCCGCACTTTGTCCTCGGCCGGCTCGATCACGGCAAGGATCCGCTGCTTGAGGAGGTCGAAGTCGGGTCCCTCGGCGCGGACCTCGAAAACCGACTCCTGCGCCCGGTCGCCGAAGTCCTCCAGGGTGTTGGCCAGGCGGAGGCGGCGGCGATCATCGGGAACATCGTAGGCGACAACCCAGTGCTGCATCAGCGGGCCCTCCAGCGGAAGAACTCGATGGAATCCTGTTCCCCCAGAAACACGCGGCGCAGGGCCTCCGCCTGCTGCCGAATCGACTGCCGGACCTTGAGCCCGAGCATGGTTTTCTCGAACTCGCGGAAAAAGACGCGCAAGGCGTCGGGCCGCAAACGGACGCCGCCTTCTTCGTCGGGCTCAAAGTCGTCCGGCTTGAGCATCCTTAGATTAAACATCCGAACCGTCATGCGGTCAATCACCGGGGCCCGGTAAGGCTCCAAAGCACAGTCATAGCTCCCTCCAGCGGCAGGGCACTGCCAGCGTGTAGCCGTTCTGGACGGCTTCGGGCATCCCGGGCGACACGTTCGGGACCATCCGGCCGTAGACAGGGCGAACGCCGCGGCCGTTGGTACGGAATACTGCCCCTGGAACCAATTGCACGAGGGGCCGCTTGAAGGGATTTCCACCACCCCCGTGTTCGCCAAGGAAACCCCGCTTGATCCTCAATCGCCAGCGGCCCTCGGCCGGATCGGAGGGGGCGGGCATGAAGGTGGAGAGCGTGACGAAGGCGTCGGCGCCCTCATGAGACGAAAAGGCCGGCCACGGCTCGATGCCCTCGACGGCGAATGCCCCATACCCGACCGACTTGTCCCGACCAAACCCGACGAGGGCAAGTTGCCGGATCAGCGATATGGCCCGGTCTTTCCAAGCCGCCTGGGCGCGGAGGTAGATTTGCACACGGCTGCCCTCGGGGAGGGCGAGTGCTTCGGTCTCGAAGAACTGCCCGGCCTCGGTTTCCCGGCTGCCCGTCGTGTCGATGAGGCGGTTGATCGAGGCGTGGGGCGTGGTTACGGTGGTCCAAGGATCGGGCACGGCCGTCAGCGTATCGGCTTGGCCGCGAATGAACTGGACAAAACTCTCCACGGTAACGAAGGGGGCCTTCTCCCACTGCTTGCGCGCGGCGTACTGCCTCTTGTCTTTGAGCCGGCGTCGGACGCCGCGGCAGCAGCGGGCGGGGCAGCAGTCCGACGGGGAAAGCGTCGGAGAACACCAGCGGAGGGTTTCCGCCCAAAAACGGCGCAAGGAAATCCCCCATCCCTGAAAGAGCCCTTGGAGTCAAGGGCCTCCCGGCCGATTTTTTTGTG
>CAYTJV010000942.1:0-1891 GCA_964438165.1 uncultured Planctomycetaceae bacterium | reverse complement strand
GCCTATCCCAAAACCGCGGTGGGCAGTCGCATACTTCCGAAGTCTTGGAGACTTCGGAAGTTTTGGGATAGGCCCTAAGAAAGGAATGCCTAGGATGCGTTCGATGTTTTTCGCATTGATGGTAATCGCTGCGTCGTTGAACATGATGCTTGGCGCCGAGCCAGCCGGACAGGCAGGAAAGGACAAGCCGCTTCGCGTGCTGATCCTGTCCGGCCGCGGGCACCACGACCACAAGACCACCACGCCGTTTCTAAAGAAAATGTACGAACAGACCGGCCGATTCGTGGTCGACGTGACCGACGAGCCGGCGAAGATGGATTCCGCCATGCTCGCCAAGTATGACGTGGTGGTCCACAACGAAGCTGGCCCGCGCTGGGGAGCGGTCGCGGAGAAGGCCCTCCTGGACTTCATCGCCGCCGGCAAGGGCTTCGTGGTCATCCACGGGGCGAGCGCGGGCAATCCGGGCTGGGCTGAGTTCGAGGATCTGTGTGGTGAATCGGCGCGGCCGGGCTCCGGGCACGGCGAGTATTACCAGTACGAGGTAAAGATCGTCGACCGCGAGCACCCGATCACCAAGGGCCTCGACCACTACACCAGCAACGTGGAAGAGATCTATCACAACAAGCTCCGCCGGCCCACGGCCCACGTTCTTGGCACGGCCTACTCCCGGCCCGACAAGCGGGGCACGGGCAAGGACGAGGCGATTCTGATCGTCACGCAACACGGCCAAGGCCGCGTCTTCCATAACGTGATGGGCAACACGACAAGCGCCATGGAGAATCCCCACTGGAAGGCCCTCACGCTCCGCGGCACGGAGTGGGCCGCCACAGGCGCCGTCACACTACCGCTGCCGACCGAAACGCAGTAGAATGGGTAACAAGGAGGACGATCATGCCGAAGCGAAGGGGCTGGCATCCGTCGCAAGAGGACGACGGCCTGGTCTTCGCCGCCTGCGACCGCTTCCTGGCGCATCTGCACCGCCAGTGTACGCATCAAAACGAGCAGGCGGCTCAAACGGGGCGTCCGGCCGAGGGCGCGCGTCCTGGCGACGACGATCCCGAATCGGCCACCGCCGTCGCCCAGTGGCTCAACCGCGAGTTTGGCCGCCACGACATCACCCGCGAACGCATTTATCCGCTGTTCTGGGAAGCCGCGCGGCGGAAGTTCCTCTTTCTCCAGCCTCCCCGCGAGCGAGACCTGGCCAGGCGGATCGCGGCCCTGTACGAGCTCGATCGATTCCACGAGGATCCGGAGACGGTCCAGGTGGTCAACGCCCGAGGACCCGGCGTGCTCCGCCACGTGGCCAGCGTGGGCGCCGACGTGGTGCTCTCGCTGATCAAGCGCACGGGTCGGAAAAAGCAGGAAGAGGGGCGCAAGGATCTGAGCGTCCACGTCGGCCTGGGCGGAGGCGCCACGGCGATGATGGTCGCCGAGCGCCTGGCGAGCCGGATTCGCTCGGACCTCGATTGCCCCAAGCTCGTGCTCCACGCCCTGACCGCCGGCGGATTCCTCGTCGACCAGCCCACCGAGGCCCCGGTCACCTATTTCAGCTACTTCCACGACGTGCTCAACGAGCCCGAGTACGTGGGGCTCTTCTCGGCCACCGTGGTGCCCAGCGGGCAGTATGGCCAGGTGATCGCCAGTCCCGGCGTGCGCGAGTCGTTCGCCCGGGCCGAGGAGATCGACGTCGTCATCACCTCCTTCGCCTCGGCCGACGATCCCCACGGGCTTCTGAAGAAGTACCTCGAACACCTGGTCGAAAAGGGGGAGATGGACAAGAAGGCCCTCGAGGCCATGGAGGCCCTGGGCTGGGTGGGCGACGTGCAGTTCCGCCCTTACACGGTGCAGGGCCCCATGGCCGACGGATGTCCGGTGCAGGCGGTTACCCTTT
>CAYTJV010000941.1:0-1894 GCA_964438165.1 uncultured Planctomycetaceae bacterium | reverse complement strand
CTCGGCGCCATCGGGTCCGCCCCGAAAACCATGACCGCCACAAGGAAGCAAAGATACGCGGCCACCACGCCAAACGCGGTATCGTGCAGAGGACTTGCCTGGCGGCGCGGCCAGAAGCGGAAGACCAGCGCCAGCACCCCCAAGAGCCAACTCCACAGGAGCAGGGAACCAGCCTGACCCACCCAACCGGCGGAAAGCGAATAGTACCAGGCCAGTTGGCGACTGGAGTACTGGGCCACATAGGCAAAGCGGAAATCCTTGACCAGGAGTGCCCATGACAGCACGGCAGTCGCCGCTGTCAGGGCCAACACGGCAGTGACGGCGGCCCAGACGCCGGAGCGGTGCAACGAGACGGCCTGGAAAGGCCGTCCTACGCGTGCCGCCAAGGCGGCGAATGCGGCGTAGCCCGAGCCCATCAGCGCCACCAGCAGGCAAAGTTGGCCCATCGTGGTCATCAGTTACCCCCGGGGCTCAGTGCGTGCCGCCGTTTCGGTCGGCCGGAGGGAGGCTTGGGACTGATACTTGCTGGCACAGCGGGTGATGACCTTCTGGCCCTTCAAGCAGTGGGACGTTTCCAATCGTCCTTCGACCACCACCTCGATTCCCTCGGCAAGGTTATCGGGCAAGGGGCCGGGACAGGTGACGGCCAAGTCGCCCTGGCTGCCTTGAATCGAGAAGGCCGCTTGACGTCGATCGGCGTCGATCCGCAGCGTATTGGGAGCGACCTTTCCGCTCACGCGCAGGCGAGTTCCGAGCAAGCCCTCGGCACGGGCCATGCACTCATCGGCAGTCACGTAGTACTGCCAACTGGCGGAGCCGCCCAAGTAGGCCATATAAATCGTGACACCGGCGATCACGAGCCCGGCGAGCGTTACCTTCCTATTGGCAGACATTGCTCCCCCATCCATGAGGGACGTTGGTCGTAGGGCAAGCTGCTAGCTTGCCCTGGGCGGCACCGGGGCAAGCTAGCAGCTTGCCCTACGGCGACGGACTCTAGCAGTTCCTCCATGCCGTGTCAAAGCAGATTCGCCAGGCAGCCCACCGGTTGGGGGGGCGACCTGGCGAAGTTTCTCTCATCAGAATGCCGGGTTCTGAACTACTCCTTGCGTGGCGGTTCCGCTCTTTGGCCGTTGAAGGCCGCCAGGCCGGCGTAGGCGGCGGGGTCCATCATGCTGTGAACCATGGGGCTGGGGACGACCATTAACGAGCCCCGCTCCTTGACCCCCTCATACAACAGGTTCATCGCCCGAAGCTGGAACGCCACAGGGTTCTTGAGGTAGTGCTCGGAGGCTTTTTCGAACTTCTCGGCAATCTCGACCTCGGCGTCGCCGAGAATCACGCGGGCCAGCTTCTCTCGCTCGGCCTGGGCCTGGCGAGACATTGCGTCTTCGAGGGCCGGGGGGATGACCACGTCGCGGATCTCGACCGACTTGACCGTGATGCCCCAGTCGTGCGTCCTCTCGTAGATGACTTTTCGGAGTTGCTCGTCGATGGACGCCCGACCTACAAGGATATCCGCCAGGATCGTGGTTCCCATGATGTCCCGAAGCGCGGTCTGGGCGGCCCAGGCTACGACGTCCTCGTAGTTGGCGACTTCGAGGGCGGCCTTGCGGGCGTCGGTGACGATCCAGAACAGCACGGCATCGACGTTAATGGGAACCGTGTCCTTGGTGAGCGTCTTTTCGGCGGCAAAGCCGGTGGTCCGCACGCGAAGGTCGATCCAGAAAGCGACCCGGTCGATCAGGGGAATGACCCAGAACAGGCCCGGCCCTTTCAGGCCCACGAACCGGCCGAGGCGAAGGACCACGCCGTTTTCCCATTGTTCGGCCAGCCGGGGGGACAAGGAGAGCACGAAGCTCACAACCACCCCTGCGCCGAACACAAAGCAGGGCAG
>CAYTJV010000940.1:0-1901 GCA_964438165.1 uncultured Planctomycetaceae bacterium | reverse complement strand
TCATCTCGATGATGATGCATTCGGATGCGATGGCCGAGATGGACCAGATGGAGTTTCTCGGGAACCTGATCCTGCTGATCGTCGGCGGCAACGACACCACCCGCAATACGATGACCGGCTCCGTCCTGGCGATGCACCAGAATCCCGAGCAGCTTCGCAAGCTGCGGGCGAACCCCACGTTAATCCCCTCGATGGTCTCCGAAACCATTCGTTGGCAGACACCCCTTTCCAACATGCGGCGGACCGCCACTCAGGATTTCGAGCTAGGGGGCAAGTTGATCCGGAAGGGGGACAAGGTCCTGATCTGGTACGCCTCGGGCAATCGGGACGAGGAAGTGATCGAGAACCCCGAGGCGTACATCATCGACCGGGAGCGGCCGCGCAATCACCTGTCGTTTGGATTTGGGATCCACCGCTGCGTGGGCAATCGCTTGGCCGAGCTGCAACTGCGGATCCTGTGGGAAGAGATTCTTCCACGCTTTCCTGAAATCCGAGTCCTGGAAGAACCCCGCCGTGTCCCGTCGGTCCTGATCCGGGGTTACTCCTATATGCCGGTCCTCATACCCGCTCGCTCCTAAATCCCCTCCTTTCATGGCCATCGGGGATTGCGCGGGATGGCGGTGGCGTCCTAGGCGTCGCGGTCGAAAGGGGGCGGCATCGTAGTCTTCCACGGCCTTCTCAAGTGACGCCGGCACAGCAGGCTTGTTTGCGCATTCGTATGGCCTCTCGCGGCTAGTCTAGCGCGCAAATTTGGCTGAGAAGCTCAGCGCTCAAGCTCGAAACTCAGGTTTGACCTCATGCGCTCAAGAAGTCGAACGAGCGTTTGTTTCTCGGCGTGGGTGATGCCCTGGAAGGTTACCTCGTTCAGCCAGTTTGCCGCCGCGGTGAGCTGGGGAAGCACATTGTTCGCCTTTTCCCCGGCTTCCACGATCCACTCCCGGGCATCCTCGGTCGAACGCCGGCGACTGACCAATCGCAGGTTTTCAAGCGCCCGCACCAATTGCCCAAGCGGCGCCCGTTCCAGCTCCAGGCGTCTCGCGAGTTCAGATTGGGAGAGCCCCTCGTTGTCGAGCACGTAGACCAGGACGCGCCACTGTGGCCGAGTGAGGCCGAGGTCGCGAACCTTGCGGTCGAAGCCTCGACGCATGAGCCGGGTCACGTCGCCAAGTACAAATCCTGGGCTCTCCAGATGGCTGGCCACTTCCAAAGGTCGCTTGGTCCGCTCGCTGCGCGACGATTTCATCTGTCCTCAATCTCATGTCGGTTTTCGACGAAGCTGGATCATGAGGCCGTGGCGTCATGCAACAGGCTAATGAGCGCAGGATCGCCCCCGCAGCTCAGCTTGAATCGGGCCGAGCCCACGGACAAGGCCGCTGTACGGCATGAAACGACGCGCCCTTAGGCTGGCCGGCTTGATCAAGCCAGCCAGCCGGGCTGCAGTCTAGAAGGTCTTCTTGATGCCGATCTTGAAAGTCCGCCCCAGAGGATTGCCGATGAACGGATCGTAACTGATCTCAAGGCGGGCTTCCGACGGATCTTCGTCCAGAATGTTGAAGACCGATGCCGTCAGCGTCAGATCGTCTCGCCACGCGTAGCGGTAGGTCAGGTCGTGGGTGATGAAATTGTCCACCTCGCTTCCGAAGGTGACCAGGCGGCAGTTCGTGGCCGTGCCCGCCGTGGCGTTGGCGACGTTGCAGTTCGTCGAAGGACCCGTCTGCACCGTGGTGGGGCCCCGATTGTCCTTGGCGTCGTCGATGTAGTTTATCGTCCAACGCAGATTGTGCGGCCCACGATTGAAGTCGGCGTAGAATTGGCCGCGCCAGTCCGGGATGGTGCCCGGCAGTCGGTCGTAGTTGGTGAAGCCCGCGGCCTCGTACGGCTGTGACACCGTGACGCCGCCG
>CAYTJV010000939.1:0-1921 GCA_964438165.1 uncultured Planctomycetaceae bacterium | reverse complement strand
CCCACGAAGAGGAAATTGACCCCCTGGGGGTGCATGCTCCAGAAGTCATCGACGTGGTTGACCTGGCTATTGGGCGTGTGGGCCGGCACGTCGGCGGCAGTACCAGTATGACCGAGGATCAGCACCGACGCTCCCTCAGGGCCATAGCCGTAGGGGTTGGGGTTCCTGGGCGGCACCTGTCCGCCCGTGACCGCCCCCGTCCAGGTCGCGTAGGCCAGGTTGGCGCTTCGCTCTCCTGCGAAGAGCGTGTTGCTCGTGCCGTCGATCACTTCCGCCATCCGCACCACGGCGTTGCGGTAGAACATGCCCCGATAAGCCCCAGTGCGGTCGGGGGCCGGCACCAGATAGCCCGGATCGAAGGCGATCTCCGGTTGGCCGAAGACGCCGACATAGTTGCTCGTTGCCGCCACTACGGGATTGCCGCTCGCGTCGGTCAGCGGGGTCGTGTAGGGCGCCGCGTCGCCCAACACGTTGACTGGGAAGGTCGGCTTGCCGATGTCCGAGGGACAGCGGAAGACGGGGAGCTCGGTCACGCGAACAACGGCGTTGACCGGGTCCGTGATGTCCCTGTCAAAGCGGATTTGGTTGCGGACGTTCGTTTGTTCGAGATAGGGAAGGATCATCGCGGCCCAACCCCAGCCTGGCCCTCGGTCGTCGTCGGGGCCGCCGGGTCCCACGACCGAGAGGTAGCCGGGTGGGAAGCTCCCGTGCGTGTCGTGGTAATTATGGAGTGCCAATCCGATCTGCTTGAAGTTGTTCCTACACTGAGTGCGCCTCGCCGTTTCCCTGGCCGCCTGAACGGCCGGGAGCATCAAAGCAATGAGAATCCCAATAATGGCAATGACCACCAGCAACTCGACCAACGTAAAGCCTTTTCGCCGTAACGACATGAGAGTATCCTCCAAGAAATCGCGGAACCATAAGCCCAAGCGCGCACGCGCAAGTCACGCAACCGCCTGCGGCGCCAACCAAACGAGAGGCTCACGCGAGCGAGGGAGGCGCTCGACTATGGTGAATCAGAAGCGGCGCGGCCACGTCCGCCACGGGAAGGCGGAGAACCGCCACTGCCCGCAGCGCCTCGGAGCAGGTCGCGCCGACAGGCCGGGTCGGGAGGACCTTTTGCGAGAGAAACTGACAGACCACGCACGAGTCGCCAGACGAGCACGCGACGGGCCCGTCGCCCCGCCCCACTGCAGCCCGTGAGCCGCAATCGGTCCCGCCTTGCGCATGCCCCGGCTCAAGATCAGCGTGTCGATGGCCGTCGCAACGATGGTGCGAATCGGGGTCAAGCCAGCCGGCATTGCCGTGGTCGTGGAACGACGTCGCCGCGGTTACCGAGAACAGGTAGCCGGCCAAAAGCAGCCAGACGGCAAAACGCCGAACCCCTACAGCCATGACTCGCCCAAAAGAGTCGCCTGCAAAGCCACAAGTCCACTCTAGGAACCGTGTGCGGGCAAGTCAAGAGTCTTTCTGTGTGCGGCGAGTCTTCCCATCTTCTCGTTCCCACGCTCTGCGTGGGAGCGGGGGTTCTTGGCGTCGGAGCGTCAGTAGGCAGTAGGGCGCGAAGAAAGAATTACTCCTGACAACTGACGCTCCGACCCCAAGGCTTCCCCCCAACTCCTGCCCGCACCTCGCGACGAAACAACGGCAGAAGACGTTGCACCATTTGGGGGGCAGTCGCAAGTGCTTGGCCGGTCACACACTTCACGGCGACAATGCGGTTTGCTGCTATGCGCATGATGCCGTCGGGATCGCCCTCGTAGCTGATTACGGCGGCGCCGGGCCGGTGGCAGAACTCGAAGTTAGGGGGCCGCGCTTCTCGAACGTTACGACGGCGTCACTGAGCAGTTAACAATGGACACCGACCTAGTGGTCCGACCAGCTAGAGTTTACTAACTATAAACCTTTGACAAAACGCAGG
>CAYTJV010000938.1:0-1928 GCA_964438165.1 uncultured Planctomycetaceae bacterium | reverse complement strand
CGGCAGGGCGGGATCGAACTCGGTAATGCCCATGGCCTCGATCAGCCAGTAGGGCTCGATCCCCAGCGTCCGGCGCGCCGGGCTGGAGGCGAATAGCTCGTGGCGGCAGAAGTACACGGCGGGCGGCTGGCTGCGGCGGGCCCAGAACCAGAACAACTCGTCGTTGCTCCCCAGATCGAGCTCCTCCCCCATGAGGCTCCTCGCGCTAACCCTCAGCCGCACCGGCCGCTCGAAGGCCACGCTGGCTTGAAGCGTGGGGAAGCCGGTGCCGCTGAGCGACGCTTGCGGCGCCGAGAAGGAACGGATCTGCGAGCTGTTGCCGTTGACCGCCTGGATGACCTGGTCCAAGGTAGGCGAGGGGGGTAGCGCGGGAGGCAGGCTGGCGAAATCGTCGATCGGCCGGCGCATGTACGGACAGCTTGCCCCGCTCAGGCTCACCAGCCCGGCAAGGCTCGCCAGCAGCACGGCCGTCCGGTAGGTTTTCATCCGCCGCCTGAGCACGTTATGACCCTTGGGCAAACAGAAGATTGGCCAACTCCTGTTGAATCTCGTCGGTCCGCGACTCGTCGGGCATGACCACGCTCACGCGGTAGGTCGCCTCCCGCCGCGGGCAGTAAAGCACCAGCGTCTCGCGACCGTCGGCCTCCTTGATTTCCTCCTCCAGGCGCATCACCCGACGGCGAACCAGGAGCAAGGCGAGCACATAGCGCATGTCCTGTCGTGTCGGCTGCTGTTCCAACTCCTCGAAGAACTGAAGCATCACGTCGTTGGGCGCCCAATGCACTCGCTTGGCGTCGGGGCGTGGGACCTGAGACTTCCACCAGCCAGCGGCTCCCTCGGGCGGGCCCTGCCAGGCCTCGACGGAATAATCGTGGCGGACCAACTTCGCCCCCTCGGCAACCAGCACCGAGTAGAACTCCTCGCCCGGCTGGAGTTCCCGGTCCGTAGCTCCGCAGCGGCGCGTGCAACGTTGGATCTCGTAATCCATCGATTAATTCGACCAAAAACGGCCAATCGCCCAGACAAGAAGCCCTGCTTGCGCCTGAATAGGCCCGCGGAGAGTACCCGAAATGCCGTTTTCACTCAATACGCAGTGAAGAAACGGACGGAGGTGCCTCGCGGACCGATGCCGATCCGCACCCGGCGCGAGCAGCGCGGGCAGTGTCCTTCGTAGGCTGTCCCCGCTCGATTGACGTAAACCCTTGTGTAGACGCCACAACAGGCATAGTAGATGCCAAGGAAGCGGCCGTCGTTTGAGGCTGGAGACGGCCCGGACACAGCATCCGAATTGCTCGACAAATCGAGGTTGTCACCGGCCATTTTGTTTCTCGTTCCCACGCTCTGCGTGGGAACGTCCGTCGGGGATGCTCTGTGTCCTTCCTCGCCCGTGCCGCAGAGCGGCCGGACCGTGCGTTCCCACGCAGAGCGTGGGAACGAGGTTGACGCCCCCAAACAGACATATTTCCGGTTCGGCCCACCCCACAGAGTGGTCCGTGCGCGAACCACGCGGCTTGACGGCTGCACTATGTCTTGGATACACTTCGACATGAACGGGTTGAAGGCCCGAGGAGTTTCTTGCGATGATGCTAGTGAACCTATTAGGCGGCTTGCGATTGCCCCTTCTTGGGGATGCGCCTTAGGGTTCGCGCGGTTGCGGTGATACTCAAAACACAGCAGTCCAAACGGCCCCAAGGCGAACAAGCCTTGGGGTTTTGCTTTGGGAGAGCACTTTTCATGACGACACAAACAACTCCTTCACGACACATCGTCATTTTCGACACCACGCTGCGCGACGGCGAGCAGTCGCCCGGCGCGAGCATGAATCTGCATGAGAAACTGGAGATTGCCCAGGCCCTCGCCGAGCTGGGGGTCGACGTCATCGAGGCGGGTTTTCCCGTCGCGTCGCCCGGCGACTTTGAGGCCGTTCG
>CAYTJV010000937.1:0-1928 GCA_964438165.1 uncultured Planctomycetaceae bacterium | reverse complement strand
ATCATACCCGAAAAGGCTCATTTCAGACAAACCCAATCGCGCGCGGTATAGCTTGAAAGACCTGGAGTAGCGCGGGCCGGCGGATCCCTGATACAAAGCCAACCTCCACGCCCACTACCGGAAAGCGGGGGAGTTCCGCGGACAGGATACGGAATTCAAGTGGAGGGAGTTCTGAGGGAGTTCCGGGGGAAGGATACGGAATTCAGTCCGCCTTCGGATAGTTGTGCATCCCTCATCTCTTATCCTTCATCCCTACGGTCGCAATGGCGACCAGACGGGTCGCTGGGATTTGGCGGCCTTCGGCGATGCGTTGGATGCCGATTCCGTGGCCGAAGCAACCTTCCCGGCCGAATCGTCCACCGAAATCGGTTCCTCGGCCACGGCGGGCTGTACCGAGGGCTCTTCTTCCCGCGTTGGCTTCTGCCGCCATGAGCTGGCCGTTTGAACTGAGGGCGGTTCAGCCGTGGGAGTTGTGATCGCAGTCCACACCTGCTGCCGTTGGGTCGGCAGGGCGACGTCGACCTCGCGCGACGCTTCCAGATTCCGTCCGTCTTTCGTCGTGTAGCGGACAAACATGTGCAGGTGGCTGCGGTCGGGCGGGCTGCCGGGCCAGGGCATTTCGAGGTAGATCCCTTCGCCGTACGGCGTCTTGCGATAGAGCGTCGCCGTTTGCTCGGCGGTGAAGTCCCAGCGGGCCACGCGGGCCGCATCGCCCGAGCGGCCGCGATCGAGGATCACCACGGAGACCGGTCCTGCTGCGGGCGCCAACCGTCCTTGGACGTCGCGAGGCTCGACGAGGACCGTGACGCCGGTATCGCCGAAGCGGACATCGCGCTCGTATCCGCCCGTCACCGCCCGGTTGAGCGTGATGCGATCGACCCGGTTGTTGTCGGCCCGAGGGTCCAAGGCGATCGCCTGCGCGGGGATGATACGCGGGTCCATTCGTCGCGCGGCCTCCGTGTCGGCAGGCGGGGGCAGCCGCCTGGGGGCCTCGCGCCCGGCCTGACTCCGTGGATCGGGCATGTGCTGCGGCGGGTTCGTTCCGCGACGGTAGGCCGACGGCTTCTTGGAATTCGGCGGCAGGAGGTTCGGCGCGCCGTTGGGCTGCACGGCTCCGTTGACGCCGCGAGGCGGAGCGGGCGGGGCGGACTGCAAGGGCGGGGTCTCCCGGAACAGAGGCGCCAGGGTCTTTGGGAACACCCCCGAGGGCAACGGTTGGCCGGGGACTTCGACGTCGGGCAGACGCAGCGATCGGGGATCGACGGGCGATTTGCCGTTGCCGTGGTTGGGAGTCACATGCGGGCCGCGGACCGGCGGCAGGCGGGAGGAATCGTCCCCAGGCGCCGAACGCGACGGAGTCTCACGCGCCGGAGTGCCACTCGATCGCGGAGCCCCGCCCGAGCGGCTCTGGCACGCCTCCAACGCCGCCTCGGACCGGCTCAACTCGTCCTCGAGCATATAGACCTGGTCTTCCAGCATCCGGCATTCCCGCTCCAGGGCCGTGATGGCCTGCGGGGTTTGGCATCCTGCCATCGCCCAAAGCGCGGCGCAGGCGACGGCCCATTTCCAAGCGTCCATGGCGACCTCGCGCGCAGTTTCATCCGGCAGCGGCATCCTTGCACTGCCGGCATTGCGGGTTTCCGAAAACACAAGACCATCGAATAGGCGATGGACTTGCCGTGACGAGTGGATTAAGAAAAGCGAACTACTTGGGTTGTTCGATGTGCTCGATGACCTGGTCGATCAGTCCGTAATCGCGGGCCTCTTCGGCCGACATGAAGCGGTCCCGATCGGTGTCTCTTTCGATCTTCTCCAGCGGGTGGCCGGTATGCTTCAGGAGGATCTGGTTGAGCCGCTCCTTGATCTTGGCGAACTCCTTGGCATGGATCATGATGTCTTCGGCGGAGCCTTCCATGCCGGCCAAGGGC
>CAYTJV010000936.1:0-1948 GCA_964438165.1 uncultured Planctomycetaceae bacterium | reverse complement strand
GGATCATCGCGCTTTTTAGTGGGTCAGTTTACAGCTCGGGCAGCATACAGGTGAGGATCTTCAGGCGCAGGTACTCCTCGTCGCGCAGGCCGTAGGCGCGGCGTTGGAGGACGCGGATCTTGTTGTTGAGGCCCTCGACGAACCCCAGGGCCACTTTGTTGTCGGTGTGGCAGTAGGCTTCGATGCCGTCCCAGTGGGCCTCGACCATTGCGGCGAACTTTTCGTAGGGCTTGAGCCGCTGCCACTTGAGGGCGTCGCGCCAGTTGGCGAAAAAGCGGCGCGCCCAGGCGGGGCTTTCGTAGTCCCAGAGTTGGCCGAACGACTCCTTGAGGAGGTAGGCGGTGTTGAGGCGCTTGTTGGCCTTGAAGAGGAGCTTGAGGGCCTGCCGTCCTTGGGTGGCGAGGTTCTCCCAACGCGAGAGCAGCGTGTATTTCTGCCCCTTGATGAAGCGCCGGTCCGCACCGGTGAGCCGCGCGTATTCGCTCTTGCGGACCTTGTCCAGGGCCGCGCCGAGGTGACGCAGGATATGGAACTTGTCGTAGACGATCTGGGCCTGGGGCGCATGGCCGTCCTTGAGCGTGGAGGTGCGAAATGCCTGCCACATGTCCATGACGGCGATGCGGATTTTGCCCGCTTTTACTGGGCCCAACCAGGTATAGAACGCGTCCATGCTCTTTTCGGAGCGGTCGGCGCCGCCGAACCAGATCGGGCGGCGGCGGACCAGGTCGCTGACGACGATCCGGTAGCTGTGCCCCTGGCCGATGGCGATCTCGTCAATGCCGATGGCCCGGGGGGCAGGAGAGCCGGCGCGGCGGAGTTGCTCCTGCATGTACTGCTTGTCCAGATCCTTGACCGTGTGCCAGTGGAGGTGCAGTTCCTTGGCCACCTCCTGGACGGTGGTGGCTCGACAGCGCCGGCCCACGAAGAAGGCGAAGCGTTTGGTGTACAGCGGGTTGTCGGCCAGCCAGTCGAGGCCCTCGGTCTTCACGGCTTGACAGCGGGGGCAAGCCACGCGCCGTCCCCAGAAGCTGAGGTAAACGCGCCGGTCGCCGCAGGAGAGGTCGCGCACCCGGCGCAGGCGTTTGTCGTAAGAGCCGCGACACCCGTGGCCACAGACCCCGCAGGCCGTTTTTTTCGGCGGCGCCGGAGGCGGATGACCACCGCCAGCCGGTCGCCAAAACGACCACGGACCTTCGCCTCGGGGACAAAGCCGGGGAAGCGGTAGAGCTGCTGCAGTTGCTTGATTCTCGCCATCCGAACATCGTGACCAGTTTCCCGCAGGATGAAAAGCGCAGAATCCCTCGGCAAATCAAGGCTGCCGAACGCCCAAAGCGGCGAAAGTGACCCACGAAAAAGTGCGAAGAACCCACTTTCTTGAGGGCCCTCGCCGGCAATCGTCAGCTCACTCTTGCCCGGAAGATTGCGGAAGGCCTGCAACAGCGTCAGGACGCCTTTTTCCGGGATGATTTGCCCGACGTAAGGCGATTCGCACCGGTCCCTCCGCTCGGCATTTCACTGGATTGAATCGCTCCAGGGCGACGCCGTTGTAACGAAATACTATCGTCGATGCCGGAGCCCACTAGACCTCGTCAGTAAATGACGGTTTGACGCGCGTCGGGTTCAACGTTGTCCATCGGAGGCAGGACCCCTGGCGGATGGTCCGGACTGCCAGTAGCTAGCCGCTTTTGAGGCGCGTCCACGCTCGTCCATGTATGCGGATTAGGCGGGCGGTCCGGGATGGCCGGGGCGTTGCGCTTCCCTTCATTTGTGGTTTGGCCGTCCCGTGCAGCCAAGCCCTCGTCAGGTGGGCGTCCTCCAGCTTGCCCGGCGGCCAGGTTTCGAAGCCCACCAAACCTTGGCCGCCGGGCGATCAGGACATTGATGCCGACGGCCCCGTGCAGCATCCACAGCGGCATGTTCGCGTCGCGGAAACGTGGACCTCCCCAGA
>CAYTJV010000935.1:0-1966 GCA_964438165.1 uncultured Planctomycetaceae bacterium | reverse complement strand
TTCTCAGATAGTTCGGAAATGGGACACTTTCGTTGTGGGGCACGTTTCCAACGTGCCTTTGGGTTGCGGACACGTTGGAAACGTGCCCCACGTTAGAACACTGCAATTGTACGACATCGAACGACTTTTTTCGATGCGATTGACCGACCCGTATGAGCGATCCATCCCCCTACCATGAGGCTTCTTCCACCGTACGGCGCGGAGCCGTGGCAGTCATCGTCCGACGAGGCCGTTTTCTGGTCATCCGGCGCTCGCGCCATGTGGTGGCGCCCGGGGCTTACTGCTTCCCGGGAGGCGCGATTGAGCCCGGGGAGTCGGAGGAAGATGCCCTCGCGCGCGAGATGGGCGAGGAACTTGGTGCCACGATCCGGCCGATCCGGCGGGTTTGGCAGAGCGTCACGCCTTGGGACGTTGCCTTGGTCTGGTGGCACAGCGAATTAGACACCAATCAAACCATCACGCCCAACCCGGCCGAGGTGGAATCGGTCCACTGGCTCACGCCCGACGAGATGACCGGGCTCAGCGGGCTTCTGGAGAGCAATCACGCCTTCCTCGACGCCCTGGCCGCCGGCAAAATCGAGCTGGACGAAGGATGAGGGATGAGGGATGCGTTACGTAGTTTGGATAACCTTATTCAAAGCGCAAACGCCACCACCGGGTTCATCCCGGCGGGGCGTTGATTGACGGCTAACTCGGGTTCGGGCCCCATGGCCCTTCATCTTTCATCCTTCATCCTGTTGAACGACTCGGGGTCGCACGGATCGGCAGAGGAAGGCGGTTGTGCCGCGCTGTTGCGATGGACGGCGCGACGTTGGCCTTCGGGGGCAGTGCTCGTGCGGAGATCGACCGTCCCGGAGTCCGATGCGTCGAGGGGTGGACCCTTCTGGGAAGCCTCCCCACCAGGGCCCGCCTGCTGTCGGCGATCGCCTCGCGTTGCTCCGTATGAGCCACGGCCGCTGTGGCCCTTGCCCGACGGACCGAACGGCTCGTTGTACGATGCCTGCATGACCGGCTTGTCGGCTTTGGCCACGCGGCAACACCAGTCGCGAAGCTGCCGGAACTGGATCACCTGACGGTCCGTGAAAATCGGCACGCGTGCCGCGCCGTGGGCCTGCGTGGCATAGGTGAGCAACGGGCTGGCTTCGGGGGTGTCGCGGTCCAGCCATTCCAGCGCGGCATGGAGATTCCGCTGCGTCAAGAGCCGGCTTGGCGGGGAGTCGGTCGGCACGCGGAGAAGACGGAACCCGTTGGATACCGATTGCCCGTGGCACGCGGCCGCCGAGCAGTTGTTCACCAGCATCGGCTGGATATTCTGGGCGAAGATCTCCACGGTCTTGGGCGGCATGCCGCGGACCATGCGGTCAAGTTCCTGCGGCGTCGGGCCGGCGGGCATCGACTTGGCCCCCGGCTCGGCTTGCGGCAGCGGAGTTGAGGCGACTTTGAGCCGCCGCTGGAGAACGGGAATCAGCGGGTGCTGCGGGTCCAAAGCGGCCGCCTCGGCCAACTCCCGCGAGCCAGCCTCCAATAGTCCAACCTTGATGCACCACTGCGCCAATTCGAGATGGTCCATGGCGTCGTCGCGGCGAATCAAGGCAGTCTTGCGCAGATACACTTCCCGCACGTCCCGGCATTGGTGCTGAACCTCCGCGGCTTTCACGTAGATCTCGCCGCCGGGCACGAGGACCTCGTAGCGATCCCCGCAACGAGTGACGCGGCCTTGAATCATCTCCCCGTTACGCAGCAGGAGCACCGACTCGGAGCTCGGCGGCGCCCTTTCCTCCACGCGACGCGCTGCCTCCGGCAGCGGTTCGGCTTCAAATACCGCCGGAACCACCCCGCCGGGCTGCTCCGCCGAGGTCCGCGGCAAGAGCCACGCCGCCAACAGGAAGAGGAAGCCCAAAGGCGCCAATCCGCGCAATCGCTTCAAGAGGGTACGCATAGTGGGGCGAAGGCTAGTCGAACCGGC
>CAYTJV010000934.1:0-1973 GCA_964438165.1 uncultured Planctomycetaceae bacterium | reverse complement strand
CCCTTGCCGCCCAAGATCCACTCCGGATGATGCTCCGCCAGCCACGTGCCGGCGGCCACCCGCTCCGGCTCGAACCAAACGATCAGCTTCATTTTCTTTGCGTGGACGCGGTCGCTGATGGCCTTGAGCCCGCGGGGGAATCGCGCCCGGTCGACCTCCCACGTGCCCACGTTCGGCCAGCCGTCGCCGCAGGGATACCAGCCGGCGTCCATCCACCAGTGGTTCAGCGGGACTTTTTCGCGAGTGAACGTCTCGATGAATTTGAGCTCATCGGTCTCGTTGCATTTCAGTCCCGGGAAGAACCCGCCGCTGCACGAGGAAAGGATGGTCGGCGGCAGTTTCCCGCCCGGCCGCGGCATGTTGTGCGCGAGCATCCACCGCCGCCAAAGGTTCTGGGCACGCAGCCGATCCCCGCCCCAGAATTGGAGCACGACCAACGGGGTGCGGACCTCTTCGCCGGGGTGAAGCCGCAGCCGGGTCAGCTCTTGTCCGCCCGTGATCGTCAACCCCTGGCCCTCGTCGCGGACAAACCGCGCCTGCCACTGGCCCGGCCAGCCGATCGCCACGATCACGCCTTCCCCCGGCCACTCGACGTTGAAATAAGGAAACGCTCCGGTCGTCGGACGCCCGCCGGCCGGCGCAAAACGGCGCTGCGAGCGGGGCTCAAGCCGCAGGGCATGGGGCTCGTAGCTGTCGGGCGAGCAGTTGTCGCCCGTGTGATGGTGCAGCGTGAATTCCCCCGCCGTCCCGCGCTCCAATCGCACATCCAGGGCCTGGAGCGACTCGATGATCGGCGTGTCGGCGCGGCCCGAGTTCTTCACGAAAACCGTCCATTCCACGGTCGGGAAATCGCCGTACTGGACCGCCACGCAACGGGCAACGAGGCCGGTCTGGGCATCGGTAAACGCGAGCGTGTGCTCGGTCCGGCGATCGTCGAGCTTCCGCGAAATCTGTTTACGCTCCCATTTCTTGAGCAATTCGGCCGACGGCTTGCCGCCGTAAACAAACGAAAAAGGCGGCTCGGCGGAATACATGTTCGGCTTCGGCTCGACCACGGGCAGATCCCCCAGCCACACGGTCGTGCCGTCGGCCAGGCTTGCCTGGGCGTCGACCCAAGCCGACTGGTCGCACGCAATCCCGTCGCCCGCGTCGCCGACCTCCACGACGAACTCGGCGGCGCCGTTCAAGTCCACGCGGATCGGCGCCGGCGGCATCCCTTCGCGGAGCACCGCTGAGTGAAAGGCATCTTTGCCTCCAGCGTGTACGGAGCACACGATGCTTCCGCGCCCCGGGATCGTCATGTGATTGCTGTTCACTCCGACCAAGGCCGAGAACGTCTTCGCCGGGCCGGGCAGGCGCACGCGAATCTTGCTGTTGGCGTGGCAATAAAACCCGCGACCGTAAACCTTGCCGCCCAGTTTCAACGGCAATTCGGAATGGGCATTCCTGGTGACCGGACCGTAAGTCGCGAGCACGTGCAGCCCCGGCAGCGGCTCCTGGGCTTGCGGAGCCTGTTGAAGCTTCGCCGCCACCCAGCGCCGGGCCGCGGCCATTTCGGGCGCCGTCGGCGACATCTCGCCCGCAAAGCCGAAGGCCGGCGGCGTCATAATCCCCGCCAGCACGATCATCAGGCATCGCATCGGTTACTCCCAGATTTCTAAGATCGGTCGCAGGGCAAGCTGCCAGCTTGCCCGTGGTGAAACCAACCGCTACACTGTAAGCCCTGGGCAGAAACCAGTCAATTTGGCGGCTCGGGTGTCGCTATCCAACAGACGGATTCCGCGAAATCCCCACCAACCCCGTGTCGGTGGGAATGGGTTTGGCGACTACGTGAGAGGAGGCCGCCTCAACGAAGTCCCCACCGACCCTGCGTCGGTGGGGAGAAGGAGAAACGGCCTTGACCAAAGCTGACGCCGTATGGCCGCCGTAGTTGCCAAACCCGTTTCCACCGGCACGGGGCCGGTGGGGAGAAG
>CAYTJV010000933.1:0-1976 GCA_964438165.1 uncultured Planctomycetaceae bacterium | reverse complement strand
GTGTTTGCTGGGTCTCGGCCAGGCCAAGCTCCCAGGGGATGCCGGCGTGCTTGATCGACGACAACGGGCTGGCCCCGGTGCCGCCGTCGTGGCCGCTGATGAGCACTTCGTCGGCATTGCCTTTGGCCACTCCCGCGGCCACCGTGCCCACGCCCACTTCGGCCACCAGCTTCACGGAGACCATCGCTTCGGGATTGGCGGCCTTCAGGTCGTAGATCAGTTGCGCCAGGTCCTCGATCGAGTAGATGTCGTGGTGCGGCGGCGGCGAGATGAGCGACACGCCGGGCGTGGAATGCCGCAAGATCGCGATCTCCTCGGTCACTTTGTGGGCAGGCAATTGGCCGCCTTCGCCCGGCTTGGCGCCCTGGGCCATCTTGATCTGGAGAATCCGCGCGTTGGACAGGTATTCGATCGTCACGCCGAACCGCGCGCTGGCCACCTGCTTGATGCCGCAATTCAGGGAATCGCCGTTGCTCTGCGGACGGTATCGCGCGGGATCCTCGCCCCCTTCGCCCGTGTTCGACATGGCCCCCAGCCGGTTCATGGCAATGGCCAGCGTCTCGTGGGCCTCCTTGCTGATCGAGCCGTGCGACATGGCCCCGGTGTAGAAACGCTTGACGATCACCCCGACCGGCTCGACCTCCTCGATCGGCGCCGGCTCGCCGGGCACGAACTCGAAAAGCCCGCGCAGCGTACACAGATCGCGGCTCTGGTCGTTGATGGCCTGGGCGTACTCGGCATAGGCTTGTGGGTCGTTATTCAGCACGGCGTGCTGGAGGCGGGTGATGGTGTCGGGGTTCCAGAGGTGCGCCTCGCCGTCCAGCCGGTAGTGATACTCGCCGCCGAACTCCAGCTCCAAGGCCCCGGGGGCGCGTGGCCCAAAGGCGTCGCGATGGCGGGCAAGGGCCTCGCGGGCCACGACGTCGAGGGTCGAGCCTCCGATCCGCGATGCCGTGCCGATGAAATACCGGTCGATCACCTCGCGGTCCAGCCCGATCGCCTCGAACTGCTGCGCCGCATGGTAGCTCCGCAGCGTGGAGATGCCCATCTTGGAGATCGTCTTGAGAACGCCCTTCTTGACCGCGCTGATATAGTGGTCGCACAGCTCGTCGATCTCGACGTCCTGAGGGAGCATCTTCTCGCCCCGGAGCTTGTAGACGGCCTCGAAAGCCAGGTAGGGATTGATCGCATTGGCCCCGTACCCGCACAACAAACAGAAGTGCATCACCTCGCGGGGCTCGCCGCTCTCGATCACAATGCCCGCCTCGCTCCGCAGCCGTCGCTGGAGGAGTCCGTGGTGCAACGCCCCGGTCGCCAGGAGGCTGGGGATCGGGGCCTTGCCGGGCGACACGTCGCGGTCGCTGACAATCAAGAGCGAAGCCCCGTCGTGGATCGCGCTGGCCGCCGCTTCCACCAGCTCGTCCAACGCCTTGCGCAGGCTCTCGCCCGGCGTCATCTTCGCTGGGAAGACTTCCGAAGTCTTAAAGACTTCGGAAGTCTGATCGACCGCAAATACGGCAGGAAGCGTGACCACGCGGAAGTCGTCGCGTCGCGCCGACCGGAGCCGCTCGACGTCGTCGTTGGTGAGGATCGGGTGCGAGAGCTTCAATTGCCGGCAATGCTGCGGCGTCTCTTCCAGCAGGTTCCGCTGCTTGCCGGTGAAGGACATCAGCGACATGACCAGTCCTTCTCGCAAGGGGTCGATCGGCGGATTGGTCACCTGCGCGAACAACTGCTTGAAGTAGCTGAACAAGAGCTTCGGATGGTTCGAGAGCACGGCCAGCGGGGTATCGGTCCCCATGGAGCCGACCGGCTCCTGGCCGTCGCGGGCCATGGGGGCGATCAGCATGTCGAGGTCTTCCCGGGTGTAGCCGAAGGCCCGCAACCGCGAGCTCAGGTCTTCCGAGTGGGCCTGCCCGTTGCCCGACGGCTGGAACAGTCCGCGCAGCCCGATGCGGTTTTCTTCCACCCAGCGG
>CAYTJV010000932.1:0-1977 GCA_964438165.1 uncultured Planctomycetaceae bacterium | reverse complement strand
TACCACGAGCTCGTGGACCCCGCCACGCTCCGCGAGCGCAACCGGGCGAACAACGCGCTGCGCCAGTCCGACGGCAAATCTCCCTTGCCGGAAGAAAGCCGGCTGCTGGCGGCGATGGAGGCGGGCATGCCACCGGCGACCGGCGTGGCCATGGGCTTCGACCGCGCGGTGATGTTCGCCGCCGGGGCCAGCGACATCGGCCAGGTCCTCGCCTTTCCGTTCGATCGGGCGTAGTGTCTTCTGTGGGAAATCGTCGTACAATCGAGTGGGGCGTTGATCACCGAGTGGAGCCATTGGAAGACATGAACGAGAATTTCGATCCGTACCGTGAGGCCCTGGCCATCGAGACGAAGACGATTTGGCCGGCCGAGCTGGTGAGCGTTTCGCCCGCTGATCAAGAGCGAATCGAAGCGGCGCTGCACGCCGACCCGCAACAGGCCGTCCAATTGGAATACGTCCGCCTGCACGCCGGTTTCTGCCGGCAAATCACGGTCACGCCCGCCGACCTGGCTCGGCTGAAATGAGCGCAATCCGGCCGCGAGGAGAATGCGAGTGAGCGATTCCAACGAGACCGTCCGCG
The DNA here is from genome assembly GCA_964438165.1 of uncultured Planctomycetaceae bacterium. Taxonomy (GTDB): domain Bacteria; phylum Planctomycetota; class Planctomycetia; order Pirellulales; family Thermoguttaceae; genus CALFBP01. The sequence continues at coordinate 1,397 of CAYTJV010000932.1, read as the reverse complement.
TGGAGTTGGGCGAGGGGAGCTACGACATCGAGATCGCCTCGGGCAACCTCATCGAGGCGGGGCGGTTCGTGGCCGAGCGCCGCGATGTGTCGCACGCGGTGGTGATTACCGACGAAAACGTCGAAAAACCCCACGCAATGCTCGTGGCCGAAAGCGTGGCCCAGACGTCGACCGCCGTGGACCTCGTGGTGATCGAGCCGGGAGAGCAGTCGAAGTGCGTCACCACGGCCGCCGAGCTCTGGGAGAGAATGCTCGAGCTGGGGGCCGACCGCAAGACGGTGATCCTGGCGGTGGGCGGGGGCGTGATCGGCGATCTGGCCGGCTTCATCGCCGCCACCTATGCCCGCGGCATCCCTTTCTTCCAGGTGCCCACGACCCTCTTGGCGCAGGTCGATAGCTCGGTGGGCGGCAAGGTGGGCATCAACCTGCCCGAGGCGAAGAACATGGTGGGGGCGTTCCTGCAGCCGCGGGGCGTGCTCATCGACACCACCACGCTTGCGACCCTACCCGATCCGGAGTATCGCTCCGGCCTGGGTGAAGTCGTCAAGTACGGCGTGATTCTCGATGCCGCATTGTTCGAATTCCTCGAGGTCAACGCAAGCCGGATCCTCCATCGCGACCAGGGGGTGCTGCGGCACGTCATCGCCCGCTGCTGCCGCCTGAAGGCCGACATCGTCCAGCAGGACGAGCGCGAGCTGAGCGGGCTGCGGGCCGTGCTCAACTACGGGCACACCTTCGGCCACGCCCTGGAGAGCCTGACCGGCTACGGCACGCTCCTGCACGGACAGGCGGTGGCGATCGGCATGGTCTGCGCGTCGCGCCTGGCCGAGCGCTTGGGCCGGATCGACGCGGCCACGACCGCCCGGCAAGTGAAGCTTCTGGCGTCCTTCGGTCTGCCGACCCGGTTGCCGGACGTCGATCCCGACCAGATCCTCCGCGCCATGATGCACGACAAGAAGGTCCAGCACGGCGAGCTGCGTTTCGTGCTGCCGACCCGGCTCGGGCACGTCGAGCTGGTCGGCGGCATCGGGGACGACGACGTCCGGGCGGTCCTACAAGAGAAGCCGTAGGTTATGCTTCAGCATAACCCGCGGATCTGAAGGCATTGGCCCGGCTCTCCGGCGACCGCAAGGTGGAAATGGCGCCGCTCAAGGAGGTGCAGCCGCTCACTGGGTATATCCGCGGCGGGGTCACGGCTCTGGCCTGCAAGAAGAACTATCCCGTGTTCGTCGACGAGCAAATCCAATTGCACGAGCAGATCGCCGTTTCGGCGGGCATGCGCGGGGCGCAACTCGTGCTTGCGCCGGCCGACTACCTGCGAGCTACCAAGGCGACGGTAGGCTCGTTCGCACGCAACGAGTCGTCCACTGGAGCAAATCCCTAGTCTCACCCAGCGA
>CAYTJV010000931.1:0-1982 GCA_964438165.1 uncultured Planctomycetaceae bacterium | reverse complement strand
GGGACTGGTGGTGGGTTGGGCTGGGGTGGGGCAGGGAAAGGGCGGGGGGTGACTGGACTGGGTTGTTTGGGCGGTAAGGGGTTTTTCGGCCGGCAGCGGTCCTGAATCTTAGGAATATTCCGCAAAATCGATACATTCCTTGCCTTTTGGGAAGATGAAAGTGGATTACAGTCGAGTGATGCACCCCTCCTTTGGAGTGCGGCGACGAGTCGCCGCACTCCAAAGGAGGGGTGAACCCGCGGGGATCAGAGCAACCCGTAGGTGGCGAGCGTATTGCGGAGCTTGGTTTTCTCCGCGGCCGAGAGGGGCGTGAGCGGCATGCGGAGCTCACCGGTATCGCGGCCTAGCATGGCCATGGCGGCCTTGATCGGGATCGGGTTGGTGGCCAAGCCGAGCATGTCGCGGCAGAGCGGGAAGAGCTTCTTGTGCCAGCGCCGAGCTTCGGATAGGTTGCCCGCCTCGAAGGCACGGCACAGCGCAATCATGTCCTTGGGGACGATGTTGCCGACGACCGAGATCACCCCGCGGCCCCCAATGGCCAGAAGCGGCAACGTCAGGCTGTCGTCACCGCTCAGCACGGTGAGGTCGGTCAGGGCGAGGATCTGAGAGGCCTGGTCCATCGAACCGGTGGCCTCTTTGACCATGGCGATATTCGGCAATTCGGCCATCCGGGCGATCGTTTCCGGCTCGATGTTCTTGCCCGTCCGGCCGGGGATGTTGTAGACGCAGATCGGAATCTCGACCGCCTCGGCCAACGCCTTGAAGTGCTGGTAGAAGCCCTCCTGGGTGGGCTTGTTGTAGTAGGGGGCGACTACCAACGCCGCGTCGGCGCCGCTCTTGGCCGCCCATTTGGTGAGACGCAGGGCCTCGGCCGTGCTGTTGGAGCCGGTACCGGGCATGACCTTGATCCTTCCGGCCGCGGCTTGGACTACCGCGGCGATCACGCGCTCATGCTCGGCGTGCGAGAGCGTGGGCGACTCGCCGGTCGTACCCACGGGGCAAAGACACGTCGTCCCGGCCTCTATCTGGAACTCCACTTGCTCCTTCAGGGCGTGAAGATCGACTTGGCCGTCGCGGAACGGCGTGATCATGGCCACTGAAAGGCCGGAAAACTGTTCAGCACGGGTAGGCATGGATTCTTTCCCTTAGCCGTTGCCCTGGACCAATGTCTTCATCTCCCGGACGGCCTGCTGAAAGCCGATCATCACGGCCCGGGCCACGATGCTGTGGCCGATATTCAGCTCGTGCATCTGAGGGATAGCAACGATCGGCATGACGTTCTGGTAGTTCAGCCCGTGGCCCGCATGAAGAACTATCCCCGCCGATCGCACGCGGGCGCCTGTGGTACACAGGGCGGCGAGTTCCTTGTCGCGATCCGGGCCGGGTTTGGCCAGGGCGTACTTGCCGGTGTGCAACTCGACGGCGTCGGCCTTCAAGTCGGCGGCGGTTTCGATCTGTCGCAACTCGGGATCCAAGAAGAGGCTTACCGAAATGCCGCGATCGCGCAGCCTGGCGATGACCTCGGCCACTCGGGCGCGGTTGCCGGCGACATCCAACCCCCCCTCCGTGGTTACTTCCTCGCGTCGTTCGGGCACTAGGGTGGCTTGATCGGGCAGGATCCGGCACGCGATTTCCAGGACCTCCTGATTGCAGGCCATTTCGAGGTTCAGTTTCACCGTGACTGTTCGGCGGAGGATCTCCAAGTCGCGATCTTGGATGTGCCGCCGATCCTCGCGGAGGTGCAGCGTGATCCCGTCGGCCCCCCCCAATTCGGCGAGAGCGGCCGCCCAAACCGGGTCGGGCTCATAAGTGCGGCGGGCCTGCCGGAGGGTCGCCACGTGGTCGATGTTCACGCCGAGGACGGCCATAGCTGAATATCCCCACGTTCGTCGCGGGTGATGTTCGTTGATCGCGAAAGCACGGGGTGATTATATCGGCCTTCCGCCCGCCCGCAAGCATTCGAGGCATGAGACACGGAGACA
>CAYTJV010000930.1:0-1984 GCA_964438165.1 uncultured Planctomycetaceae bacterium | reverse complement strand
TCGGGCTCGACCGGCCGGCCCAAGGGCGTGATGGTCACCCACGGCAATCTGGTCAACGCCTACTACGGCTGGGAGGAAGCGTACCGGCTCCGGTCCGAAGTCCGCTCGCACCTGCAGATGGCCGGCTTTGGTTTCGACGTTTTCGGCGGCGACCTGGTGCGGGCCCTCTGCTCCGGCGGAAAGCTCGTGATTTGCCGCAAAGAGATCCTGCTCGACCCCGAGCAACTCCTGGGCGTGATGCGGCGCGAGAACGTCGACATCGCGGAGTTCGTGCCGATCGTGCTCCGCGACCTGGTGCAGTACGCCGAACAAACCGGCCAATCGCTCGACTTCCTCCGCCTGGCGATCGTCGGATCGGATGCCTGGTACGGGGCCGACCACAAGCGGGCCCGGCGGGTCTTGGGAAGCGGTGCGCGGTTGGTCAACTCCTATGGTCTCACGGAGACGACCATCGACAGCTCGTATTTCGAGGGCGAGGTGGACTCGCTGGCCGACGCGGCCCTGGTCCCGATCGGCCGCCCGTTTCCGAACGTGCGCCTGTACGTTCTGGATGAGCGAATGCAGCCGGCGCCGATCGGGGTGCCCGGCGAGCTCTACATCGGCGGCCACGGCGTCTCGCGAGGATACGTGAATGCGGACCTCAATGCCGAGCGGTTCGTCGCGGATCCGTTCGCGGACCGGCCGAAGGATAACTTCCAGACTTCCGAAGTCTTCGAGACTTCGGAAGTCTACACGGTCGGGGCACGCCTGTGCCGAACCGGAGATCGCGCCCGCTGGCGCGCCGATGGCCAGGTCGAGTTCCTCGGCCGCGCCGACGACCAGGTGAAGATCCGTGGGTTCCGGGTCGAGCCCGGAGAGGTCGAGCAATTGCTCCGCGAGCACCCGCAAGTCGCCGAGGCCGCGGTCGCCGTGCGCTCGCGCACGGCTGGCGATGTGCGCCTCGTGGCCTACGTGGTCGGCAAGGCCGACACCTCTGTAGCCGAATTCGCCAGAATTCGGGGCGACTGTCCCGCGACCCCGAAGTCTGGCGACTTCGGCTACGATGCTACACCTTTGGACATCGCGGAAATGCGGCGGTTTCTCGGCCAGCGCGTGCCCGACTACATGATTCCGTCGGCGTTGGTCTCACTCGGCGCACTCCCGATGACCGCCAGCGGCAAGGTGGACCGCCGGGCTCTGCCCGAGCCCGATTGGAGTCGCTCGTCGCTCTGCGGCGAGTTCGTCGCCCCACGCACGGACACGGAGCAGCAGCTTGCCGCGATCTGGCGCGAGCTGCTGCACATCGACCAGGTCGGGGTCCAGGATAATTTCTTCGACCTCGGCGGGAACTCGCTCTTGGCCCTGCGATTGACCTCGCGAGTGCGGAGCGAGCTGGCGCTCGACCTGCCGCTGGTGACGCTGTTTACCGCGCCCACCGTGGCGGGCCTGGCCGAGGCGATCGAGAAGATGCCGCAAGGGATCGGCGGGGATGCGTCGGCGCCGCGTCTTCCGGGGGACGGGAACGTGGGCATCGCCGACGCGGTGCGACTGTTCGATGCGTTCGTGCTGCACGGGTTTGGGGAGGCCGACGCGATGGCGAGTGTGCGGGCGGCAGGCAAGTCAGCGGGAGACCGCTGGCGGTCACTGTTGCCGCTTCGCGCGGGCGGCGAGGCGGCACCGGTGTTCTGTATTCATGGATTGGGCGGGCACGTGGCCGCATTCCTACCGCTGGCGAGGGCCCTGGCCGGCGGGCGGCCGGTTTACGGCCTCCAAGGGCAGGGACTGGAGCCGGGGCAAGAGCCCCACGACCGCATCGAAACCATGGCCGCGTTCTACTCAAACGAGATTCGGGAAGTGCAGCCCCACGGGCCGTACCTGCTCTGCGGCTGGTCGATGGGCGGTCTGATTGCGCTGGAAATCGCGCAGCAACTCGCCGCGGCCGGCGAACAGACGGCCCTGGTTGCCATGCTGGACTCCTATCTTTCGGTCGCCGACTACGATAAGC
>CAYTJV010000929.1:0-1993 GCA_964438165.1 uncultured Planctomycetaceae bacterium | reverse complement strand
GATGCAAGTATGTCGAAATGTGGGTAATACTGAGCGCAGAGCGTGGGAACGAGAAAACCTTCAGGACGGCCACCCGAGCGGGCCCTGATCTTGCCATCGCAGCCGAGTCCTTCGTAGAATGACGCGATGCGAATCATCTCTCTCCAATCGGGCAGCAACGGAAACTGCATTTACGTCGAGACAGGGGACGTCGCCCTTCTGTTCGACGCCGGCATCAGCGGCACGCAGGTGCGGGAGCGGTTGGCTCGGCACGGCCTCGATGTGAGCAACGTGGCCGCGGTCGTCATCTCGCACGATCATGCGGACCACAGCCGATCGATGGGGATCTACCGCCGGAAGTTTGGACTGCCGGTCTACGTCACGGCCGAGACCTTTCGCGCCGCCTCGGCCCGATACCGCTTGGGCGAGATCGACGATGCCCGCCATTTCCACGCCGGGACAACGCTCCGCTTCGGCCGCGTTCGCGTGGAGACCATCCCCACCCCCCACGACGGCGTGGACGGCGTGGCCTTCGTGGTCGACGACGGCCGGCGCCGCCTGGGCGTCTTGACCGACCTGGGGCACGTGTTCGGCGAGCTGGATGCGGTCATCCGCTCATTGGATGCCGTGTTGCTGGAGAGCAACTACGACCCCGAGATGCTCGCCCGCGGCGCCTATCCGGAGTTCCTGAAGCGCCGCATCCGCGGGCCGCACGGGCACTTGTCGAACGTCGAGGCGGCCGAGCTGCTCTTGGGTTCGGCCACGAAGCGGCTGCAATGGGCGTGCCTCGGCCATCTGTCGCACGACAACAACAGCCCCGCAGTAGCCCTGGCGACCCATCGGAGAATTCTGGGCCACCACCTGCCGCTCCACGTGGCCACGCGCTACGAGGCGAGCGCGGTGATGGAGGTGTGAACTATCGTCCGCTTTCCATCGCGGCCGATAACTCGGCGCAACTGGCGAAGCTCTGCTCGGGCCGATCTCCGCAGGCAGGGACGCCGATCACACGAATCGCAATCGCCTTCGCCGGCGCGATGCGGGCGGTGAATCGCTGTCCCGTCGCGAGGCCCTTCGCGTCGGTGGCGGTGACGGCAGGGTAGTCGTCGAGCCGGGCTGCGTCCTCCCACGGACCGCTGGGGTCTTTCTTGACCTGAATCCGCGGCTTGCCCTGCGCGGTGTCCCACCAGCCGCCGTCATGGTAGTTCTGCCCGTGGCAATAGGTCACGGTATTGATGGTCGCCGGCTTGGCTGCCTCGACGGCGAACCAGTCTTCGGCATGACGCTTGCCGTCGTAGGTGACCCGCCACGTGGCCGGATCGCCGTCGGCAATGCTGCCGTTGACATTGCCTTCGCGAGAATAGGTCTCTTTGGCGAAGAGGAACGGCGAAACGCCCATCTTCTTGACCCGCTCCTCGGAAGGCAGCCAGACCGCAAAACTGGATCCGCCCTGGCCCGCCTCGGCGAAGCTCGTCCATTCCAGCGGCACGCGCTCGAACGCGGCGCGGCTTTTCTCTTCGGCTGGCACCCATCCTTCACCGCGAAATGCGTGAGCAAACCGTGCCTTTCCCGCGACGGTGGGCGGTTCTACGGTGAGCTTCACCGAAGCATCGGCCTCGACGACCGGCGTCGCTGCGTGGGGCGAGGTGCCCGGGTAGAGCGCCGTATCACAGGCCAAAACCAGCGGCCCACGCTGGACCGCGACCAGGCCCTCGTTGCTGTGGGCGCCGCGGATCAACGTGGCGGGCATGGCCAGCTCTAACGTCATGCGATCGCCCTTGTTCCACTGCCGCGCGATCTTATAGTACTGCCCGGAGGGGACGGGCCCCGACGCCGACGCTGACCCCGGTGCCGCATCGCCGTTGATTTTCACCGCGGCCTGCCGGCACCAACTCGGGACCCGTAACCGCAAGACGAACGTAACCGGCTTCTCCGGCTCCACGCGGATAACGTGCGCACGGCCCCCTGCCGGCTCGCGGATTGTCGATTTAATCTAGCGGCCATATTCCACAAATTC
>CAYTJV010000928.1:0-1999 GCA_964438165.1 uncultured Planctomycetaceae bacterium | reverse complement strand
GGTACCCGCGCGGGTGGACACGGCGTGGTGGCACGACTACGTGATCCCGTTTGCAGACACGGTGGAATTTCCCCGTGGCCGTCTTCGGTTTGGCGACGGGAAGTATCCAGCCCCGTTTCCATCGGCCGTGGTCGTATTTCGGTTGCACCGACTCTATCGCTGCCAGTGGTGCGAGCGATCGTTCAAGCCCGCCAAGAGCAACACCAAGTTCTGTTCCGCGGCGTGCAAACAAGCGGCCTATCGGGCAAGGCGCGTTACGGCTTTTTCCGTAACGCCAAGCGCCAGCGACGGCCAGCGGTGCGGCAACTTCCAGCCCACGGAGGCGACGGCATGAGACAGCAGACACCCCCCCCTACCCCACCGGGGGGGGCGATAGGTTCTTTCCGGCGGTCGGGCGGGGGTATACACCGTGTAGCCCGCGCCTTTTCCACACCAAGAACCAATTTCCGATGCTGCTGCTGCGAGGTGAACGATGATCAAAACTGACGATGACCAGCGAGTCGTAGGGCGGGTGACTCAGGCGGTGGCGGCCCGCGTGCTGGGGATGCGATCTCCCGGGTCCCTTCGGGCCCTGACTGACGCCCCCCGCAACCGGGATAGCGGCCGCACCTACGACTTTGCGGTTGCTGGTGCCTTGGTACATCACCCGGCGACTGGCTGAGGTATCCGACCCTCTCTTGTCGCCTGCCGGCAGCGATTCGCCTGCCCTGGAACGGTACAGGGCAGCACGTGCGGACTTAGCTGAGCTAGAACGCGAGGAGCGTAGGCGGAACCTCATCGACCGCGAGAAGGCCCACGCCCTGTTCGTCCGCGCGGCTCATGTTTTTCGGAGCACAGGTGAGGCCCTCGGGCGGAGCTTCGGGCCCGATGCGACGGTGATGTTCAATGCTGGCTTGGACGAGGCGTCGAACGCCGTGAACTCGCTGTCGATTGGCGAAGAGGCCCCGACATGACGCCAGACGCCCAGCCCGACGCCCGCCGCGAGCGACCGCCGCTTGTGTTCATTGTCAGACCCCGGTGCCCACGCTGCGGATCAGTGAGATTGCACGCGGATCGCACGATCCAGAACGGCGACGGGACGGCGATTCGATACAGCCATTGCCGGGACTGCCGGCAGAAAATACACCTTGTTGTCGAGTGATTTTGTCCAACGGTTGGAAAAAGCTGCCTGGTGCTTCGGGTAAGATGATTTCAGTTGAAAGGACCAATTCCATGGAAACACTCGATTTGCTAAGCCTCGGGAAGATGAGCGAGTTGACCCAAGAGGCCCCCCGGCGACTCCAACGGGCCCTTGATTCGCTCGGTATCGAGCCCATCTTGATTCTGAACGACGTGGCGTACTACCCCCGCGAGGCCAGCGGTAAGGCAATGCTGCATATCCTCGACAAGCCGGCACCGATGATCGAGGGATCGTCCAATGGCTGACCAGCCCATCATTCTGGCCGCCGGCCCGGTGGAATTGCTTACCGCCGCCGACGGCACAAAAACCCCTCGGGTCGAAATCCTCGCATACTCCGGCGGCAAGATGAGCGTCCCCGGCTGGGGCCCGATTGTTCTCGACTTGCAAGGGCTCGACATTTCCCCGCCGACTCCGATTCTCGCGGACCATCGGAACGAGTTGTCGGGTATCGTCGGCTCCGGTGTTGCCGAGATTCGGCAGGGCAAGCTGTTTGTCTCCGGCCCCATCGTGGCGGCGACGGAGGCGGGTAAGCAAGTGCTCGATTTGGGAAAGGCCGGTTTTCCGTTCCAAGCTTCGGTAGGTATCGAGCCTATCGAGCGTGAGTACGTCCAGGCCGGCACTGCGAAAACAGTCAACGGCCAAACCATCGCTTCCGACGTAGGGTATTCACTTATCCGCCGCGGGAAGCTTCGCGAAATCAGTATCACCGCTCTTGGGTCGGACGCGAGTACGTCGGTCCGGGTTGCGGCTTCACAGAGAAAGGAAACGACAATGGAAACCAACACCCAAACCCCCGAACAAATCATCCGTGCCGAGCGT
>CAYTJV010000927.1:0-2025 GCA_964438165.1 uncultured Planctomycetaceae bacterium | reverse complement strand
CACTCCGTGTGCCGTCCGCCGCCCTCTTGACTCGCTCCGCGGACGGCACACGGAGCGTGCCTGCTATTTCCCAGCCCCTGAGCGGTTACCGCGAAACTGCCATTTCCACGCCACAACCCCGCTTGCTAGAATCCGCACCGCAACAGACTCCCCCGCCTAGGCAAGGAGGCCTGTCTTGGGCCGGACTCTATGCGTGGTCAATCAGAAAGGTGGCGTGGGCAAGACGACCAGCGCCATAAACTTGGCCGTTGCTCTGGCCAAGAGCGGGAAGACCACCTTGCTAATCGACCTCGACCCGCAGTGCAACGCAACCACCGGATTGGGGGAGTCGCCCGTCCAGTCACATCCCCTGGTCGCCGGCACTCCATTGCAGCCGGCCCTGCGGCGGATTGGGTCCGACAGTCTCGAGTTGCTGCCCGGCAGCCGGGCCTTTCACGACGTGGAAGCCCTGACAGGCATCGACGACGCCCAAGCCATCCGGCTCCGCCACCAGCTTGCGAGCGTCCAGGCTGGGTTCGATTTCGCCGTGTTCGACTGCCCGCCTTCGGTCGGGAGCCTGACAAAGACCGCGCTGGCCTGTTCCACCGAGGTCTTCATGCCCATCCAGTGCGAGTACTTCGCCATGGAGGGGCTCGCGCAGATGATCGAGGTCATCCGCGAGGTGATGCAATCCGGCCCCGGCCAACTCCAATTCGGCGGGATCGTGCTGACCATGTACGATCCCACGTTGGAACTGACCTGGGAAGTGGAGAACGAGGTTCGCGATTTCTTTGGGGAGATCGTCTATCGAACGGTCATCCCGCGCGACGTGGCCGTGGCCGAGGCCCCCAGCCACGGCAAGTCCGTGATCGATTACGCCCCACGGTCCCGGGCCACCCGGGCCTACTTGGAGCTTTGCATGGAGGTGCTTGAACGTGACTAAGGAACGACGCTTGGGACGTGGTCTGGAAGCCCTGCTCGGGCGCGTGGCAGCCAAGCCGGAAGCGACGGCTGACGAGGGTCCGTCGGAAACCGCGGCCGCAGCCGGCCCTGTATTAACGATGATCCCCTCCAATCAGGCCGACACATCCAACAATATCCCTCTTCGGCTCCCACTTCGGCAAATTGAGAGCAGCCCATTTCAACCGCGCCAGGATTTCGACGAAGAAGAAATCCAGGCCCTTTGCGACAGCCTCCGTGTGCATGGCCTGTTGCAGCCGATCGTCGTGCGGCGCGTCGGCGACCGGTATCAACTGGTGGCTGGGGAGAGACGGTTGCGCGCCGCCGCCAAGGCCGGCTGGGCCGACGTGCCGGTCCAGGTGATCGAGGCCGACGATCGGTTGGCGGCCGAGTTGGCCATCGTCGAGAACTTGCAGCGCAAGGATCTCGGCCCGTTGGAAAAAGCCGCCTCATTCCAACAGTACCTGGAACGATATGGGTGTACGCAGGAAGAGCTGGCCGCCCGGCTCAAACTCGATCGGTCCACTATCGCCAACCTCATCCGGCTGCTCGAGCTTCCCGACGAGGTGCGGCAGGCCCTCCGGCACGGCAAGATCACCCAAGGTCACGCACGGGCACTTCTTCCATTGGGGGACGAGCGAGAGCAGGTCGCATTCTGCCAGCGGATCCACGAACAAGGACTGAGCGTGCGCAACACCGAGGCCCTGGTGCAGCAGTCCATCGACCAGGCCGATGAGGAACCGCTCAGTGTGGCCGGCCGCGTCGGCGACAAGGCCCGCTCGCGGCGTCCCAAGAGCGAGCACATCGCCGCCTTGGAGCAACAGTTCCGCTTGGCCCTGGGCGTGCGCGTGAAGTTGTCCCACAACGCCCGCGGCAAAGGCAAACTCGTCATCCACTTCAGCAGCCACGAGGAATTCGAGCGGCTCCGCGAGCATCTTTGCGGCCCCGGCCAACCCGAAACCCAGGCCCGCGCCGGATAGCCCTGCCCGGCCATCGTAGGGCAAGCTGGCAGCTTGCCGCGGGACTACGATCAAGCTGGCAGCTTGCCGCGGGACTACGATCAAGCTGGCAGCTTGCCGCGGGACT
>CAYTJV010000926.1:0-2040 GCA_964438165.1 uncultured Planctomycetaceae bacterium | reverse complement strand
ACCATTCACTGGCGATGTCGCACACGGTGGCGCCGACCACGCAGAGCAGGCAAAGGAGTAACAGCAAGCGGCGCTCGCGCCACTCCTTCCAGAGCAACATCCGAAGTTGTGAACCCATTCGAGCGTCTCCATCGGCGGAAGGAACAGGTTGAGAGAGCGACTCCCTACGGAGCCTCGGAGAAGTAACGTAACGTTTTCATTCCGAGCCGGGGCGTGCCGCCCCGGGTATTCCGGGCCGACACGGCCCGGCTCCGAGTTGTCGATCTTGCTCCGACTTGTCGGTCTTGCTCCGACTTGTCGGTCTTGAACTACGCTTCTGAGGATCAATCAGTCATGCAACGGCGGCGTTGAGCGCGGCGGAGGGATCGGGCCAGTCGTCGACCCTGCCGATGACGAAGGCCTCGAAGATCTCGTCCAGGCCCAAGTCTTCCACGACGTGCTCGACGCCGTCGGCCCGCAGGCCGGCGATCCACGGGCCGGAGTCGTCGAGCGTGACGGCAATCCGCGCGGCGTCTTTTCTCACGTCGAGCAGCTTCGCGGGTTTCGGGCGTCCCGCGAGGGCCTCGGGGGAGAGTACGACCCGCTTCACCTCGCGCTGGAGATCTTCGGTGGGCCCGACCCGCACGATGCGCCCCTGGTCGAGGATCGCGACGGCGTCGGCCACGGCTTCCACCTCGTACAGCAAATGGGAGCTGTAGAACACCGTGCGTCCTTCGGCTTGAAGGTGCTCGATCACGTCGCGGTTGAATTGCTTGCGGGTGATGGGATCGAGCCCCAGGGCAGGGTCGTCGAGGATCACGATTTCCGGCCGGTGGGCGAGAGCCAAGGCGAGCCCCAGTCGAACGTTCTCCCCTTTGGAAAGGTGTTTGATTCGCATGTGCCGAGGCACGCCGAAACGATCCACCAGGTCGCTGGCCAGCCGGGCGTCCCAGGTGGGATAGAACGGCGCCAGGAACTGCGTCATTTCCTCCGCGGTCATCCAGCCGTACATCGCCTGATCCTCGGCCAAATAGCCAACCCGGCTGTGGATCGTCAGAGGCGCCAGAGGGTGGAGGGTGGGATTCAGCCCGAGCACTTCCACGGACCCGCCGCTCGGGTGCAGCAGGCCCAGCAGCGTGCGGATGAGGGTCGTCTTGCCCGCGCCATTGCGGCCCAAGAGCGCGAATGTCTGCCCGTGCGGGATCTCCAACGAAACGTCGTGCAAGACACTGTGCTTGCCGTATCCCTGCCGCAGGTGTTGAACGAGAATTGCGGAACCACTCATGAGGGGACCTCATTCTTGCGGGTAAGTGGGTCAAGGGAGGTCGCATCCTGCTGAACGCGCTGGATGGACTCGGCCAGCCTCTGCGGCAATTCGGCGGCGGTGAGGCCCAGCATCAGGCCTCGCCGCACCAGCGCGTCGAGCTCGAGCAAGAATTCGCGACGCCGCTGGGCCAATTGCGATGAGACAGCGCCCTTGGGTGGCTGGGCGACGTAGGTCCCATCACCGTGACGGAGCTCAATGAACCCCTCCGCCGACAGACGCTCATAGACGCGAACCACGGTGTTGACGTTGACCGCCAGTTCGCGGGCCAAATGGCGAACCGAGGGAAGCTGATCTTCGGGCCGGAGCGTTCCGGCGAGGATCTGCGCCCGAATCTGAGCGTCGATCTGCCGGGAGACCGGAACCGAGGAACCACGTTGAACGCGAATGAACATGGTGTACCCCACACTGTACACAGAACTATAACAGTTGTCACTTTGGGCGTCAATGCCGGCGGACGAAAAATCGCCGGGCAATTCTCGCCGCCAGATCCGGCAGAAACTGCGCTTCGGTGGCCCCACGGGCAATCGCCGTTGGTGAAGGCGCTGGGATCGAGCCAAGCCGAAGGTTTGATTTACCTTGGAGTTGCGCGGCGGATAAGGATATGGCGCATCCGCTAAGGGAGGATTGGCGTGGCGTTTGCTATGGTCGGCCGAACCAGCTACGTGAAACCGCAAGACACGTAGGTCAGGCTTTCCAGCCTGACGGCCCAATTGTCAGGCTGGAAAGCCTGACCT
>CAYTJV010000925.1:0-2040 GCA_964438165.1 uncultured Planctomycetaceae bacterium | reverse complement strand
GGTCGGTGTCGCCGTGGCCGTCAGCGCGGCCGCCGTCTGCGTGGCCGCCGAACCCGTCGGCGTCCTGGTCGGTGTCGCCGTGGCCGTCGAGGTCGGTGTCGCCGTGGCCGTCGAGGTCGGTGTCGCCGTGGCCGTCAGCGCGGCCGCCGTCTGCGTGGCCGCCGAACCCGTCGGCGTCCTAGTCGGTGTCGCCGTGGGCGTCGCCGTGGCCGTCGAGGTCGGTGTCGCCGTGGGCGTCGTGGTCGGTGTCAGGGCGGCGGCGCAGATCAGGGAGATGGTGTTGGATTCCAACGTCACCGCGGCATTTTGCGCCAGGGCTCGACCGTTCAAGGTTGCGCCGGTCTTCAGGCTGATGCTCGTAAGCGCGAGAATATTTCCTATGAACGCAGTGTTTGTATCCAGAGTCGCGGAGCTGGCGACCCTCCACCACACGTTGCAGGATGAACCGATCCCAGTGAGAAATTTAACCTGGGCGACGCCGCCGGCCGACGTAATGAGCGTTGCTGCTGATCTGAAAACCCAGACCCCATTGGCGTTGCCTGTATCGTCCAGAGTGAGTATTCCTGACAACGTAAACGTATCCGCACAATAGACGCCTGGCACGAGCGTTTTTCCAGCCAGATCCTTATTACCCGATCCAAATGTGTAGCTGGGATCGCAGTTTGCGTCCGCGTTCGCCCCCAGACTAAGGTTATCGTACGCGATGCCTAAGTCGTTCTTAGCTGTAGTAAGCAATGCGGGGTTACTCACGGAACCCGTAGGCCCAGTGGCATCAACGGCATATATCGTGCCCGTTACTTCTGCTGCCGTTAATCCGGTAATTTTACTACCGGCGGCTGGACTCAACCCAACATCCCCAGTTATAGCAGAAGTAGGAACGTTGGTGATTGCCGTTCCGGCTAGAATCGCGAAGCTATCCGCGGTACCCAGTGTTGGCGAGGAGGCCGCGCGGAAGGCCGCGAACGCACCGGACAGGGGAACCCCTGCCGTGGCAAGCAGCGCGGCCACGAGGAACGAAACCCTCAAGAAATGTGCGGGCTTCTGCATGGTCTTGTTACCTCCTGACTGATGGGATGACCAATCTACAATTTGTCAACGCAAATGTGTGATGCTCTCCGGCCCTAGTGGGGGATTCACCCGCCTGCTCTCTCCGCCGGTGCCTCTTTGATAGATAGAATAGCATAAGGGGCGTCACTTGTCAATAGCCCGAAGGCTTGGGTAGTGTATACGTGTGTAAGTTGTAGGTTGACGGGGAACAAGAATGGGCGTATCCTTACCTTTCGAAGAGCGGCAACACACGAAAGAGGGGGGGGAGCACGGAGGGTTTGTGCGGGAATGGGCCGAAGTGCCCGATGTTCCCGGGCGCATTATGATAAGGTTATCCGGCACCTTTCTCAGCTCCTGGCACTTGGTTCTGGGCAACCACATTCTACCAGCAGAGACAGGTGCAGGCAAAACATTCGGCTATTTTACGCTAAGGCAGGGGGCATGTTGGTCGTAGGACGAACCGCCTTCTCTCCGCAAGGGCGTTTGTTTGAACGTGAAAAAGGCTAGGTAGAGAACCGTTCCCCACCTAGCCAAGACAAACCTACTTCTTGTGGGATGCTGCGTGCGCCGCAGTCGTGTGTCCGTGCGCCTTGGTACTGTGCTCGAGGGCCAGCTTTGCATGCTCTTTGGCCTTCTCCTCTTCGCCCGCCTCGTGGTGCACAGCCGCGAGCTGATGGTGCTTGGCGGCTTCCGTGTGATGCTCTGCCGCCTTCAGGTGGGTGTCAGTAGCCGGATGCTTTGGCATGGTGAATTTGCCTCCCCATTAATCTGGCGCGCCGCTCACGCTCCTTTCCGAGCGTGAGCAAACCCGCCAATGCTTCTTCCTTGCGATAAGAAGACATGCCCCCATTAAGTATCATACCAGATTGTTCCTTGTTCGTCAATAGGGCTGGGCCACCCGGTAGTGTATACTAGAGTGTGTAAGTTGTAGGTTGACGGGGAAGGGAAAAGGGCGTATCCTTACCCCTCGAAGAGCGACAACTCACGAAAGGA
>CAYTJV010000924.1:0-2043 GCA_964438165.1 uncultured Planctomycetaceae bacterium | reverse complement strand
TAGACCGCCCCCCCGCCCAAAGGTAAAATCAACCCGCCCCGGAAAAAGGCTGATTCATCGCCGCACTCCAAAGATCAGGCGGCCTGCGTTTCCTCTTACTGGCGGCTCACCTGAACGCGATGGCGGAAGCCGTGTCAAGGGTCAAGAGTAGGGGCAAGCTAGCAGCTTGCCCTACGACCGTCGCCTCCCAACCGGCCCCTTGGTTCACCTGAGACAAACAGCCCGCCCGCGTTTTCTTGAGGTAGAGTTGCCTGAATGCCATCTGCCTGGCGCGGGAGAGGAGAGTGTCGTTCTCCTCGGCACAATCGCTACGCAATGCATGACCGGCACAACCGCTGCACCCGAAATGCCTTTCCAAATGGCGGCCGCACGGCGGCCGCTTGTTGACAAGGCGGCCGGGCGGCGGTCTGATCAAGGATTGTAGGTTTCAAACCATGTGGATCAAGAAGATGTTCTCTGGACAACGACGCGGTGTGGCGATTGCAGTTAGCGCGGCGATGGCGCTCTTGAGCGCTCCGTCGCCAAGTTACGCCCTTTTCGATTGGCTGTGCCCGGCGCCCGGGACGTATTGCGGGACGGTGAACACCTGCTACACGCCGCCGTTCAGCGGGCAGATGGTGGGGTTTGCCCCGCGCTACAGCGCGCTGCCGTGGCGTCCGGCGACGCCGGCAGTCTCGGTCGGGCTCGCGCCGGCGGCAACAACCTGCTGCTATGTCCCCGTCACGTGCTATCGGACCGAGTATCGCCTGGCTCCTGTTACCGCGTGCCGGGCCGTGGCCTACGTTGAGCCGTGCAGCGGATGTCCGACGGTCACGTACCGCCCGGTGACGAGCTGGGCTTACCGGCCGCTAGCGGTCCCTTACAACACCTATCGGATCGTCTATTCGGCGCCGGTTGTGGCGCGCCCGGCCTGCTGCGCCGCGATCCCTGCGGCCGTTTCCGCGCCGGGCTGCCCGTCCTGCGTCCGAGGAGCACCGCCGGCGAGCACGATCTCGCCGATTCCATCTTCGACCAGCGTGCTCCCGGCCCCGAGCCTGATTGGCCCGCCGCCGTCGATGTCGCCACCCCCGACTAACTCGACGCTGCCCGGGCCGATCTCGTCGTTCGGCTCGCCATCGACCTTGGGCACTGCGGTTCCCAGCAGCAGTTCTGCGATGTTTCCGCCGGGGCCGATCTCTTCTCCGATCCCGTTGTCAGCTCCTTCCAGTTCGTCGAGTCCCCCGAACACGGCGCCCGGTCCGCTTTCACCAGGTTCCGGCCAAAGCCCGATCAAGACCTTCGACGACCGCAATGCGCCCGGCTCGCAGGAGCGGCTCAAACCGACCCAGGACTCGAACACCGGGCCCACACCTGGTAAAATGCCTGATCTGGGGGCTCCCCAAGGACGTACCGCCCAAGCCACGATCCGGCAGGCGGTTTACGTCCGGCCGGTATCTCAGGAGTCTCAGGCCGGCTTGCCCTCGCGTCCACGCCTCGATACGAGCGGTTGGGAGGCAGCCGGCAACTGAGTCGTTCGTCATCGCCTGCAAACGAGCAGGCCTATTGGGAACGATCAAAGCCGATGCCAGCGAACCTAACCGCGCAGTACCTCAAGGCCGAGGAGGAATACCGCCGGGCTACCTCCCCCGAGGAGGAACTCGAATGCCTCCAGGTGATGCTTGCGGAGATCCCCAAGCATAAGGGGACCGACAAGCTCCAGGCCGATCTCAAGGCCAAGATCGCCAGGATCAAGAAGGAGATCCAGGCGGATCGCCGGGTGGGCAAGAAGAGCCGCGGCGTTCGAATTCCTCGCCAGGGGGCTGGCACGTCGGTCATTCTAGGAGGTCCGAACGCCGGCAAGAGTCAGTTGCTCAAGACGCTTACCCGCGCCACTCCCGAAGTGGCTCCTTACCCGTTCACAACCCATACCCCTATTCCAGGGATGATGTCTTGGCAGGACGTCTTTGTCCAACTGGTCGATACCCCTCCGATTACGGCTGATTACATGGAGTCGTATACCCAGGGACTAATCCGGGGGGCGGAACTGGCGCTGTTCCTCTGTGG
>CAYTJV010000923.1:0-2053 GCA_964438165.1 uncultured Planctomycetaceae bacterium | reverse complement strand
AGGAGATCCTCCCCCATGATACCGTGTTCAATGGCTATGAAGTCGAGCATGATTTCCCCGGTATCGGCCGGAAGACTATTCTGCTCAACGCCCGGCAGATTTACCGGAAAAATATCGGCTCACACATTATCCTCCTGGCCATGGAGGACATCACCGAGCGCAAGCGGGCGGAGGAGGCGCTGCAGGCCTCGCTGGCGGAAAAGGAAGTGCTGCTCAAGGAAGTTCACCACCGCGTCAAGAACAACTTGGCCGCCATCATCGGCCTGATGGGATTGCAGCGGGAGACGGTGACCGACCCTGCTGCCGTGGCCCAGTTCCGTGAACTGGAAGGGCGCCTCCGCTCCATGGCGCTCGTCTACGAGACGCTCTCCCACACTGAGAGTCTGGCCCGGATTGATCTTCAACGCTATCTCGAGACGCTGATCGCCCAGTTGCGCGCGGCGCTGGCCTCGCGTGGCGACGTCCGCTTTTGCGTGGCGGCGGCGGGCGTGGAGATGGGTCTGGATACCGCCGTGCCCTGCGGGCTGATCTTGAACGAGCTGCTCACCAACGCGCTCAAGTACGCCTTTCCCGGCGGCCAGCCCCGCCCCGGTGAGAAAGCGTGCGAAATCACCGTCTCGGTGGAATGGGACAGCAGCAGCGGCGTCTACACGCTCTGTGTTGCCGACAACGGCGTGGGGTTGCCCGCCGACCTGGACTGGGCAACGCCGAAAACATTGGGCCTGCGGCTGGTCGGGCTGCTGGGCCAGTACCAACTCGGGGGCCAGATCGAATTGGATCGCGCTAACGGAACGAGCTTTCGGCTGGTGTTCGCTTCCCGCCAAAGGGAGAAGAGGTGATAACATGTCGAGCAAAACGATCCTGATTGTCGAAGATGAAGGGATCATTGCCGCGCAACTGCAAGGCATGTTGACCGGTCTGGGCTATACGGCGCTGGGGCCGGTGGCCTCGGGCGAGGCGGCGATCGCGGCCGTCAAGGCGCAGCCGCCCGATCTGGTCTTGATGGACATCAAGCTGGCCGGGGCGATGGACGGCATCACCGCCGCCGGGCATATCCAGTCCGCCGCAGATATTCCCATCGTTTACCTGACCGGCTACTCGCAAGACCCCCTGCTCCAGCAGGCCAAGGTCACTGCGCCCTACGGCTACCTGGTCAAGCCGGTGGGTGAGCGGGAGCTGGCGGCGACGCTCGAGATGGCGTTCCACCGGCACATGCTCGACCGGCGGCTCAAGGAGAGCGAGGAAAAGTATCGCCGGCTGGTGGACAATGCCAACGAAGCCATCCTCGTAGCGCAGGCCGGCCGGCTCAAGTTCGTCAATCGCATGGCGAGTGAGTTGACCGGCTATTCGGAGCAGGAACTCATTTCAAGGCCTTTTCCCGAGTTCATCCACCCGGATGACCGGGGCATGGTGGTGGAACGCCATCTGAGGCGGCTCGAGGGCGCTGTGTCTCAACCCAGATATGCGTTCAGGTTGATGACACGCGACGGCAGCATCAAGTGGGTAGAGGCCGGCGCCGTCTTGATTGACTGGGAAGGCCGGCCCGCCACACTGAATTTCATCAGTGACATCACCGCGCGCAAACAGGCCGAGGAGACGCTGCGGGAGAGCGAAGCGAAACTAAGGGCCGTTTTCGAGATACTACCAGTAGGCGTCTCCATTCTCGACGCAGAACGGAAGATCTCCTATATGAACCCTGCCCTGGAAAGCATTTTGGACATTTCCAGGGAGAGTTTGTTCCGAGGAGATTACAAGAGTCGAACGTATCTCAGACCGGACGGAACGCCAATGCCTGCCGAGGAGTTTGCCAGCGTAAGCGCGCTCAAGGAGCAAAGGGCTGTTCACAATGTCGAGACCGGCGTGGTGAAGGAAGACGGCAGCGTGATCTGGACCAACGTGAGTGCAGCTCCCGTTACATTTCCCAATTGGAAGGTGGTCGTTGTCACCGCCGACATCACCGAGCGCAAACAGGCCGAGGCAGCGCTGCGCCAGGCCAAAGATCAGCTCCAGGCTGTCCTGGATGCGATGCCCGGCGCCGTTTCCTGGATCAGCT
>CAYTJV010000922.1:0-2074 GCA_964438165.1 uncultured Planctomycetaceae bacterium | reverse complement strand
GGGAACTGAGGAAGTGGAAGGAAGCTAACCCCGAACTGGCCGACAGTGGCCGCGGGGCGACGGAATTACTAGAGAAGGTTCAGGAGCAATTCATTTGCAACCTGACCACGGAAATCGCCGACAGCGATGAGGCTTTCGTCGACAGCGACTTCATGCTCAACGAATTTATCGATCGTTTCGGCCCCCGACTGCAACATCTCAACGGCCTCTTGCAGGTCCTCTCGCAACTCGGGAGCGTGGCTAATCCTCCGGCGAAGGCGGCGGAGTAGGCCGCCATGCAAGCCGATCTTGTCCGCACCCTCACTCCCGACGGCCTGCGGCTGGACGGGGCTTTGCTGGCGGGGAATGAGGTTGCAAGCAGGCCCGTCGATGCTGCACTTTGCCTTCACGGAGTGGGGGCGAATTTCTACACCTGCAGTGTGCTGGAAGCAGTAGCGCCGGCACTCCGGAAACTGGGGATCTCGGTATTATTTGCCAACACTCGCGGGCATGACTCGCTATATACCTCTGCAGTTGCGATGGGCCGCCGTCGCCAGGGGGCCGCCGTCGAAATTGTGGACGAGTGTCGCTTCGACGTGGCCGGCTGGTGCAAGTTTCTTGTCGAGCGCGGGCTGAAGCGAATCCTGCTTGTCGGCCACAGTCTCGGCGCCATCAAAGCGGTCTATTCGCAGTCGCACGAGCCAAACCCAAGCGTGGTCGGCCTGATAGCCGCCTCGCCGCCGCGTCTCTCCTGCCAGGCTTTCAAAAACTCGCTCGAATCGGCCCCGTTTTTCGATTCCCTCTCCACAGCCGAGCAATTGGTCAAAGCGGGCCGCGGAGACGAGCTATTCCTGGCCAAATTTCCGTTTCCGTTGCTCATGGGCGGAACCGCCTACGTCGACAAGTATGGTCCGGGCGAGCGGTACAACATTCTGGATTTCGCGGGACGCGTCCCGGTTCCCGCTCTCTTCACCTACGGCAGCAAGGAACTTGAAACGGGGGGCATCGCCTTTGCCGGACTGCCGGAAGCGCTGGCTAAATTGCCCGAAAAGCGCGGGCCACTCAATGTCGAAGTGATTTCCGGCGCCGACCACAACTATACCGGCTGCGGCGAGAGCCTGGCAACCGCGATGAGCAAGTGGATCGAGCGGAGCTACTTTCCGCAGTAGTCAATCGCCCTGCCAATTTCGCTCTTCAAGCGAGTGCGGGAGACGATGCGGTCCACGAAGCCGTGGTCGAGGAGAAACTCGCTGGTTTGAAAGCCCTTGGGAAGCTCTAGCCGGATCGTGGCCTTGATCGTTCGTGGCCCCGCGAAGCCGATGAGGGCTTTAGGCTCAGCGAAAACGAGGTCGCCCAGGGACGCGAAGCTGGCGGCAACGCCACCCATCGTGGGATTGGTGAGGACGGAAATGAACAGCCCGCCAGCACGGTCGTAACGCGCGAGAGCTGCGGAGACCTTGGCCATTTGCATCAAAGAGAGAATCCCTTCGTGCATGCGGGCTCCGCCGCCGGAGCCGCTGATGATGATGAGGGCCAGGGATTCGTCGGTGGCCCGCTCGATAAGACGGGTCAGCCTCTCGCCGACGACGCTTCCCATGCTCCCCATGATGAATTGGCTGTCGGTCACTCCGAAGGCGACACGGCGAGCCCGGATCATGCCGCCACCGGTGAGCGCGGCATCGGTCAGGCCGCACTTCTTCTGCTCAATCGCCATCCGCTCTTTGTAACTTTTGCTGGCGTCGACAAATTCCAGCGGATCAGCGGTCCGAAGGTCCGCATCCCATTCCTCAAAGGTGCCGTCATCCAAAACGTGGCTCACCCGTTCCCTGGCGGAAACATAGAAAT
This sequence comes from uncultured Planctomycetaceae bacterium, assembly GCA_964438165.1. Classification (GTDB taxonomy): domain Bacteria; phylum Planctomycetota; class Planctomycetia; order Pirellulales; family Thermoguttaceae; genus CALFBP01. The sequence goes on along the minus strand of CAYTJV010000922.1, from coordinate 250 downwards.
GGTACTCACATTGCGGACAGACATTGAGCAGCTTTTCCGCCTCTTTCCAATAAATCGTCGCCCCGCAGCCGGGACAGCGCTGCCAGAGTCCGCCGGGGACTCCGCGTTTGGGACGTTTGCTCGTGGGCTCTGTCCGGGTCGTCATGAGTGGGCACGGAGGGGTGGAAAGGGACGAAAGGGGGATGAACTGATTTTAGGTGGAGAAGAGTGCGGCGTAAACATGCATTCTTGGCCGCTAGACTCGCTCAAT
>CAYTJV010000921.1:0-2098 GCA_964438165.1 uncultured Planctomycetaceae bacterium | reverse complement strand
TCCACCGGCGCCGGGTGCCGGAAGACGCTCTTCCAGAACTGCGAATTGCGGATCTTCTCGCGGAGAGACATACGTTAAGGATGAAGGATGAAAGATGAAGGATGAAGGATGAAAGACCGCAACCCGTGGCGGAAAGGCAGCCAGAGAAGTCGGTCACAACACACCATGCCGGCCATATTGCATCGCTGCGGCCTCGCCGCGGTCTTCACTTCATCTTTCATCCCTCATCCTTCATCTTTCATCCCTCATCCCTCATCCTTCATCTCTCATCCTTCATCCTTCCACAAAGCACCCCGGGTCGGTCCATTGGCCGAGCTCTTCCTGGTAGGTCTTGCTCTTGTCGACCTCCAACTGCCCGTCGTCGGCGATGCGGATGGCGTAGCGATCCAACGGGCGAGGGGCGGGCCCCTCGACGTTGATCCCGTCGGCCGAGAACCCGCTGCCGTGGCAGGGACACTTGAATCGCTGCTCGCTCGGTTGCCAGAGGGTAATGCAACCGAGATGGGTACATGCCGTGCGAAGGGCGAAAACCTGCTCTTTTCCGCGGTACGTGCCGCGCACGACCCATACGCCGTAGCGCTCCTTGAATTTCGCTTGCACGGAGTTGGGAGGATAGTCGGAGGGGTAGCCGACCTTGAAGCGGTTGGGCGGCTCGGCGAGCACGTTGGGCATCATGAAGCGGGCCGTGGCCGCGGCCCAAAGCCCGCTGGCCAATCCCAGCGCGCTGAAGCCTAGCCCCATCGCCGAGCCGAACATCGCGCACAGCAATCCCCGCCGCTTCCGGTCGACGGTTGCCGCTCGGTGCGCCGGTCTTGACTGTGACGGGGCCATTGGCACCCCCTCATGGGAATCTTGCATCGCACATGCCCTTCGATCCGCAGCATGAACACAACCAGGCGGGACGACACGCACTCGGCCGCAACCTTGGTTATGGTCGCTGCCGCAGCCCGTGTCAACCACTCTTCGGCGGGGCCGATTGCGACCACTTCCGTCGAGGGGCGATCGACCGTAGAATCCGTCTAACAGAAAGACAACGGACACTTTAGCGTGGGAATTGGGCATTCACGAAAGCCCGAAAGGAGGAAAGCCCGGAAAACACAGCCAGTGGTGCATGCCCGCCCGTCACCTCGGCTCTCTTTTTCGGGCTTTCATTTCTTTCGGATTTTCGTGATTCGTTTCTTCCCTGAGACGAATCCAACCCCCGTTTTGCTTCTCCAGTGTCAGGAAACCACGGATTTCACGAATCTCCCCATGAATGTGCTCGTGATCGGCAACGGCGGCCGGGAACACGCCTTGGTATGGAAGATTGCCCAGAGCCCACGGGTGAAGCGGGTGTTCTGCGCACCCGGCAACGCGGGGACCGCGGCCGACAGCGAAAACGTCAATATCTCGCCCGGCGACGTGGCCGCACTGGTTCGCTTCGCCAAAGACAACCAGGTGCGGCTCACCGTGGTTGGGCCGGAGGCCCCCTTGGCTGCCGGGATCGTGGATGCCTTCGAGCGCGAGAAGCTCCGCATCTTCGGCCCGAGCAAGGCCGCCGCCGAACTGGAGGCAAGCAAGGCCTTTTGCAAGGAAGTGCTGCGCAGCGCCGCCGTGCCCACGGCCGAGCATCATGCATTCCGCGATGCCGAAAGCGCCATCCGCTTCCTCCAGGAGCGCGATGACATGCCGATCGTGGTCAAGGCCGACGGCCTGGCGGCCGGCAAGGGCGTGTTCGTGTGCGACCACCGCGACGAGGCCGTCGACGCCGTCAAGCAGATCGCCCAGGACAAGGTCTTCGGCACGGCCGGCGATCGGCTGGTGATCGAGGAGCGGCTGCACGGCCAGGAGGCGAGCGTGCTGGCGATCACCGACGGCCGCACGCTGGTCACGCTGCCGCCGGCCCAAGATCACAAGCGGGCCTTCGACGGCGACACCGGCCCGAACACCGGCGGCATGGGCGCCTACTCCCCTGCCCCACTGGTCGACGACGAAATGCTCCATTGGGTCGAGGAGCACATCCTCGTGCCCACGATCCATGCCATGAAGCGGGCACGGCGGCCGTTCCGCGGCGTGTTGTACGGCGGGCTGATAATCACCAACCAGGGGCCCAAGGTGC
>CAYTJV010000920.1:0-2106 GCA_964438165.1 uncultured Planctomycetaceae bacterium | reverse complement strand
CCCAAAGTTCTTCAAACTCGGTCAGCCAGAATTCCTTCGCGCCGGTTGAATCGGGCAGGGCTAAATGTTTTAGCAACTCGTCCCGTGTTTCCGTGGGAATTCTATCTGACCAGGCGACGGTCCCGGTCCAGGGAGATTCCTTCGTCAGCTCCCCTTGAAATCGTTTGTCGGAAACGAAGAAGATCCGGAGCAATAGCTGTTTGGCATCCAGAGCAGCAGCGGCTTTGGCAGGATCGGGCTCGCGGTAGGGGAAGAGAGGACGGTCGGTCTTGAACGAAAGCCGCAGGTCGGCTGCGCCGAGTTGCTTTTCCTCCTTGTGGCCTTCTTCCTTGGCCACTTTCAGGGCAGTGATTTTCCAGCCCTGTTCGACGTAAGGCTTCACCCAGACTTCCACCTCGGGGGAGAATTCGTAACCGTGCTCCTTGAGCCAGGCAACTAGAGCGGTGGCGGAAGTTGCTTCCAAGACATGGGCGTTGAAGCCGGCGACTTTCTTTTCGCTGAGAACGGTGACAGCTTCTTTGGTCTCGAATTTCATTTGAGGTGCCGCCTTGTCGCCGCTGCAGCCGCAGCCGACGCCAGGACTGTGCCGGGGAACCCTTTGGATCTCTGGAGCCGTCACCTTGGCCAAAAAGGGAAAGGCTTCATTTCCCGATTCGGCAAGTTCCGGCTCATTCGGCGTGGGGATGAGAAATGCGAAGTCCGCCGCATCACTTTTGAAGGAGGCCTGCCGGATGAAATGCTCGGTTTTGGTCTCCGGATCCCAAAGAATCACCACCGTCTGATCCGCATTCACCACAGGCTGGCCCTGCGGCCCCACGGGGCAACAGGCCGGCGTCGGTGCGGCAGCGGTCAGGAAAAAACAGGCAACGGGAATTACCGATAGCAGGAACCATTCCAGGCGGCGGAACATTGCAAGCTCCTTCGATTCAGGGTGAAAACCAAGCCCAATACAAAGAGCCACCGACCGGCCCAAATATTCCCACTCGTTTTTCCCCCCCTTTCATTATCCCATCATCCACTCACCCGCATCTTACGTCCCCGTTAATCCCCTGCTGCCGTTTTCGGGTGAAGGTATACTAAGGCTTTCCTTCCTTGCCGCACTTTAGTCATGCCCACCGTCGGTCTCTTCATCCCCTGCTACGTCGACCAGCTTTATCCGCACGTCGGCATGGCGACGGTGGAGTTGTTGGAACAGTGCGGCGTGAACGTCGAATTTCCCACCGCCCAGACCTGCTGCGGCCAGCCGATGGCCAACACCGGCTGAAAGGTTCAGGCCCGGCCGCTGGCGGGGAAGTTTTTGCAAGTCTTTGCCCCCTATGAATACGTCGTCGCCCCCAGCGGCAGTTGCGTGGCGATGGTGCGGCATCATTACGAAGAGTTCTTCCACGGCCGAGCCGATTACGAGGCCCTGCGGAAGAAGACGTTCGAACTGACCGAGTTTCTTACGGACGTTCTCAAAGTTGACACCATCGCCGGACGCTTTCCCTACCGCGTCGGCCTGCATCAAAGTTGCCACGGCCTGCGAGAACTGCGTCTGGCGAGTTCCAGCGAAGTTATGGGGAAGGCATTCGGCAAAGCGGAGCAGCTTCTCAAAGGGCTCGACGGAATCGAACTCGTCAAGCTCGCTCGTCCCGACGAGTGCTGCGGCTTTGGGGGGACGTTCGCCGTGAATGAAGAGGCGGTCTCCTGCATGATGGGGGAGGATCGCATCCACGATCATGAGAAAGCGGGGACGCAGGTGCTCACCGCTAACGACATGTCCTGCCTCATGCACCTGTCAGGGCTCATTCGCCGGCAGGGCAAACCGCTGCGTGTGATGCACATAGCCGAGATCCTGGCGGGAGATCCGGCTTGAACCACGCCACGCTGGCCACGGAATTCATCAAGGACCGCCCACGCGCCGCGTGGCACGACCAGACGCTGTGGTTCGTGCGCTCCAAGCGGGACCGCGCGGCAGGGACGATTCCGGAGTGGGAAGACCTGCGGGAGAGCGCCTCCCGCATCAAACAGTACACGCTCGCTCACTTGGCTGACCTCCTCGAGCAGTTCGAGGCGAACGCCACGAAGCACGGAGCCGTCCTCCACTGGGCTCGCGACGCCCCCGAA
>CAYTJV010000919.1:0-2112 GCA_964438165.1 uncultured Planctomycetaceae bacterium | reverse complement strand
TTGCTCGTAGGCACGGGGGAGCACGGCCGACAGCCCGCGCACGACGTCGGCGGCCGCGATCGCAGTGCCCAGCGGGCCAGCCCCAACGATGGCCACGCTACGAATGACTCGTGCCTTGGTACGATCAGCAGACATTTGCCGGGCCTCCCTGCCCTGCGTCGGTCGCCGGTTACTTCTTCGCGGGTCCTGCGGGAGTGCTCTTGGCCGGCCCCTTATCCGCCGCAGGCGGGTTCACCAGGTCGCGCAGCTTCGTCCGCGACGTAGATATCTTCTTGGCTAGGGCGGCGTATTCTTCTTCCTCGCCGTCGAGAATCCTGATGTGATCCTGAACCGCCTTGAAGACGCCATCAACGAACTTCCAGTCAGGATCTTTGGAGTCGGCGAGTTTCTTGAGGTCCGCTTCGAATTTCGCGGCGAACAGACGAATTCCTCCGTTCTGGGAATCGTTGGGGCCGTTCAGCCCGAGCCGCGCCGCGTTCAGGTAATACTTGAGATTCCGCCGCAGGCGGAGGATCCGATCGGCGCTCTCTTCATCGTCGGGCTGTTGCTGGCCGCTCGCAGTCCCCTTCATCGACCTGGCCATTCCAGACATGCCCGACATCCCCGGCATAGCGCCGGGCATAGCCCCCGGCATGTCGCTCATCGTTGAGTCGCCCGGCATCATCATGGAGCCCATGGCCCGCCCCCCTCCCTTCAGTCCGGTCTTCGCTGCGGTCTTGGTGGCCGGCCTCGTTTTCGCCAGCTCCGCCGAGCACATTTCCAGTGCCAGTTGTCCGATGGGGGTGGCCAATTGGCTCGGGGCGAAGGCATTGAACCCCTTGTAGTCGAAGGTGCCCAGGGCGCGCGCCGCGGCACACCGCGTGAACGTCGGCACGTTCTTGTCGCCGACAATCCCGACCAGAGTCCCCACAACCAACCCGTTCGGCCCGACCATGTGCAACGTCGCCAGCACGTCGATCGCCAGGGCGCGCAGCCAGGCATGACCCTCGGACGATCGCCCAGGGGGCGGAGAGGACTTCGCCAAATCCAATAGCATCGGGATAATCTGGCCATCGCGGATTTGTGCGTCGGCAATCCCCGCGCTCGCGTGCCGTTGAAGCCCTAGCAAGGCAGCCACGCGAACTGCGTCCGAATCGGAGCTCTTCACCGCTCCGATGAGCACCTTGAGCGCTCCCGGGTGCGGCTGAACCGGGGTCTTCGCGCCCGGGGGGAACTCCTGGACGTTAAGATCCCCCAGCGTCATGGTGGCGTTATAGCGGACGGCGGGGTGATAACCCGGCCCGGAGACCTTGCTCATGAAGTCGAAAGCGAGTCCCAGCAGGCGGTCGTAGGGCGGGCCGCTCTTGCCGGCGAACAGATCGTTGCGGAGTTCCCGGCGGAACTCGGGCAACGACGCGTAGTTCTCCGGGACAGTCCATCGGGGCATCGCGAACTCGCTGTAATAGGAGTCGAACTGGCTCTCCTCTCCGGCGAGAAACGTCTGGGCCCGGAGCATTTTCTGGACCTTCGACTTTTCCCGCCTGAACTTATCAACAGCGCTCTTGAAATCCTCGTCGCTCAGATCCTGCTTGTACTTGATGGCCGCAGGAGGGGCTGTCGCCTCGGCCGGTTCCGCGGCCTCGGTCTTGGCCGGGGGAGCTGGCGGCGCGGCTTTCGGAGCGGGCGCCTCCCCGGCTTTGGCCGCGGCGCCCTTTGGGTCCGCCTTGGCGGGCGGAGCAGCTTTGCCTGCGCCGGCCGCGTCTTGTGTCTTCGCGGCTTTCTCGGCAGGCGCGGACTTCGCGTCCTTGCCGGCCTGTTGGGCCGCTGCTATTGCGACAAGCCATGCGCTGGCGACGAGAACCGCCGTGCCGGCAATCGCCGACCGAAAAGCACGGCTACCCCAGCCAAAGTGATTCGATATCGACATGGAATGCACAACCTCTGTTGCCGAACGGCTTTGGGACAACACTCCTATAGGGTACCAAGGGCTCTACACGGATGTCAAGTTAGATAGCCCAACGGATCAGCGCCGCACACAATGATTTACGCGGTACGGAATGGCCGTTCGTAGTCCCGGCTTTAGCCGGCCATCGGACAAGAATCTCGCCGGAAACGTCCCCCCGGAGGTGCCCC
>CAYTJV010000918.1:0-2113 GCA_964438165.1 uncultured Planctomycetaceae bacterium | reverse complement strand
GAAGAGGATCCGCTGTACGAGATGAACCAAGACTCGCTCAAGAGCCGAATTGCCGACGTTCTGGGGGCCTTGAACTACCGAGAAAGGGAGATCATCCGCCTGCGGTACGGTTTGGCAGACGGCTACACGTATACTTTGGAGGAAGTGGGCAAGGTTTTCTCGGTCACGCGCGAGCGGGTGCGCCAGATCGAGGCCAAGGCGGTGCGCAAGCTCCAGCATCCGGTGCGTTCTCGCCGTCTGATGGGATTTCTGGATCGCCCGTACCAGCCTCCGGTGGAGCCCACTCCCATCGAGGATGCCCCTCCCATTGAAAGCGCCTCGCCCATCGAGAGTGCCCCGCCTGTCGAGCATGTCCCGGTGTAGATCGACCCGACTTGCGTCGCCGCTCCGGCGCCCGTTTGCCACTGCTTGCCCGCCGCCGGCGAGAACTTCCCCCTATGGCAAACGTAGTGCGGCGGCGGGCAAGCAGTGCCACACCACGTGAGCCCGTCCCAGGGAATCTTGCCGCATACCCGGCTGGTTCCCCATTGTCGGGCCGAGTGGTTTGGCGTAGCATGGCGACAATAGAGACCCCCGAGGCTTGGTGGAGAGGCTTGCCATGTTGAACGCAGCGATTGGGTTGATTGGGGCCGGCCAAATGGCCACCGCGCTGGGGCAGGGGCTCGTCAAGTCGGGATTGGTCGGCAAGGACCATCTGCTTGCCGGCGATCCGTCGGAAACCGCCCGGGAGCGGTTCTCCCGGGCCGTCGGCGCCAGGACCACGGCCGACAATCTCGAAGTGGTCGGCTGGGCCCAAATTCTCATCCTGGCCGTGAAACCGCAGCAGATGCCGGAGGTCTTGACGCAAATCCGGGGCAAGATCGGTCCCGGGCACCTCGTGGTGTCGATTGCCGCGGGCATTCGCTGCGCAGCCCTCTTGGAAGCCCTGGGCGCCGAAACGCGACTGGCACGCGTGATGCCGAACACGCCGTGCCTGGTGGGCCGCGGGGCGTGCGCCTACTGTCTGGGCGGCACCGCGGCCGTGGCCGACGGCGAGATCGTGGCGCAGATCCTCGGCGCCGTGGGAATCGCGCTTGAGGTGGATGAGAAGCTGATGGACGCCGTGACCGGCCTGTCGGGCTCGGGCCCGGCCTTCGCCTTTGTGATCATCGAAGCCCTCAGCGATGGCGGCGTGCGCATGGGGTTGCCGCGGCATGTGGCCACCACGCTGGCCGCCCAGACGCTGCGCGGCGCGGCGACCATGGTCTTGTGCGGCAACGAGCATCCGGCCGTGCTCAAAGACCGCGTGGCCAGCCCCGGCGGGACGACCATCGCCGGCTTGCAGGCCCTGGAATCGGGAGGTCTTCGCGCCGCACTGATCGCCGCGGTGGAGGCCGCCACGCGGCGCTCGGCCGAGCTTGCGGCCGGATCGTGACGGAAGGGGAGCCAGCGCACATGTCGGTGTTCTGCGTGGTCGACGACAAGTACGTGCCTTTGTACCGAATCTTGTGGATTTCGGCCCTGCCCCACTTCTGCGGCGGCGACGACTGCCAGCGCGAAGGACGGTACGAAGTCCGCCTCGAAGACGGCGAGTCGGTCTGGGCCGACCGCGAGGAGCGCGACGCGACCCTGAAAGCCTTGGAGGCCTGGACCGGCGCCGACGAACCGGACGACGCACCCCCTGAGGAACCGCATTGAGCCGCGCGGCGGATGGCGCCCGCTCGCGCGGCGAAGCCTGAGGCCCCCGGGCCCTGGAGCACAGCCCATGTCGATGTTTGAAGACCGGCAGTATCAGTGGCGCGAAACCTACTTCGTGCTCTTCGATCCGGCCCAGCGGCCGAAGCTTGACGCCTTGCAGAAGAAGCTCTCCGCCGCGGGGCGCTCGCACTTCACGTTGACCAACGTCGCGACCGATAAGAGGGGCCTGATCGAATCGCTCACCATCCTCTCGCCCGACGACTTCGCCGCGCTCGACATCAGCTACCTCTCCGGCGACGAGGTCCGCGAGGAAGCTCGCGTGCTGGCCAAGGAGCTTTCCGGCCCCGCGTGCCGGCCGGAGGAGCGGGAGAAGATCGAGCGCCTCAAGCGATGCGAAGGGCGATTCGACGTCCTGCACTTCGAGAAAGTCGGCGGC
>CAYTJV010000917.1:0-2125 GCA_964438165.1 uncultured Planctomycetaceae bacterium | reverse complement strand
CGTGCCGGGACCCGCAGCCTGCTTCACATCCCCATCTAATAATTGCCCCAATTGGGTATCCACACAGGGCATCGACTTGCATTGGGAGTATGGCGCCGACTAATATCGAAGACACGCTCTTTGTGTTGGGACGACCATGCGCAGAAAGGCAACAACTGTCATCGTATTGACCCTGTTGGTAGCGGCCATTGCGGCCCCGATAGTCTTCCTCGCCGGAGCCCGGGTCGTGGGCTGGGTCTTCGATGCGAAGTCCTTTATCGAGGACCAATCCCCTTTCCTGCAGGGTGCTGCGGTTGTGACGGCCCTTGCGGCCTTCCTCATTAGCAGGTTCACACTTCGGCGCGCGAAGTCCATTCGTCGGGACGAAGCGGTTCTCCAACCCATAGGCATTCCAGAGCTTCGAAAGAGCCTCGGCGCGACCGGGGGAAAGGTCGCATGGGTAGATCGGGGTATCGTGGGCCCGAAGGACCTGCGCCAGTCACGTTACCTCGCGATTCTCGGCCCGATAAAATCGGGAAAGACGCGGGAAGCGATCGAACTGCTGCGCGCTGCCGTAGATACGGAACTCGTGTCGAACACTACTGTTTACGTCCCTGGACCAGCCCTAATCCGAAGTTCCGCGGCTGACCAGAGCGTAAATCCGCCTGGCATTTGATGAATTCCGGAAATGCACTGCGGCGGTTCTGACTACACCCCGAGCAGGTCGAAGGCTCGCTGCTGCAGTGGGGTGGCGATCGTGAGCTGATCAAAGGTGGCTTCAGCGTGCCCAAGGCTGCAGGTCACACGGGTCTGATTCGAGAGCGCGATGAGTAGGGAGTGAAAGCTCTGGACGGGCAAACCGTCCGGGGTCTGCCTGGACTTCTTCTTGGCCTTCACGGACGCCGAGGGCTCGGGCTTCGCGACGGGGTCCCTGGTGAGCCGGTCCGCAACGACCGCCTGGTCCTGTAAGGGCTCGGCGCATGGGCCACTCCACGTAGTAGGCCATCATGCAAAGGAAGAAGTGCGCCCGGACGCGGTCCTCATCCCGGTGATAGATCGGGCGGACGCGCAGGTCGATGCCTTTGAGGCACCGGAAGCCCTGTTCGACCTGGGCCAGCAGTTTGTAACTACGCACCGTATCTTCGGCGGAGAGCCGCTCAGCAGGCTCGCTGGTGCGAATTACGTAGATGCCGTCCAGATCGGCCTCCCGCCGGATCCCTTCCTGGTCCCGCGTCCACTTCAGCGCGCCGTCGGTGATAACGATGCGGAAGTGCTTGGCCATCTTGTGCCGGAAAAGGACGCGGCCGACCTTCTGGCCGATCTCGCCTGCTGTCATCGGCTTGCTCGTGCGTCCCGCGACCTCGACGGCGACCTTGGTCAGCAGTTTCTCGGTCGCATCCAGCAGGTCGCTGCGTTTCCGCTTCCGCTCGTCGGCCAGCAGGGGATTGAAGCACGCGACCAGCCGCTCACCCGGAAAGTCCGGCGACCGGATCTCGGCCAGGTTCACCTGGTCGAAGAGCGAGAGTTGCAGCGCCTCGCCATCCACCAATTTGCGGATCGCGTCGCTACGAAGCGCCGAGATCCACCCGAGCCCCGGGTGCTGGCGGAGGTGCTCGATCTTTGAGCTCGTCATCATTCCGCGGTCCCCGACCAGCACGACGTTTTCCAGGCCGAAGCGCGCCCGCAGTTTGAAGACCTGATCCGGCACCGTCGTTGAGTCAGCGGTGTTGCCCGGGTAGACCTGCATCGCGACCGGACGCCCTTCCCGATCCGTCAGCACGCCGTACGCGATTATCGTCGCACCACGGCGGCCGTCCTTGTCGTGCCCCAGTTGCGCCAGAGGGCAAGTCCGCCCCTCGTAGTGGCTGTTGCTCGTGTCGTAAAGCGCGAGACCACCCTCGGTCAAGTGCCGCCCTGCGAGCTTCGTTTCGATGCGGGCCTGCCGCTCCAGCAGCCAGTCCAGCGCGCCGTACAGTTCGTCCACGTCGGACCCTTCGACCCCGAGATCGACGGCGAGCGTGGAGGTTTCCCACAGCCGGACAGTGCCCAGTTTTGATGTCGGGTCGAGGACTCGCTCAGCGATCATCGCCAGGACCAGGTCCCGCTCCCGGCTGGAGCGGCTCGCCAGCAAGTCGGCGATGCCGAG
>CAYTJV010000916.1:0-2125 GCA_964438165.1 uncultured Planctomycetaceae bacterium | reverse complement strand
CTGCGGGAGGATCACGGTCTTCCCCGGTCCGGCCCCGCCGAACAGGCCCGCCTTGCCGCCGCGCACGAAGGGCGTAAAGAGGTCGATCACCTTGATCCCGGTCTCGAAGACCTCGGTCTTGGTCGATAGTTCGGTCACTTCGGGCGAGTCGCGATGAATCGGCCAGTAGTCGTCGGCCACAATCGGCCCGCGCCCGTCGATCGTCTCGCCGACCAAATTGAACACGCGGCCGAGCGTGCCCTTGCCGACCGGGACGCGGATCGGCGCGCCGGTGTCGAGGACCTTCATGCCGCGGACCAGGCCGTCGGTGCTTCCCAAGGCCACGCAGCGGACTCGCCCGCCGCCCAAGTGCTGCTGCACTTCGCCGGTGAGCTGAATCTGCATTCCCTTGTTCTCGCAGGCCACCTTGACCGCGCTATAGATCGCCGGGAGGTGGTGCTCCTGGAACTCGACATCGAAGGTGGAGCCGATCACCTGGGTGATCCGGCCGAAGTTCCGACCGGCGGACGTGTTTTTCGCGGGAGCGGTAATGGTCGACATCGTTACTCCTCGTCTCCTCGTTCCCACGCTCTGCGTGGGAACGTCTGCGGGGACGCTCTGCGTCCCGTCGTATCCGGGCCGCAGAGCGGCCCAACCGTGCGTTCCCACGCGGAGCGTGGGAACGAGTAAACGGATTCATTCATTGAGGGCTTCGGCGCCGCCGACCACTTCCAACAGTTCGGAGGTGATTTGGCCTTGGCGGGCCCGGTTGTAGGTCATGGTCAGCATATCGATCATCGCCTCGGCGTTCTCGGTGGCGGCCTTCATGGCCGTCATGCGGGCGATCTGCTCGCTTACGGCGGCGTCGAGGAAGCACTTGAAAAGTTTCACCTTGAAGCTGGTCGGCACGACCTCGTCGAGAATCGATTCGGCCGAGGGGAGAAACTCGTACTGGGTGGCAGCCTCCGGCTCGTCCTCGGAAAAAGGGGACAGGTCCAATTTGTGCGAAGCCGGGCACCGACCGGAGGTTGGTCGCGGGCCGTCACCGGCAAATTGGACCTGTCCCCTTTTTCCTTCGGACACCAGCGCCCCCAGCGGCAACAGCGTTTCCAGGACCGCCTTCTGCCGGCTGAGATTCTCGAAGCGGGTATAGGCGATCTCCAAGCGATCCAACCGGCCGGCCAGGTACTGTTCCAAGTAGCGATTGGCCAGGACTTCGACCTCCCCGAAGGCGGGCTTGTCGTTGAAGTGCGTGAAGGTCTCTTGCGGCCGGATGCCGCGGAAGCGGAAGGCCGAAATCCCCCGCTTCCCCGACACCTCCAGCCGCGGTTCGGGCACTTCCTCAACCAGGCTGTGCCAGCGGGCCGCCGCCAGGCGGAAGACGCTGGCGTTGTAGCCGCCGCACAGTCCGCGGTTGGACGTCAGCACCAACAACATCGCCGACCGGACCGGCTCGCGGGCCTCCAGCAGGGGATGGGTCACTTCCAGGCCGCTGCGGGCCAGGTGGCCCACCAGGGCCGTGATCCGCTTCGTATAGGCCGACGCCGCCACGGCCCGCGCCATCGCCCGGCTGAAGTTCGCCCGCGAAATCAGCTCCATCGTCCGCGTGATCTTGTGGATGTTGCGGATCGCCTTGCGACGCTTATCGAGTGCTCGGGCTTTGGCCATGGGTAGGTCTCTTTCTCGTTCCCACGCTCTGCGTGGGAACGCACGTGGGGACGCTCTGCGTCCCGTCTTACTCGCGCCGCGGAGCGGCGCACACGTCCGTTCCCACGCGGAGCGTGGGAACGAGGCTCCTCACGCCTTGACTTTGGCCGGCTGTTTCTTCTCGCCGTAGAGCTGTCGGTGCTCGGCCATCGCTTGGACGAGTTGCGCGGCGGCGTCGCTGTCCAGGTCCTTGGTGTCGGTGATCTTCTGCCATAGCGCCGATTTCCGCTCGCGCACGAATTTGAGCATCCCTTCCAGCCACGCGGAAACCTCGCTCACCGGAGTGCTGTCGAGGAATCCGCGGCTGCCGGCAAAAATGCTGAGCACCTGGTCGGTCACGTGGATGGGCCGGTAGAGGCCCTGCTTCAACAGCTCGGTCATGCGGTAGCCGCGGTCGAGCCGTGATTGGGTGGCCGGATCGAGCTCCGTGCCGAGCTGG
>CAYTJV010000915.1:0-2148 GCA_964438165.1 uncultured Planctomycetaceae bacterium | reverse complement strand
CTCACGGAGGCCCTGCTGGGGACGACCATCTCCGTGCCGACCCTCGATGACAAGCAGTACAGCCTGAAAATCCCGCCCGGCATCAAGAACGGGACCCGGATGCGGTTGACCGGGCACGGGCTGCCCTCCATGAAGGGCGGCAAGAAGGGGGACCTCTTCGTCCGCATTCACATCCAGATACCCCAGCACCTCACCAACGAACAGAAAAAACTGGTCGAGGAGCTTGCCGAGACTGGCATATAGGGAGCCGGCTGAGTCCACACACTTTCCAACCTTCGGGTTTTCATGCTTTTTCGCCTTCCCATCGGCCACTCCGAAATTTGACTTTGATGGCGATTCGGGATAAAGTTATCTATACAAATTCAATTCGCCCAGAGGCTGCACAAACGGCCGTGAGAGGCTTTTGCTGACTGTATGATGCCTGCATTGATACCGGTCCTCTCGGCGGAGGAGATCGATCTGTTGGTGAGCGACCTCGCACAACGAATTTCTTCCGATTATCAGGGCCGAGAACTCGTTCTGGTCGCTGTTCTAAAAGGAGCGTTTATCTTCCTTTCCGATCTGGTTCGGAAGCTTACCATTCCGGTGAAGATCGACTTTGTCCAGGCGGCCAGCTACGGCAGTGGTACTTCGTCCTGCGGCCAGATCCGGTTGGCCAAGGAAATCGGGGTCGACATCAAGGGCTGCGATGTCCTGCTGGTCGAAGACATCGTCGACACGGGGCTGACGATCGATTGTCTGCTCGACTACCTGCGGTCGTTTCAACCGCGCAGTGTCGCCGTGTGCGCGCTGATCAACAAGCGCGAGCGCCGGGAGCGGGAAGTGCCTGTGGCCTACGTCGGCCGCGGGATCGAAAAGGGATTTCTGGTGGGATACGGTCTGGACTACGCTGAGGACTATCGGCACCTGCCCGGCATCTTCCACCTAAAACTTTAATCAGCGGAGTTCAACCATGATCGTACACTGCGAAGGCTGTGAATCGGGTTTCCATGTGGATGAGCACCTGATCAAACCCACGGGCTCAAAGCTCAGATGCTCCAAATGCCGCCACGTTTTCACGGCGTACCCCCCGGCTCCGGCTGACGAGGCAGAGGAGCCTCTCATATTGGGCGATGCGCTGCCGGCCGCCGAAACCGCCCCGGTGCCGGCGGAGATGTCGGACATCGATTTCAAGCTGGACGAGGTCTTCGGCGAAGCCGCCGGCGAAGAGCCGGAACTTTTAGATATGGAAGACCTTCTGGCGGATGAACCTCCGCCGAAAGAGGCGTTCAAGGCAAGCGACATCGGCGGTGAACTCGATCTGGATCTCACGCCGGCCGCGGCGGCCGACGTGGGCGACACATTGCCGGGCTTGGAGGAGCTTGAAATCGACCTGTCCATGCTGGAAGGGACGACGGAGACGGCAGCGGCAGCTCCGGGAAAAGGGTCACCGCCAGCCGAACTCGAGTTGGACCTCGACGTCGAGTCTCTGGCGCTCGAAGGTGCCGAAGCCGGCGGTGCCGCCGGCGCCGTTGCCGGGCTGAAGCGTGCGTCCGAAGCGGCAAGAGAAGCGGCGGTTCAGGCCGGCGGCTCGGCAAGCGCTATGCTGGACGACCTGAATTTCGACCTGGAGATGGCGGACGCCAAAACCACCACCCTGCCCAAAGACGCCGGAGCGAGCGACAAATCCTCGGACAGCGACGAGATCGACATCTCGGACCTCGAGGACATGCTCGACGGTCCGGGGACGGCGCTGGCGGAGACCGCCCCCGCGGCCGCGGAGGGGATCGACCTCGATCTGGACCTGGAACCGAAAGCTGTCGCGCCGGTCGAAGTTTCGCAAAAGACCGACACGCTTGATCTCGGCATGTTTGCGGAGGAGGTCAAGACGACCGGTACACCCGATTCCGCCGCCCGTGATGATGACCTGAACATTTCGCTTGATCTCGAGCCGGAGACGGCGTCCACCCAGGCGGAAGCCTCCGCCGAGGCCGATGAGCTGGACTTCTCTGATATTTCCGCCATGCTGGAGTAAGAAGCAAAGCCCGTCGCCGCGGCCGCCGGAGAGTCGCTGGAGGACGTCGACCTAACCATCGAGGACCTGCCGGCCGCCGCCGGGCCCGATGAGGATTTTATCACAGGCGGCAAGCCCCTGCAACTTTGGCCTGG
>CAYTJV010000914.1:0-2153 GCA_964438165.1 uncultured Planctomycetaceae bacterium | reverse complement strand
CAGGCCAGCAATTCACAAAACGACGCGTCATTTTCCTTCGGACTACCCTCTTTCATGAAGCCGCCAAAAAGTTAACCCGACAGCCCGCAAGCTGGCAGGGGTCCATTCCCGGCATCGTTGCCAGAGTCTCGAAAGGCCCCCGATAATGCGCGCGGATTCTCCGCAAGAGGGTCTCTCCCTATTTGGCTTAGGATCGGCCGAAGAATAACTTCCGTTTCTCCATCCCGGAGGGACGATTGATACTAGCCAGCACTTCAGTACTGGGGACGGAGGGCGCCTCGTTGCGCCCAGTCCCGTAAGGACGGCTGAGGCGCGATGCCGAGCTTTCAGTCGTCCCTCCGGGACTACCGTAGCGTGATCTGCCTTCCGAGGGCAGCGATGAATCGCTGGGCTATTGTCAAACGTCCCTCCGGGACGGGAACGGTCAATCGTCCCATGCCCCGGCCGATCGTTCACCAACGCGGAACTTATTCTTCGGCCGGTCCTAACCGGCCTGAAACGGCCAAGCCCAATCACCCACCGGGTCGCTTGGCTGCGGGGGTCGCCGGCTTGGGATCGGGCTTCACGGGAGCGGCGACGGGTTGGTCCCAGGTGACTTGGCATTTCGGCAACGCGGCCTTGAGCGTTTTCACCCCCTCGGCGGTTACCTTGGTCTTCTGCACGTTGAGTTCTCGCAGGTTGGTGAGGCCGTGCAGGTGCTTCAGGCCGGCGTCGGTGATGGGGGTGTCATCGAGTTCGAGCTTCTGAAGATTAGCCAGCTTTGCGAGTGGCGGCAGGCCGGCGTCCGAGACCTTGGTGCCCGACAAGATGAGGCCCTGGAGCGCGGCCAGGCCGCCCAGGTGCTTCATTCCCGAGTCAGTCGTCCCGCCAAGACTTAACCGGCTCAGCGAGCGGAAGCCGGCGATCGTGGCAAGGGACCCGTCGGTCACTTGCGTGCCCCACAGATTAAGGCTGCTCAAGTCCAGCGGCTTCAGGTGGGCAATTCCAGCGTCCCCTACGCCTGTTATCGTAAGCCCAAGCTCGCTGAGTGAGCGGATCTGACCGACTACCTTCATGTCTTCGTCACCGAGCGACGTGTTGCTCAGAGCGAGCCCCCGAAGCTTCGGATGGTTTACGCGGACATACTGGAGCCCCTCCTTGGTGACGCGAGTGTCGTTGAGGGTCAACTCCCCCAGGTCCTTCAGCGGCTCGATGTGCCGGAGCCCTTGGTCGCCGATCTGCGTGCCATGAAGTTGAAGGCGTTGGAGCTGCGTCAACCGGGCGACTTGGCGGAGACCATCGTCGGTGATCTTGCTACCGGACACCTGCAGCATGACGACCGATTGGACGTGGGCCACTTCGGCCAGGGCGTCGTCCGAGATCGGGCACCCTGCGAGCATGACGTTCTGGATCTTCATGCCACCCACACGGGCGAGGCCCGCGGCGGTGATTGGCGAGTCGTGTACGCTGAGGCCCTCCAAGGGAATACCGGCACACATGGTGAGCAGGGAATCGAGGTGGGCATTTGCGACCTTCGACCCGCCCACGTACACACTCGCCAACGAAAATGCCTCGGTCGGCAAGGCGTTTTTCGCGCCAACGTACCTGCCTTGGCCGTCCCCGGTGACGACGTAAACGGATGGGGAGTCGCCTAACGTCAGCGTATACTCCGCCGCCCGGCGGTGGGCGGCGGGGTCGGCAGCCGCGGATTTCGCCTCGGGCTTCGCCGCCGGCTCGGCGGGTTGGTCCCACGTGACTTGGCATTTCGGCAACGCGGCCTTGAGGGCCTTCACGCCCTCGGCAGTTACCTTGGTCTTCTGCACGTTGAGATCTCGGAGGTTGGTCAGGCTGTGCAGGTGCTTCAGGCCGGCGTCGGTGATCTGTATTTCGCTCAGCACAAGCCCCTGCAACTTCGTCAGTTTGCCGACATGCGCGAGCCCATTGTCGGAAATCAGAGTTCGGGTCATGTCGAGAGATTGAAGCTTCTTTAGGCCGGGGAGTTGACTGGCCCCCGCATCCGTGATCTTCGAGTCGCGCAAGCTCAGAGCGGAAAGCATCGACAGGTCACGGAGTGCCCCCAGCGTCTTCCCTTCGATGCCCATAAAGTTCAAGTTGAGCCCTGTACCACAAACCTCAAGCATTGTGAAAATTCTCACAAAGATATCACGCGGCAG
>CAYTJV010000913.1:0-2155 GCA_964438165.1 uncultured Planctomycetaceae bacterium | reverse complement strand
CCTGGCCTCGGTGGCCGTGGCGGCCGCCCGCGACCTGATCGCCTCCCAATACGGACGCGAGTATCTTCCCGACGAGCCCAGGGTCTATCGGACCAAGGTCAAGAACGCCCAGGAAGCGCACGAGGCCATTCGGCCCGCCGGGCATCCGTTCGATCTCCCCGAAGCCCTGCGCCGCGAGCTCTCGCCCCAAGAGTTCAAAGTGTATGACCTGATCTGGAAGCGGACCATCGCCTCCCAGATGACCGACGCCCGCGGACACCGCGTGACGATCGCCGTGGCGGCTGGCGACGCCGTGTTCGAGGTGAGCGGCACGAGCATCGAGTTTCCGGGTTATCTGCGGGCCTATGTCGAGGGCTCCGACGATCCGCAGGCGGAGTTGGCCGACCGCGACACGACGCTGCCGATGGTCCAGGTGGGCGAAGTCCTTGAGTGCCGCCAGGTGGAGTGCAAGCGGCACACCACCCAGCCCCCGAATCGCTACAGCGAGGCCTCGCTGACCCGGGCCTTGGAAGAAATGGGCATCGGCCGCCCGAGCACCTACGCGGCCATCATCGAGACGATCCTCAACCGCAAGTACGTGTTCAAGCGGGGCAACGTGCTCGTGCCGACCTGGGTTGCGTTTGCCGTGTCGCAACTGCTGGAGAAGCACCTGCCTAGCCTGGTGGACTACCAGTTCACTGCCCAAATGGAGGATGAACTGGATGCCATCAGCCGAGGCGAGCTACAACATGTCGACTACCTGGCGAGGTTCTACTTCGGCAATGGCAATGAGCATTCAGGCTTGAAGCCGCAGTTGGAGAGCAAGGTCGACCAGATCAATGCCCGCGATGTGAGCCGGATTCCGATCGGAACCCCGAACGATGGCTCGGCGGAGGCGCAGCCGGTGTACGTTCGGGTGGGTCGATTTGGGCCGTTTGTAGAGCAGGGTAGTCGCCGCGCCAGCTTGTCCGAAGACATGGCTCCCGACGAGCTGACGCTCAGCGCGGCCCTCGCGCTCCTCGATCAGGCTGCCCAGGGCGAGGAGCCCTTGGGATCCTGCCCGCAGACTGGCAAGCCGGTGTATCTGAAGATGGGCCGGTTTGGCCCCTATGTGCAACGTGGCGACGCGGGCGGCGAAGAGAAACCGCAGAACGCGTCGATCCTAAAGGGAATGCGGCCCGAGGAGGTCGATCTGGCTATGGCGCTTGGCCTCCTGTCGTTGCCGCGGGAGTTGGGAAAGCACCCCCAGACCGTTCAGGCGGTGACGGCCCATAACGGCCGCTTCGGGCCCTACGTGAAGTGCGGCGACGAAAGCCGCTCCCTGCCCGCGGGGCTTTCGCCGCTGACTGTCACCTTGGAGCAAGCATTGGAGCTGCTGGCGCGGCCGAAACCGAGCCGGGGATCGGGTCGGCGACGAGAGCCGCTTCGTGTCTTTCCCGCCTCTCCGGTCACCAGTCAGCCCGTGCAACTTCTTCCCGGTCGCTACGGCCCTTACGTGACCGACGCAGCGACCAACGCCTCGCTGCCGCGGGGAACCGAACCGGAGCAAGTCACGTTCGAGCAAGCCCTCCAGTGGCTCGCAGCCCGCGCGGCCCAGGGGCCGAGCCGCCGATTCTCCCGAAAGAAATCGGCGCGCAAGACCACGGCGAAATCCGCCGCGAAAAAGAAAGCCAAGAAGCCGGCTGCCCGCAAGAAGAAATCTCCCGCCAAGCGGGCCGCCAAAAAGGCGACCTCGCCAGCCAAAGCAGAACCGGGCGGCGGCTCAGTCACTCCGCCGTAAGGCGCACCCATCGGACATTAGGAGCCTATCCCAGAACTCGTAGATGCGGCTTCCAGCCGCATCCAACGAGCGGCAAGATGCCGCTTCTACGAGACTGCGGCGAATTCTGGGATAGGCTTTGAATGGACTTGCGCGATCTTGGCAGTGTGGCGCTACTTGGCCGGGTGCGTCACGGGCGGCCGGCCCTGCAACCATCGGTGGATGGCCTCGGCACGCAGCGCCGCCCCGCGCGGCTCCGAGGCGTGGCTGGTCCATGGATCGCAGATCAACTCCAGCAAGCCCGGTTTGACGTGGGCCAGGGCGCAGATCTGGTTGCCGCTGGCAGTGACCGTATCCAACAGGCTCACCCCGGCCACCACGGGGCAGGCAATGTCCGGCGGGAAGTTGGCCGCATCC
>CAYTJV010000912.1:0-2159 GCA_964438165.1 uncultured Planctomycetaceae bacterium | reverse complement strand
GAAGGATGAGGGATGAAAGATGAAGGATGAGAGATGAAGGATGAACGGGAGAAGCAGCGATGCGGGTGGTGAATGGGGAGTGCCTCGGCGGTTTGCCGGCGGGCAGGGGCGCCGTGGGCTTTCGCAAGAAACGCGGATCGCCTAGAATACCCGTTTTGCATTTTGCAGAGGCCCCGTGTGGGGGCGTATGTGAAAGCGAAAACCGCCAGGTACCTACGGCCGCCAATTGCTGGATCCACATTTCGATTTCCAACGTGAGGCCCTAACCCCCAGCCCCTAACCCCTGACCCCTTTCCCATGCGCTGGTCCCAAACCCTCATTCCGACAATGAAAGAAACGCCCGAAGGGGCGGAAATCCCCAGTCACGTGCTGATGCTCCGGGCCGGTCTGGTCGGCCAGGTGATGGCCGGGGCGTACACGTACTTGCCGTTGGGGCTGCGGGCGCTGCGTAAGGCGGAGCAGATTGTCCGCGAGGAGATGGACGCCGCCGGGGCCGTCGAGCTCTTGATGCCCGCCCTGACGCCTCTCAGCCTTTGGGAGCGGACCGGCCGGGTCGAGGCGTTTGGCGACGTGTTGATCCAGTTCAGCGTCCGCCGCGCCAACCGCAAGGTGCAGATGGCCCTCGGCCCGACCCACGAGGAGGTTATCACCGACCTGGTCGCCCGGCACATATCCAGTTACCGGCAGATGCCGATCACGCTCTACCAGATCCAGACCAAGTTCCGCAACGAGGAGCGTCCGCGGTTCGGGGTATTGCGCACAAGCGAGTTCCTGATGAAGGACGCCTACAGCTTCGACACCTCGGTCGAGGCCCTCGGGCACAGCTACGAGAAGATGTACGCCGCCTACTGCAAGATCTTCAGCCGCTGCGGACTCGATTACCTGGCCGTGGAGGCCGAAAGCGGCCCGATCGGCGGCGATGCCAGCCACGAGTTCATGGTCCCGGCCGAAAACGGCGAGGATATGGTGGTCCACTGCCGCGATTGCGGTTACGCGGCGAACCTGGAGCGGGCCGAGGTCGGGCCCGTCGGCGATACGTCGTCCCCGCCACCGCCAGAACCGCTCCGCAAGGTCGACACCCCCGGTGCCGCCACCATCGAGCAGGTGAGCCGCTTCCTCGGCTGCCGGCCGCAGGACATGATTAAGACCTTGATCTACACCGCCGACGGCCAGCCCATCGCCGTGCTGCTCCGCGGCGACCACGAGGCCAACGAGGCCAAGGTCCGCCGCGCCGTGGGAGCCCAGAAGATCGCCTTGGCCGAGCCGGCCGTGATCGAGCAGGTCACGGGCGCCCCGGTGGGGTTTGCCGGGCCCGTCGGCCTCAGGCAACCCATCCCGCTTTGGGCGGACCGTGCCGTCCAGTTCATGCACAACGCCGTGACCGGGGCGAACGCCGCCGACTGCCATTTCACTGGAGTGAATCTCGGCCGCGACTTCCAGGTCGAGCGGTTCCACGATCTCCGCAACGCCTGCGACGGCGACCCCTGCCCGCGGTGCAGTTCCAAGCTCTCCACCCGGCGCGCCATCGAGGCGGGCCACGTGTTCAAGCTCGGTACCAAGTACTCCGAGGCCCTCGCCGCGCGGTTCCTCGACGACAAGGAGCAGTTGCACCCGATCATCATGGGCTGCTACGGGATCGGCATCAACCGCATCCTCGCCTCGCTCATTGAGACCAACTACGACGCCAACGGAATCCTCTGGCCGGTCGCCTTGGCCCCGTACGAAGTGGCCCTCGTTCCGGTCAACGTCATGGAAGAACAGACTCGCAACGTCACCGCCCAAATCCACGACGCCCTCGAAGCGGCCGGAATCGACGTTTTGCTGGATGACCGCGACCAGCGAGCCGGCGTAAAATTCAAGGACGCCGATCTGGTGGGCTTCCCGCTCCGCGTGGTGATCGGCGAGCGCGGCCTCAAGCAAGGCAAGCTCGAGATCAAGTGGCGGTGGGACGAGAAGCCGGAGATGATCGACCTCGAGAGTGCGGTCGACACGATCGCTGCCATGATTCGCAAAGAACGCGCCACCGGCTCGCGGTTCAAGTCGCAAGGGAAGAAAGTATGAGGAAAAGAAGATGGGGGAAAGGAATATCCTTTGCTCATCTTCTTTCCTCGTTCCCACGCTCTGCGCTCAGTATTACCCACATATACGCACGTACATAT
>CAYTJV010000911.1:0-2171 GCA_964438165.1 uncultured Planctomycetaceae bacterium | reverse complement strand
AGAGATACACGTTGACGAACAATCGCGTTGAATACGCACCGGCCTGGAATCCGCAGTGGGACCCGGCCGGTCCCGGAGGATTTTGATCGCACGGGTGCCCTTGTTTGCCCGATCGGAATCCCGTCGGTGTGCCACGGCTTGACCGCTGCCGGGGCGAGGCTCGGTTCGCAGCCAAGAAACTCATTCCAGGGTGAGTAGGGCAAGTAGTGGGGTCAGGTCTTGACATTTAACCTTTCGCTCAGGATGGTAGTAGGAAACAACGCGCGGGTGCCCTTGTTTGCCCGATCGGATTTCCGTCGGTGTGCCACGGCTTGACCGCTGCCGGGGCGAGGCTCGGTTCGCAGCCAAGAACGTCACTCCGGCAGCGGTTAAGCAGTGCGGGGCGGGCGAGAACCATCGGGCGAGGGTCGGCCGATGGCTTCGATCAGCGTGGGAAGGGTCCGGTCGATCTTGAGGGTCACGTCCGCCTTGCCGGTCCACTGGGCGGCACTCGACCACGGCCAGTCCACGGCCCGAGCGACCAGCCCTCGCTTCACCGGGTTGTGTATCAGGATAGCACAGAGGTCGCCCCGCACGGAAACACGCGCACCCGCGCGGCTCTGATTTCCCAGTTGTACCGGCCCACCTGAAGGGCTAGAATATCATGTTCGTCTTGCCAGTTACCGACGAGCGAGAGTGTGGCTGAGGCGACGAGAACAAGGAAATCGGGCGTGAAACTGCGTCTGCACGATTTGGCCCAAATGCATCCTTGTCTGCTTTGGGGAGAAATCACCGCGGCCACTGCCGCAGTGTTCGACCAAATCGAACGGTGGCGTTATGAGTTCTGTTCAGTCCACGGTTAGCGACATGACGGTAACAGTCAAGTCGCGCGAGGTGCAACGCGGCATGCTTGCGGAGATGGGCGGCAGGTCGGACGACGCCTGTCGGCACTTCCTTGCGGCCGCCCACTTGGAGCTTGTCCTGGCAAAGGACTACGAGCAGGCCGGCGAAATGGAATTGGCCGGCCGCAGCCGCATCAGTGCGGCATCCTGCTTCTGGCGAGCCGGCGAATTGGAGATGGCGGGGGCGATCTTCGACGAGCTGAGACAATCGGACCCGAGCCGCTCGGATGAGATCCGGGAACTGCTCCAAGAACTGAAAGGATGACGCGAGAAGCCTGCGGGAGTAATGCAGCGTCTCGCACGGGTGCCCTCGTTTGCCCGATCGGATTCCCGCCGGTGTGCCACTGCTTGACCGCTGCCGGGGCGTGGCTCAGTTCGTGGCCAAGAACGTCACTCCGGCAGCGGTCAAGCAGTGCGGGGCGGGCTAGAACCGTCGGGCGAGGGTCGGTCGATGGCTTCGATCCGCGTGGGAAGGGTCCGGTCGATCTTGAGGATCACGTCCTCCTTGCCGGCCTCGGGAGTCTTTGGTTTGCACCGCGTGGGGAATGGGGTCAACTCTTAACACTTGGCATTGACGAGAGCCGCAACGGGGCAACAAAGGGGTCGGGAGTCTTTGTTTGCACGCAGGGCTCCCATTCCGCGAAGGCTCTTGAGGAAGCCAAGACTCCCGACCTGGGCGGGTGAAAGCCCGAGGGGCTCGTGGATGCCGGTTTTGTTCTGAAGGGCAAGAGCGGTCCAGCGCACACGCCAAAGCAGGGGCGTTGGCCGCCGTCGGCTTCAGCCCCGAAGGGGCGTCATACGACAGCCCAGGGCAACGCCCTGGGGACGCAAAAACCGCGACAATTTAAGCCCTGAAGGGGCGTAATGGGCCGTACCCTACGCGCCTATTTCGCCCTTTCAGGGCTTGCACCCTCGTGTCTTCCGCGTCTTGCCCGTGTTGCGTCGAGAGGCTTCCAGAATGGTGATATACCCTCTTCTTGGCGGCGAGGCGCCTTGATAGAATTGATGTTGGTTTCGGAGTCTGCCCCGCGCTTCGCACAGTCTATCGGCCGCACGAATTGACTCGTGGGGCTTGTGGGAGGAGCCATCCATGAGCGTCTTGGAATTACCGGCAATTCAGGCGAACGTCTACTACACGCCCGAGGAGGCATCCCAGTTGCTTCGTGTTTCACCGGAAGCGATCTTTGGCCTGTTGGAATCCGGGGAACTGCCCGGCGTGAAGATCGATGGACAATGGCGAATTCTGGGGACGGCACTGCTAGGCCTGGCAGCGGGCCCGGAGCAATCTGA
>CAYTJV010000910.1:0-2176 GCA_964438165.1 uncultured Planctomycetaceae bacterium | reverse complement strand
TACGAGGGACGCACCCTCTTCGAAGCGGCGCCTGCGGGGAAACGGGTGCTCGGCTGGCGGCCCGACGACTACGACTATGCCTACGCCAACGTGGGCGAGGACGATTGCACCGGCGAAAAGATCGTGCAGGGCGCGAGCCTACAGGTGCCCCACCTGACCTGGTTTTTCTACCTGGCGAGAATCTGCAACCATTGCACCTACCCGGCCTGTTTGGCCTCTTGCCCCCGGGGCTCGATCTACAAGCGACCCGAGGACGGAATCGTCCTGGTCGATCAAGGGCGCTGCCGTGGCTACCGCGAATGCGTCGAAGGATGCCCTTACAAGAAAGTCTTCTTCAACCCGACGACGGGCACGTCGGAGAAGTGCATCGCCTGCTACCCGAAGTTCGAAAACTCTCTGCAACAACAGTGCTTCGTCAACTGCATCGGCAAGATTCGAATGGCTGGCTATATCTCGAAGCCGGAAGATGCCCGGCCGGAGAACCCCATTGACTATCTCGTCCATGTGCGGAAAGTGGCGTTACCGTTGTTTCCGCAGTTCGGACTGGAGCCGAACGTCTACTACATCCCGCCGATCCACGCCCCCGCCTCGTTCTTGCAGCAGGCGTTTGGCCCTGGCGCCGAGGAGGCGGTGCGGACATACCGGGCCGCGGCCAACGACGCCGATCTGACGGGACTGTTGGGATTGTTCGGCTGTAGCGAGCGCGTGATGCCGCGGTGGAAGCGCGAGGGCGATTGGATCATCGGCGCGGAGGAAAACGACGACGAAATCGTCCGCGTGCCGCTGCGCGAGCCCGTGCATATCCGCCAGGCCTACGACGCTAAGTATCAGGTCGCCCGAGTCAACTGCCCGTAAGGAGAACCCCATGATGCGGCACGTCCCTCGATCTGCAATTCTCGTAACGCTGCTGGCGTTGCTTGGCCAGGCGGGTTGCCAAAAAGCCGCGGCGCCCCCCGTCACGGAAGTCCTCGTGGCGTCATCGACTGCCATCCCGGCCGATCCCTTGGACGTCGCGTGGCAAAAAGCGCCCGAGTACGTGGCCAAGCTGTTGTTGCAGGATATCGTCGAGCCTCGGCTCATGAAGCCGTCCACGGAACTGGTGCGGGTCCGGGCGATCAGCAACGGCAGCGACGTGGCATTCCGGCTGCAGTGGGTTGACGCGACGGACAACAACCTGCCCGGCGACGCGCGATTCTCCGATGCCTGCGCGGTCCAGGTGCCCGCGAGGATCGAGCCGACCGTGCCCGCGCCGCAGATGGGCGAACCGGGCCGGTCCGTCGAGATCACCTACTGGCGCGCCGCCTGGCAAGCCACCGTTGACGGCCGCGGCGATTCGATCAACGACATTTATCCCAATGCCGCGGTGGATCACTATCCATTCGAGGCCCAATCGCTGGAGAAGGGGTTGCCGGCCCAGCGTGAAATGGCAGAGCGCTACGCGCCGGCCCGCGCCTTGGGAAACACAATGGCCGGCCCACGCAGTACGCCCGTGCAAGACCTGATTGCCGAGGGCCCGGGAACGATCACGCCGGCGCCGGCTGCGGGCTCGAAGGGCTGTGGCACGCGCACAACGGAGGGTTGGGCGGTCGTAATCGTTCGCCAGCTCCCCACGGGGCTGAGCCCGCAAGCGCCCTCGCAGATCGCCTTTGCCGTGTGGGAAGGCGCCCAAGAAGAAGCCGGGGCTCGCAAGATGCGCACCGGCTGGATCCCACTTGCCATTGAGGTGAAACCATGAGTATCGAACTGGCTACATCCGCTCCGAAGGCGTTGGAACTCCTGTGGGAAGCCGCGGCGTGGCGTTTGATCGGGCTGCTCTTCGAGCGCCCTCGCGAGGATTGGTTTACCCAAGTGGCCGCGCTTGCCGGCGAAGTCACGGACGCCGATCTCCACCAGGCGGCCCGTGCGGCACAAGAAGAGGCGACCGAGGGGCTTTACCATACCACGTTCGGCCCCGGCGGTCCTGCCGCCCCGCGCGAAGTAAGCTATCAAGACGCGATTTTTTCCGGGCGATCTCTCGCCGAACTTCGCGGCTACTACGCCGCGTTCGGTTACCCCACGGCCTTCGAAGAGGCCCCCGATCATGTCGCCGTCGAGGCCGGCTTTGTCGGCTATCTCCGCTTCAAAGAAGCTTTTGCCCACGTCTGCGGCGCCGTGGACCAGGCCGAGATCGCTGCCG
>CAYTJV010000909.1:0-2188 GCA_964438165.1 uncultured Planctomycetaceae bacterium | reverse complement strand
GGCCGGCGGCGCCGTGCTCAGTTACAGCGACCCTCACGTTCCCAAGCTGCCGGCCATGCGGCACCATCATCTGCCGGCCATGGAGAGCATGGCGCTGACTCCCGAGTTTCTCGCCTCCCAGGACTGCGTGCTGATCGCCACCGACCATTCGGCGTTCGACTACGAGCAGATCGTCCGGCACGCCCCGCTGGTGATCGACACGCGGAACGCAACCAAGAACGTCGCTGAAGGACGTTCCAAGATCCGCAAGGCGTGACGTTATGAACGAATCCCTGCAAAACCTGCGGAGCCAACGCATTCTTCGATGGCCGGAATGGTCGATTCAGCGGGCCGTGTACAAGTCGATGGGCTATAGCGACTACGATCTGGATCGGCCGCTCGTGGGAATTGCCAACTCCTGGAACCGTGTCGTGCCCGGCCACTACAACCTCCAGCTCGTGGGCGAGTACGTCAAGCAAGGCGTGTTTCAGGCGGGCGGCACGCCGGTCGAGTTCGGCCTGATCGCCGCCTGCGACGGGATCGCCCAGAGCCACGTCGGCATGCACTACATCCTCCCCACGCGCGAGTTGATCGCCAACGACGTGGAGATGATGATCCAGGCCCATCAGTTCGATGCCGTCGTGCTCCTGGGCTCGTGCGACAAGATCGTGCCGGGCCTGCTCATGGCCGCCGCCCGGCTCGACGTGCCGGCGATCGTGGTCGTCGGCGGGCCGATGGAAGGGGGCTGCCAGTTCGACGGGCGGGCCTCCGACATCACCTCGCTCACCGAAGGCTTGGGCATGCTCAAGGCGGGCAAACTCGATGCCGAGGAGTACCGCCGCCTGGAAGACCGGGTGTCGCCCACCTGCGGCTCCTGCTCGTTTTTGGGCACGGCCAACACCATGTGCTGCGTGGCCGAGGCGATGGGCATGTGCCTGCCCGGCTCGGCGACCATTCCGGCCACGCACGCCGCGCGGCTGCGTTCGGCCCAGGAGGCGGGCCGGCAGATCGTCGAGCTCGTGCGCCGCGGCATCACGGCCCGGCAGATCATCAACCGTAAGGGAATCGAGAACGCCTTCCGTCTCGGCACGGCCATCGGCGGATCGACGAACCTGGCCCTGCACATCCCGGCGATCGCCTACGAGGCCGATTGCGGCCAGATTACGATGGACGTGTTGGAAGAGCTGTCGCGCTCGACGCCGCACGTGGCGAAGATGAACCCGGCCGCGGCCGCCAACCTGCCCGACTTCCACGCCGCCGGCGGAGTACCGGCCGTGATGCACGAGATCCTGCCGCTCTTGCACGCCGACGCCTTGACCGTGACCGGCCGAACCGTGGCCGAGAACGTGGCCGACACGCACGCCACGGATTCGCGGATCATTCGCACGCGCACTGACCCATGGAGCTTCGAGGGCGGGCTGGCAGTCTTGCGCGGCAACCTGGCCCCGCGCACGGCAATCACCAAGCCGGCGGCTATCGACCCGCGTCAGCACGTCTTCTCCGGCCGCGCACGGTGTTTCGACAGCGAGGAAGCGGCCAACCAGGCGATCCTCGACGGGGTGGTCCAGCCGGGTGAAGTGGTGGTCATTCGCTACGAGGGCCCCAAAGGCGGGCCCGGCATGCGCGAGATGTACACGTCGATGAAACTGCTCTACGGCCGCGGCCTGGCCCTTCAGACCGCGGTGGTCACCGACGGGCGATTCTCGGGCACGAACAAGGGCTGCTTCGTGGGCCACGTATCGCCCGAGGCGGCCGAAGGCGGCCCGCTGGCCGCGGTCCGCGACGGCGACACGATCACGATCGACATCCCCCAGCGCCGCCTGCAACTGGACGTCGGCGACGGGGAGATTCAAAGCCGCCTGGCCCGCTGGCAACGTCCACCCCCGCGTTTCACCAGCGGCTACCTGGCCCTCTATGCCCGCCTAGCGGAATCGGCCGACCAAGGGGCGATCATCCGGCATCGCTTATGCTAGGGCGGCTTGCCGGCGCGCTTGCCTATCCGCGTGGGGCAGGTTGCTAACCTGCCCCTCCGCACGGCAGATCGGCGATCTGCCCCACAGAACCGCCATTGAGGCGTCTTCAGCAATTGCACGAAGGCGGTTGGCGTGACGTTGGCGTCGCCGAAGACCATCCTGGTCTTGGGATTGTAGAACAGCTCGTTGTCCTCCGCCGCTAAGCCGGGGTTCCAGCCCCCCTTCTAGCGCAGCCC
>CAYTJV010000908.1:0-2191 GCA_964438165.1 uncultured Planctomycetaceae bacterium | reverse complement strand
AACAAGGCCAGCCGACTTAGAGAAGACAACGGCATCTTCATAGAGGGGTAGGAGTTTGGTGACATCTTTGTGGTCCAATTCTCTTCCGGAGGCCGCATCGAAAACATCAATGTACGCCTGATCGGACGGGAACCTTGCTGCCACGATCGTTCTGCCATCCGGAGCAAATCTCGGAGCCATTCGCCCACGCGAGTAGGGGCGGGGGATGCCCGGCGAGATGCACTTGCCAGTGTTCACGTCCCAGACCAGGATACCATTCTTCACCGTTGACGCTACGACCCGCCCTTCTTCGGAAAAGACGCTCCAACCTTGTGCGCCCGGGGCGAAAAAAGAAGCAACCTGCCGATCTTGCTCGATATCCCAAATTGTTACCTCGGTGCCGCCGCGCGGGCCTTCGGAAGGAAGTGAACTCCAAGCGCCCCCATGGAAGATCGCCAGTTGCCTTGTGTTGACGAAAAGCATGCGCCGGATGGAAGCGTGCCAAAACTGGGGGAAAGCGCGCGGGGTATCACCCCGCATTTCGTATTCCAGCGAGAGCACGTGGCGCCGCGGCCGGGGGCCCGAGAAGTCCCATACCAAAATCGGACCGCGATCGAACCATGCGGCCATTCTCGTTCCATCCGGGGATAGGGCGAGGACGTAGGGCACGGCCGGCCAAAAGAAAAGCGCTCGCCCAAGCGCCAATACTATCCCGACCAAGAGCAGCGTGAAGACCAGATTCACGCGCCCGAACTTCCATCGCAGGCCAGACATCGTAAAACCTCCTCCACATCCAAAGGCGTGTTACCGCTCCAGCCGACCGTCGGAGTGATTGGAAGTGATAGGAAATTCAATTCCTCCCACAGCCGTGAGCCTACCACGACGGACCGGTAGGTCAAGGGGCCGAGGTAGCTTGGGGGCGAGGAAAAGGGGACGCAGCTCTTTTATGGGGGGAGATGGGGTCAGGTCTTGTTTCTTGTTTTTCCTGGGGGTAGACTGTTGGGCCGTTGGGAGCATGGGAAGTGCGTAGCGAACGGGAGGGCGGCCATGGCGCGACCGTTGCGGATCGAATACGAGGGGGCGGTCTACCATGTTACGGCGCGGGGCAATGCGCGGCAGGACATCGTCGTCGCGGAGGAGGATTGGCGGCAGTTGCAGCAGCGGCTTGCGCAGACGGTGGCCCGCTACGGTTGGGAGTTGCTCAGCTACGTGTTGATGCGCAACCACCTCCACGTGGTGCTCCGCACGCCGCGTCCCAACTTGTCGGCCGGCATGCAGTATTTTCTGTCGGGCTACGCGAACTGGTTTGCACGGCGGCATGGGCGGCCCGGGCATCTGTTTCAGGGCCGGTTCAAGGGGCATCTGGTGGAAGAGGAGAGCTACTTCTGGGAAGTCAGCCGGTATGTGCACTTGAACCCCTTGCGGACGCAGCCTCCGCTGGTCGCTCACCCTGGCGACTGGCCGTGGTCGAGCTATTCGGGCTACACGCGGCGGCAGGATCGGGTGGACTGGGTGGCGTACGAGGCGTTGCTCGCGGCTTGGCGTGGGGAGGCGGGCGGGTCGGACCCGGCCAGGGCCTATCGCCGCTTCGTGGAAGGGGGCATCGAATATCCTCCGGAGAATCCCTTCCGCGCGGCCGTTTGGGGCTGGATCCTGGGCAGCGAGGAGTTTGTCGCCCGTCTTCGCAGCCGGCTGGCCGGCGAGCCTTCTTGTCCGGCAGTCCCGGACCAGCGTCGCCTGGCCAGCCTCACGATCGAAGAGGTCCTCGAAGGCACCGCCAACTTCTACAAGGTCCCGAGGGCCGTCTTCGCTACCCGAACCGGAGGGATGCCCCGCGCGGCAGCCGCTTGGCTCGCCCGACGCCTCACTACGGCAACGTTGAGCGAACTGGCAGGATCGCTCGGGCTGTCGCATTTCGGCAGCGTGCCGAACTTGACGCGCAGGGCCGAGCGTCAACGGGCCAAATCGCCCTCGTTCCGCTTGGAATTGGAACAACTCGAAGCTCGCTTGACCGCAGCCGCCTTCTCGAGCCCGGCTGGGACCGCCAAACGGTCGTCGCAGAAAAAGAAAACAAAAAACTAGACCTGACCCCTTTCGCCCCGAGCGTGGGAACTAGCCCGCGACGTCTGTCGGCTTCCTCCAAAAACCATCATACGGCCCAAGGGGCCCGCGCCGAACGCGAGCGAAGGCCGTTGGCCTCGTCGTCCCCGAT
>CAYTJV010000907.1:0-2208 GCA_964438165.1 uncultured Planctomycetaceae bacterium | reverse complement strand
ACGACGGGCTATACCCAGACCTTAGAGCAAACCTCGAGCCGAACACTATTGGGAGACGGACCTTTCTCTTACGTAAAATGACCGCAAACCGCGCACACGACCAGCGAGATTGCGAGACGTTCTTCCGTTACCTGCCCGTGAGCGATCCCCTCAAAGCATGGGGAATCTACGCAACGAGTGTCGGCTATTCGCGGATCCCCGCTCACGCGGACTACCCTCCCGCCCTGCATCCTGCCGATCACCACTTCACTTGGCTGCGGGGGCCAGTCCTCTCTTCCACGAGTTTCGTCTACATCACGCGTGGGCGGGGCGTCCTGGAATCGGCGGCGAGCGGCCGGCAGGAGGTGCGCGAAGGAGACCTTTTCGTGGTGTTTCCCGAGGTCTGGCACCGCTACCGGCCCGATCCCGATACGGGCTGGGATGAGTACTGGGTGGAGTTCGACGGCCCGTGCGCCCGCCGATTTACCGATCGAAAGGAATTGCAGCCGGCCAAACCCGTCTTGCCGCTGGGCCTGGACGACCGTTTTCTGGAACTGTTCCAGGAAATGGTTGCCTGCGTTGGGGACGAACGGTACGGAGCCGAGTACACCCTGGCCGCCCTGACGGTGCAACTGATCGCGCAGGTGCTGGTGGCCGTAGGACGGTGCCGCTTCGAGGCGGGAGACGCGGAACGGCTCGTCGCCGCCGCCAAGTGCGCGTTCTTGGACAATCTCGCGACGAACGTCGACCTAGCGGGGCTGGCACGGCAGCTTGGCGTGAGCTATTCCTGGTTCCGCCGGACGTTCAAGGATTATACCGGCTTCTCTCCGCGGCAATTCCAGTTGCATCATCGATTGCATCGGGCCGCACGGATGCTCGCCTCTGGAACCTCGCCCATCGGCGAGATTGCCACACGAGTCGGGTTTCCTTCCAATCACTACTTCTCCGAACTCTTCAAACGTCGGATGGGCTGTTCACCTCAGGCGTACCGGAATAACCATCGCACAAGCGAGCAATGACGTCCCGAGGCCGATTAAAGGGGTCGGGAGTCTTTGTTTGAGCGTAACTCATTGCAAATCAAAGACTCCCGATCCCTTTATTCCTCGGGTGTGTCATCCGTCCGCGTCATACTTGTGCATCCCGGGCCGTGGCTATCGCACGCCGTCTCGTTTGACGTACATCAAGACCCGGCCGCTGGGATAGCAACTTTCGGTCGAGGGGTAGTAGGCCGGGACAATCGTCACCGAGCGGCGGCTCGACCAGCCGTGGACCCGCGTCCCCTCGTAGGCGTCCCATAGATCGGCCAATCCGGAAGGAAGGAACTTCGCCTCGGGGTGGAAGACCACGCGAGCCTTGGACCGGGTCGCCACAACGAAGCCGTTGCGGAAGTAACGAACCACCGCATCGGTCGTCTCGATCCAGGACGAATCGACCGGTTCGCCCAGGTCGAGGAAGTAGACGTCGTCTTCGCCATGCCCCTCGGCGTACCAGTCGCTGGCAAACCCCAGCCCGCCGCTAAGCCGAGCGAGCGTATAGCCGTAGAAGATCGCCGGCCGGTCGGTCCGCGGGGTGAAGACCGGAGTCTGCCCGGCCGTCGCGCCGCTCGGGACGTGCCAGGGTTGAAGATAATTGATGTCGCACACGCGGACGCGTGTTTTCCCGACGGCCCTCGCCAGCCGCTCCTTGGCAGTTTCCTTGTAGCCCGCCGGGCCGTCCCAGGGACGATAGAAGGTGTCGCGGACCTTCCGCACGCCGCCGTCCTCGATGGGGAGGCGGGCCTCTTTACCCCAGAGGAAGCTGGTCGCGAGGCTCTCGCTGGCGTCGTAGTCGATCACGTCGTAGTAGCCTTCGGGCAATCGGAAGGCCTGGTTCCCAAAGATCCGCTTGGAACCGATCGCCGCCCGCAATTCGTGGAGAAACGCCAGCCCCGCTTCATTGTAGGTCGGCGTCGGCCGTCGCTTCTCCCAAAGCGTCTTCACCTCGTCCGGCAACGCCCAGCCGCCGATGTAGTCAAAGAACACCCCGTCGTAACCCGATTCGGCCAGGTCGCGGCGGATCGAGGCTGCGTAGAAGCGGCGGAACTCGGGATGGGCATAGTCGTAGAAGTACGCGGGATGCTCCGCGCCCCCGCCCTGGATCGGCCGGTCGGGATTCAACAGCCACTCCGGATGCGCGTGGATCTCCCGGAAGAGCTTTGCCATGGCGGGGAACTGGCTGTAGTAGCCTTTG
>CAYTJV010000906.1:0-2210 GCA_964438165.1 uncultured Planctomycetaceae bacterium | reverse complement strand
CGGGCTGAAGGACCCCAGTCCGCGGATGGTCTCGATCAAGCGCCGGGCCTTGGCCGGCTTGGCGTCGGTCGCCCAGGCCCGCCAGGACTGGGCCGGTGCCCAGACCCACCTCGAAGCCCTGATCGCCGAAGATCCCAAGAACGCCGCGGCCCTCCAGCTACTCGGCCAGGTGCTGTTCATGCAGAAGAAGGAGGATCTGGCCCTGGAGAAACTCCGCGAGGCGGCCAAGCTCAACGAAGGGCTGCTGGGCGCGGAGGCCACCTTGGCCCAGTTCTATCAGCAGGCCAGCGACGTCAAGAACGCGGGCAAATGGATGCTCGATGCGATCAAGGCCAACCCGCGCGACGCCAAGACCCGCGTGGCCGCGGCCCAATGGTCCTACGACATCGGCAAGCTCGATCAGGCCGAAGAACAGGCCAAGGCCGCCGTGCAGCTCGATCCCGAGTCGCTCAACAGCCAGCTCATCCGCGGGGCCGTGGCCCTGATCCGCAAGGACTTCAAAACCGCCCAGGAGTTCTACGAAAAGGCCCATCTCCAGGCCCCCATCAATCTCACCGCCACCAGCAACCTGGCCCTAGCTCTGGCCGGCCAAGACGAGGAGTCCAAGCGGCGGTTGGCCCTGGAATATGCCCAGATCAACGCTCGGGTCTATCCGGACCAGGCGGAGGCGCTGTCGGCCCTGGGTTGGGCCTTGTATCGGGCCGGCCGGCTCGACGAGGCACAAGTGAGCCTTGGCAAGGCGGTTTCGCTGGCCCGGGCTACGCCCGACACGTACTACTTCTTTGCCCGCGTCATGGCCGACCGCGGACGCAAAGACGAGGCCAAGATGATCCTCCAATCGCCGGCCATGAAAACGCCCGCCCCGTACCTGATGCGCAAAGAGGCCGAAACGCTCCTGGAAGAGCTTTCGGGACGGTAATCGAAGGAGAGCCCATGTCCACCGCCATATCCCAGGCTGAGAGCCGCGTTCTGCTCAGGAACATCTCTTGGGCGACGTTCGAGAGGATCCTGGCGGAGACCGACCGCCGGGGGACTCGCTTCACTTACGACCGAGGAGTGCTGGAAATCATGTCGCCGTCTCGCGAGCATGAACGCTGCAAAACCTATCTCGGCCGGATGATCGAGAGCATGACCGAGGAATTGGCGATCCCCATCAGCAGCGGCGGATCGACGACCCTCAAGAGCCAGATGCTCGCCAAGGGGGTGGAGCCGGACGAGTGCTACTACATCGCCAACGAGCCGCGCGTGCGGGGCCGCGACGAGCTGGACCTTGGCGTCGATCCGCCGCCGGACCTGGCGATCGAAGTGGATCTCACATCGAGCTCGTTGGATCCGTTGGCGATCTATGCCTCGGTAGGCGTCCCGGAGGTCTGGCTTTACGACGGCGCCCGGCTCGGGGTGTATCAGTTGCAGGCGACGGGCGGATACACGCAACCGACGCACAGCCCCGCCTTTCCCTTCCTGCCCCTGGACCAGGTCGAGCGTTTCTTGTCGCAGCGCGACCACACCGATGAGACCTCTTGGGCCCGCTCGTTCCGAAGCTGGGTGAGGAGCCTCCCAGCGAGCGCGTAGCCTCCCAGGCCACGAGGCCGCGCCCTGCGGCCAACAACACGACGAACGTCGGCGAGCCGGACGAAATCCATTTCAACATCGCCGGTCCCGGCCCACACACGATTCGGCCCACCTCCGAACTGCCGACGATCACCGACCCGGTAATGATCGACGGCTACACGCAGCCCGGCGTTAGTCGTTAGATCGGATTGTCAGATCGGATTCCCCGCGGCGAGGGCTCGTCGTGTCCTCCCTGTTCTGGTCCGTAGACGTTCCGGTTGCCTCCCGAAAACCGAAAAACCGGGCCTGACCCCAAGGAGAGACCCCAAGGAGACACGCGGTAGGGTCCAGCTTGCGGCAGGCGGCGGCGAAGATCGGTTCCGCGGCCGTAAGCGCCATCCACCGCAAAGCGCGGCAAGGTGGGCTACAACGTGCGACCCGCCGTCGAGTCGCTCGCGGCCCAACTCGTCGCCCAACGCCGGAGGAGGAACAGTTGATATCTCTACAACAAGACTTCCGCGTAGATGCCACAAGATGTTGTGCTGAGCGACTGCGCAAGAACACAGCATGTAGTGGCGAGGATGCCGAAGTCTTGCTGTAGAGATATCTCTACAGCAAGAGTTGTTCGGCGAGCCGTTTGTGCTTTGCCAGCCACGTTT
>CAYTJV010000905.1:0-2211 GCA_964438165.1 uncultured Planctomycetaceae bacterium | reverse complement strand
GTCGCGGAGGGCCGCGCACGAGTGGACGAGGACGACTGGTGCAACGAAGATGCGCCACTCCCCCCCACTCCTCCACACCCCCACTCCTCCACTCCCCACCTCCCCACCCCCCCCACTCCTCCACTCCTCCTCTCCTCTTCTCCTCCTCTTCCCCTCTCCCCCTCTCCCCTCTGCCTCGAGTTCTCCGTCTCGGACACGGGGATCGGCATCTCGCCAGTGGACCAGGAGAAGGTCTTTTCTCCCTTCACGCAGGCTGACGCTTCGATGACGCGCCAGTATGGCGGCACCGGCTTGGGGCTGACCATCTCCAATAGCCTGGTGGGCCTGATGGGCGGCCGCATGGAGGTGGAGAGTCGCCCGGGGTTCGGCAGCACGTTTCGTTTCACGGCGAGGCTGGGATTCGTGCCCGAGACGATAACCCAGGCATTGGCCGTCCAGACCGCACCGGCCCAGGCAGTCGCCGATTCGATCGGCCATCCTCTCGCTGCCGGACCCACGAGGTGCTTGCGGGTCCTGGTGGCGGAGGACACGCCAGCCAATCGAAGACTGGCCGCCTTCGTGATCGAAGGCCGGGGGCACACGATCGAGGCGGTCGAGGACGGTCAACAGGCCCTCGACCTCTTGAGGCAGCAGGACTTTGACGTGGTGCTCATGGACATCCAGATGCCGGGGATGGACGGCTTCGAGGCCACCGCCGCAATCCGCAAGTTGCCGGACCTGAAGAAGGCCCATGTGCCGATCATCGCCATGACGGCCCATGCCCTCAAGGGCGACCGAGAGCGGTGTCTGGAGGCCGGGATGGACAGCTACGTTAGCAAGCCAATCGGGCGCGAGGAGCTGATCGAAACCGTCGAACGACTGGCTGGGCTGACGAAAGGTGAAGGATAACGCCTGAATCACGGACCGTCAGAAGATTGGTTCGAGCATGTCGTTTCTTCCTTTGTGTCCACCCCTTTTGTACCTCCGCTGAGCTAGGAAGGCAACGGATCTCCCGCTCGGGTGGGCCGCTCTTTCATAGAATCAGAATTGAATCCCGGAATTGAATTGGGGGAATTGAATTGGGCCTACCCGAGACTGTTCATTGGTTGTCTCGGAAATGCTTCCGGTAGGTCAGAGGCGTCATCCCGGTCGCCTTCCGAAAACGCTTCGTGAAGTAGCTCTGGTCGTAGAACCCCGCGGCGACGGCGATCTGGCCGATGTTCTGGTTCGTTGTTGCCAGAAGCCGCTTGGATTCATGAATCCGAAGCGAGTGGACGTACTGCATCGGTGAGAGACGCAACAATTGGCGAAAACGCCGGTTGAAATGCGCCGCCGAAATCCCCGCGATTCCGGCGAGTCGACTGACGGAGATTTCATCGACAAAACTCCGTTCAAGGAATTCGATGACGCGCTGGAGTTCCTGGAAGTGCGTGCGCTGATGTTCCGGCGTGGCGATCGCGTACATCAGACCGGTCAGGCCCATGACATTGCCCTCCAAAAGGACGCATGCGGAACGGCCTTCATGAGTTGCAGCGGCTGCCGAAGGCCGGGATTCCGGCAGAAGAATCGGGCTTGATACTCTCTGGCCGCGAGGGAAGACATGAACGAAAGATACCAAAAACGAGCCGATTACTACAATACTGGCGGAGAGTGAGTGGTGTAGAGTACCATTTAGCATCATGGGTTGGTCGGCCTTCCGCAAGGTGGGGCGTCAGGAAGCCACCTATTCGGGGTGAAGCCAACAAAGGGGCGGTAAGACAACCAACGGAGCCATGCCCTCTGGTGTAGGGGGGCGCCAGCGGCGGGAAGGAAATGGAGGAAGATCCCAACCATGAGAGCGATGCCACACACAATCATGCCGTTCGTGCTGCTGTTGTTCGCCGCGTTCTGCTCGGCGGTGAGCGGCGGCGAGCCGCCGAGACTCTTGTACCTGGGGGGACAACAGCAGGGAACACAGCCGAAAACGGCGCCGGTGTACGCCAAGAAAGACACTTGGCACGAGAGTATGCGCGCGTCGCTGGAGGCCACGTTCGGACCGACGGTCGAAGAAGACCGCGCCGCCCGGCCCGGCGGGTTCCGGCCAGCGATCGTCCGGCTCGCTGCCGACGGGCAACCGGTGCGGCTGGAGTTTCGCGTCCACGGGCTGGAGCGGCTGTATTTCGCTACGCTCGGCCGCCCGCCGGAAAACGGGTCGGCGCTGTTCCTCAGCCCGCGGCTGTTCGACAAACAGGG
>CAYTJV010000904.1:0-2220 GCA_964438165.1 uncultured Planctomycetaceae bacterium | reverse complement strand
GTGCATGCCGCCCTGCAAGAGGATCTGATCGCCGCCGAGTGCGATCGTTTCCTCGATCTTCCGGTACAATTCCTCTCGCTCGATGATGTAGCCTTCCGGGTCGCCGGGCCGTCGGGAGAATGCACAGAAATCGCAGCCGGTGACGCAGACGTTGGTGTAGTTGACGTTGCGATCGATGTTGTAGGTGCGGTAGGGCTCGAGGTGCAGGCGTCGGGCAACCGCGTCGGCGGCCCCGCCGAGGGTCGCCAGATCGCAGGACTCCAACAGGCGGAGCCCTTCGGCCGGCGTAAGTCGCCCTCCGGCAACGGCCTTTTCAAGGAGAGATTCCATTGTAGAACCTCAGGGGTACTCCCGCCGGGGCGAGGCGGTGCTCTGCTGCCAGTCGGCCGAACGTCTCCAGGCCGCTCCGCTCGTGGGGGCCGAAATGGAATACGAGGTGGTCGCGCAGGTACGTGAGGCACTGCTGCTCCGAGATCCCCAGGGCGGGCGCTTCGGTGCGGGCGATTTCCTCGAAACGCTTTTCGCCGTCGTCTCGGGCTGCGGCAAGGACCTTGTCGAGCCCGGCCAAATCGACGTCCGGCCTGGCAATCCACATGGAAAACACGAACGGCAGGCCGGTCCAGCAGTTCCACTGCTCTCCAAGGTCCCAAACGAACTCGAACGTCCCGGGCGGGGCGAGCATTCCACGATCGCCGATGAGCATCACGGCGTCGGCGTCCGTGTCGGAAGCCGAGGCCCCGATCGGCAGGGTCCGAAGCTGGGGCTCCACTCCGAACCGTTCGCGCAGGAGGATGCGACTCATCGCAGCGCTCGTGCGGGAGCCCTCGTCGAGGGCCAGCGTTCGGATTTGCTCCACGGGCTTCCGCCCGTAGAGCATCACGCTCTTGACCGGGCCGCGGCACGCCACGCAGGCGTCGGAGACGATCATCGCCCCGGGCAGGCGAAAGTACTCGATCGACGGAATCGTTGCCACGTCGAGGCAGCCTCGGGCGAGTCGATCGGCCAGCCGACTGGGGACATCGAACTCGATCCGGGCCTGCGGGGCCATCGACGCCAACGAGAACACCAAGGGCCGGGTGTTCAAGTACGTCACGGCCCCGACCCGGATCGGCATTCCCCGTCCCGCAGTATTCATTTCCCGCACCGACAACCCCTATTGACTATCAAACCGTTCATTATAGGCCCTCCGCGTACCGCGGAAAAGGCAAACCGCCGTCGCCCCTTTGGAGTGCGATGGCTTGTCATCGCTTTCTTTTTCAGAACCGGGGAGCAACCCAGAAGAAAGAAAGCGGTAACAAGTTACCGCACTCCAAAACGAACAGTCCCCACATCCGCCATAAGCGGTTTTGCAGGCATTAGGGGATCGGACCGATCTGCCGGACCGGACTGGCGGGCCCAGGCGCGAACTGGATCGCTGCGTTTGCGTACGCCTTCCACACGGAAGCTAGAGTTGTGGTGACATTGCAAGCACTCTTACGATGACCCCGCTAATGGCAACCTTGGAAGAAAGCGTACTGGCGCGTTTGGCAAATCCTCGCTCGCTTTCGGGCGGCGACGGTTCGGAGCCGAGGCCCGCGCCCGGCGCGACCTCCGACAATCCGTTCGTGCCCCGCGAGCCATCCTCGTTCCGGGCGGCCGGCCTGACCGACAGCGAAGTGGAGGCCCTGATCCTCAAGTTTCTCCTTTCCCGCGGCGACGCCACGGGCCACGACATCGCCGACCAGGTGAAGCTCCCCTTCGTTCTGGTGGACCAACTGCTGCGGCAGATGAAAGTCGACCAGCTCCTGGTCCACCGCAGCTCGGCCCCGATGAACGATTATCATTACCAGATGAGCGACGTGGGGCGCGAGCGGGCGCGGCGGTATGCCCAGCACTGCACCTACTTCGGTTCGGCGCCCGTCTCGCTGGCCGACTACGTCGCCTCCGTGAAGGCCCAATCGCTGACCAACCAGCACCCGACCGCCGACGACTTGTATCTGGCCTTCGGCGAGCTGCTGTTGAGCCGCGAGATGTTCGACCGCCTCGGCCCGGCGGTGAACTCCGGCCGCGGCCTGTTCCTTTACGGGGCCCCCGGCAACGGCAAGACGAGCATCGCCGAGCGCGTCACGGCGGCATTCGGCAAGCATATATGGATCCCCCGCGCGATCGGCGTCGACGGCGAGATCATCCGGGTGTTCGACCCGGTGAACCACCTTGAAGCCCCGCTGGAGTCCGGCGCGG
>CAYTJV010000903.1:0-2223 GCA_964438165.1 uncultured Planctomycetaceae bacterium | reverse complement strand
CAACCACACCTCAGGAGGCCGGAGCCTGAAGGCCCGGGCGAAACGGTCCGCGCGCCCGGTCCCGACGGCCTTTTCATTGTACCGCGCGGACCACGATCGCAACAAGGAGAACCTGTCATGTCGAGATTCTGGAAACAAGGCGTCGCGCTGTTGGCCCTGGCTGCGACCATGGGCCTGTGGTGTTTCTCGCCCGCGCTGGCCGGAAAGCCCGTCGGCGGGCCGACTCCCGCCCAGTTGAACCCCGCCATCGCGTTTGTCGCGGCGCAGCTTAGCGGTCGTGAAGATATCGTTGTCGCCGCGGCCGACCTGGCGAGCGAGACCGTGCTCACGAAATCACTGAAGCCCAGGAAAGGAGGGCGTCTTGAAATGGGCAGCCCTGCGTGGTCGCCGGATGGGACGTCGGTCGCGTTCTGGCTCCGAGACTGGCTCAGCCCGAGCGATGTGAAATTGAAACTCTACATGGCTCGTGCCGACGGCAGCGGGCTGACGCTTCTTCGCGACTTCTCGGCGCAGCCTGGTCCCTATCCCTCCAATAACTTCCTCCCTTCCGCCGGGCTGAATTGGTCCCCCACTGGAAAAGAGCTTGTCTACACCCACGGTGGTTTGCTTGCCTTCAATCTCGCTTCGAGAGCCATCCGCGTGCTGGCCCTCAACGATAATCGCATCGGGCATCCCGCGCTGTCCCCCGACCTCGATCTCTCGGACGGTTACCAAGGGCTGCTGGCAACGATCGGCATTGACGAGGCAGGGGCCCCTGGCGTGTTCATCGTCCCGATCGAGGGCGATGCCAACGGCTATTTGCTGCCCATTGATCCGGCGCTGTTCGAGAATGTCACCATTGCTCCGGGGACCGGGCAGTTGTTGCATCCGTCGTGGTCGCCCAATGGCGCCGAGATCGCGTACTTCGACAGCGGAGATCTGGCGGTGCTCGATGTCGCCCTCCGTCAGAAGCGGATCCTGCCGGGCGGCTTCTTTACAAGCGCTGCGGCGCAGGAGCGAGCCACGTGGACCGCGGACGGCCTATCGCTTGTCTATCGGTCTCCCGCCATCGGCACGACCGACCTGGCGATCATCGCAGCCGACGGCGGGGGTGGGCCGCAGAGATACACGTTGACGAACAATCGCGTTGAATACGCACCGGCCTGGAATCCGCAATGGGACCCGGCCGGTCTCGGAGGATTTTGAGCGCTCGGCAACAGAATAGACAAAGCCGGCCGCTGAGCCTGTAGGACCAACCACACCTCAGGAGGCCGGCGCCTGAAGGAAGCGGGCCCACGGTCCGCGCGCAGGTCGAGAGAGAAGGCGATTCCCTGGACACCACACGTGTCTGTCATGATTATACCGCAGCGGACGCCCGCCCACCATAGGCAACTGATAACGGACAACTGACCACGGATCGACCCAAAGCCGGCCGGTGAGCCTGCACTGCCAAGCACCACTCACCGGCCGGAGCCTGAAGGCCCGGGCCCACAGTCCGCGCGCCCGGCGAGCGACGGCCTTTTGATTGTACCGCGCGGACCCCGATCAGTCCTCACCCACTCGAGTTGGGCGGAATCAGGTGGACGGCGGCGGGCGCGATCGCGGCGATCACCTGGTCCCCTTCCTGCAAGGCCAGATCCTGGCAAGCCTGGTTCGTGACCAGGGCCGTCAAGGGGAAGCCGCAATCCAGGCCCACGCGGATCATCGGCCCTTCCCGAACCAACGTCAAGATCCGGCCGCTCAGGCGGTTGCGGTTGCCGCCGGGCGGTGCCGACCCCTTTTCCAAGACGACGTCCTCGGCCTGGATGCTCAGGTACGCCTCGCCGACCGCGGCCCCGTGCGCCAGCGCGACCAGCCGGGCCCGGCCCACCGCCACCGTGGCCAGGCCATCGCACACCGCCAGCACCTGCGCCGGCTCCACGGTGTCGATTCCCAGGATGCGCGCCACGGCGAGGCTCGCGGGCCGCGTGAAGACCTCTTGGACCGGGCCGCACTGGCACATCCGCCCTTCGTTCAGCACCAGCACCGTATCGCCCAGGGCAAATGCCTCGGCGTGGTCGTGGGTCACCAGCAGCGCCGGCACGCCTAACTCCGTCAGAAGCTGCCGCAACTCGCGACGTAGTTGCTCGCGCGCCGGCGCATCGAGCGCCGAGAGCGGCTCGTCCAAGAGCAAGAGACGCGGCCGCCGCGCCCGCGCCCGCGCCAACGCCACCCGCTGCTGCTGACCGCCGGATAACTGCCGCG
>CAYTJV010000902.1:0-2229 GCA_964438165.1 uncultured Planctomycetaceae bacterium | reverse complement strand
CGCATTTTCTCCGGGGTCGTGGGCAAGTCGGCTGCGCCGAGCCGGTAGTTCTTCAAGTGCTCCGGCGGCCTCAGGTTGACGCGGATGAATTGATCGAACAGCGGATGCTGGAGAATCATGCCGGTATGCTCCCCTTGCCGAAAGTCGACCAGGACGGACGATTGGTCGTCGTCCCCTTCCAGTTTCACAAAGCGGGCCGCACGGACGGTAAGCGCTACCACGCCGAGGAACTTGCTCCGGTCGGCCGGATCGAACACCGGCGTGGCCACGGCCACGATCCAATACGTGCTCGCCTGGCTCCGAAAAACGGCGGAGAGCCTTGTGCCCTTGAGGTGATGTCCGGGCGGGGGGCGCCAGTTCTTCGCTTCATCCGCCAGGCCGCCGTGAAAGAAACTCCGCCACGCGTAGTTCTTGCCGATCGTGTTCGACTCGGGCACGCGCACGGTCGATAGCCCGTTGGCGTCGCAGAAGAACCAACTGGCCGCTTCGTAGTCTTCTTCGCCGCCTTCGGTCCGGGGTGCGGGCATCCAGGCGGGAATCAGGGCGTCGAACTGTTTCTGTAGCGCCCGGCGCTGGGGATCCTGGCGGAACTTCTCGCGGAGCGGCTCCAACTCGGCATCGCTCCGCCGCGGATCGCTGAGTTGTGCGGAGAGCTGCTGCCATTCAGGCCGCTGGGTCGCCCGTGCGATGGCCTCGCCGAGCGACTCCGTAGCGGACACCTGCTCGACCGCATCGCGGCGCCGCTGCAGCTCCTTCGACGCCGATCCCGCCACGCGGAGGGCGTTCAGGCGGTTGTTCTCCAAGGCCCGGGCCACCAGGTTCTCTTCGAACCGGTTCAGCGCCATGTTGAACCCCTGCCAGGCGAACGTTGCCACCACGGCCAGCAGCAGCATCGGCCCCAGGGCGCCGACGACCATCATCGGCCGCCGCTGTCTCCGGACGGCGCGGGCGGAGAGCGCGTCGAGCACGACTTGGACGTTGGGATATCGCTTCTTGGGGTCGGTGGCAAGGCAGCGATCGACGATCTCGGCCAGTGCCCGATCCACCCCGCGCACGCCGCGATGTCCGCTGGGGGGCGGCGATTTGCGAATCCATCGCCGATAGGCGGTCAAACGCTGCTCCAGCCCCGGGATCGAATCGAGTTGGGCCACGGCATCCGGCGTGCGATGGGGAGGGCTCCCGGTCAACATGCAGTAGATCAGCGCGCCCAAGGCGTAGACGTCCCAGCGGGCATCGGGAACGGCCTTCATATCGGCCTGCTCGGGGGCCATGTAAAAGAGCGTCCCCAGGGCCGGGACCTGCTCGTGCGAAAGCCTCGACTGGCCGAAATCGGCCAACCGAGGCTTGCCGTCCTGATCGAGCAAGATGTTTGCCGGCTTCAAATCGCAGTGCAGCACCCCTTTCTCATGGGCGTGGACCAGACCCACCGCCACGTCGTGGAACACGTCGACCGCTTCTGCCACGGAGAGCGGGCCGTCTTGGAGCTGCTCGGCAAGCGATCCCCTCTCCAGATACTCCATGACGTAATAGGGTGGGTCGGCGTCCCAGCCCACCCCGATCAATTGGACCACGTAGCGATCGGCAAATAGGAAGGCCAGTTTTTCGACTTCCCGCGCCAGAAGCGACCAATCGAGCCCACCGCCGCGGGTATAGAACTTCACGGCCACGCGCCGACCGGTGTTCTTTTCCACAGCAACCCAGACTTCCCCGTATGCCCCTTCTCCCAGAAATCGCTCGAACTCATACCCGGGCACCTGGACGGGCGGGTTGCCAGGGCGAACGCTCAACTGTTCAGACCTTTGGCGTTCCAGACCGCCTTGCGGGAGCGTGGGATCGATGCTCATGAGGGAAGTATAGCAGGGGTCAGGGGTTAGGGGTTAGGGGTCAGGGGTTAGGGGTTAGGGGTCAGGGGCCAGAAGAAGACGCGGAGAGGAGGAGTGGAGGAGTAGAGGAGTAGAGGAGAGAGGCGAAGTACAGAAGGGGTCACGGGTTAGGACCTAGAAGAAGACGCGTAGAGAAATCGCTATCATCCCCCTCTCCCCTTCTCCTCCACTCCTCCACTCCCCTCTCCGCGTCTGGCTCTCACCGGCGAGCTGACATTGACCCGGGGGCGGCTTTCACTAAAATGTTGCGACCTATTGGGTTAGACGAAACTTCTTAGTCTCCGAATGATGGCCAAGCAACCAGTGGACGAACCGAGCGGCAGCGGGGAAATGTTGGAGGCTTCGC
>CAYTJV010000901.1:0-2231 GCA_964438165.1 uncultured Planctomycetaceae bacterium | reverse complement strand
GTGCCCCAGACCCTCGCGCTTGTGTGGCGTTCCGGGGTTGCCGAGGCCGCCGTTCAGTTCGCGGCGCAGGGCCTCAATGAGGAGGTCGCCGACCAGCGAGCTCTTGCCGGAGCCGGAGACGCCGGTCACGCACACGAACAGGCCAAGCGGAATTTCGACGTCGACGTTCTTGAGGTTGTTGTGCTTGGCGCCGCGCACGATCAACTTCTTCTCGCCCGCCGGCCGCCGCTGCTTGGGAATCTCGATCCGAAGCTTGCCCGCCAGATACTGCCCAGTGAGGCTGGCGGGCTCGGCGACGATCTTGTCCACAGGTCCGCTGGCCACGACGTATCCGCCGCGCACGCCGGGGCCGGGTCCGAAGTCGACAATGTGGTCGGCAGCCCGCATCGTGTCTTCATCGTGCTCGACGACGATCACGGTGTTGCCCTGGTCGCGGAGTTGGGCGAGCGTGTCGAGCAGTCGGTCGTTGTCGCGCTGGTGCAGGCCGATGGAGGGCTCATCGAGGATGTAGAGCACGCCGACCAGGCCGCAGCCGATCTGCCCCGCCAGGCGGATCCGCTGCATTTCGCCGCCGGAGAGGGTCGGAGCGGTGCGCTCCAGTGTGAGATAGTCGAGGCCCACGTTCTCCAGGAATCCCAGGCGCCCGCGGATCTCCTTGAGGGCCTCCTCGGCGATGGTTTGCTGCGTCGGGGTGAGTTCCAGCTCGGTGAAGAAGTCGGCCGCGTCGGAGACGGCCAGCGCGCACGCCTCCGGCAGGGTGCGCTGCGGCTTGCCGGCGAACTTCGGCGATCGGGTCGCCAGGGCCACGGCACGCGCTTGCGGATTCAATCGCTGACCGGCGCAGCCGGCGCAGCCAATCACCCGCATGTACTTCTCCAGCATGCGCCGCTGCATGCGGCTCCCCGTGGTGCGATATTGCGAGAGCAGCTTGGGAATGATCCCTTCGAACTTGCCGCCCCACTTGTTGCCGGCTGGGCCGCTGCGCCAGGTAAACGTGACGTGCTCGTCGCCGGTGCCCCACAAGATGCTGTGCTGGATGGCCGGCGAGAGTTCCTCCCATGCCGTCTCCAGCACGGTGCCGGGCGGCAGGCTGTGCTTCCGTTCCAAGTGCTCGGCCACGCCTCGATAGATGTGGCGGCGCCAACGGCCCATCTCGCGCCACCCGCCTACCAATTCGATGCACCCTTGCTGGAAAGACCGCGATGGATCGGGAATCAGCCGCTCGGGGTCGAAACTGTAGATCTCCCCCAGCCCGTGGCACTCCATGCACATGCCCTGCGGGCTGTTGAAGCTGAACATCTGCGGGCTGGGAGGCTCGAAGCTGAGCTGGCAATGCGTGCAGGCATAGTGAGCGGAGAGGTGGATGTCGGAAGAAAGGGGGTA
This sequence comes from uncultured Planctomycetaceae bacterium, assembly GCA_964438165.1. Taxonomy (GTDB): domain Bacteria; phylum Planctomycetota; class Planctomycetia; order Pirellulales; family Thermoguttaceae; genus CALFBP01. Next base: position 848 of record CAYTJV010000901.1, on the reverse strand, counting down.
GGGGTCAGGGGATGGGGGATAGGGAAGATCGACCCTTCTCGTTTTTTTTCTCTCCCTCTCTCCCTCTCTCCCCCTCTCCCTCTCTCCCCTGCTCCCTTCTCCCCTCTCCCCCTCTCCCGACTCTGCGGCGACGATCAGGTTCCCTTCGCCGACGCGCAGCGCCAGCTCGACCGCTTCCGCAAGCCGGGATCGCGACGCGGGGCCGGCCACCAGCCGATCGATCACCACCTCGATATTGTGCCGCATCTGCCGGTCGAGCCGCAGGTCGTCTGTCAGGCGGACCACCGACCCATCGACCCGGGCCCGCACGAACCCTTGCTTCAGCAGATCCTCAAACAGATCGCGATATTCTCCTTTTTGGCCGCGGATCTTCGGGGCGAGCACAAGAAAGTGCGTGCCGGTCGGCAGAGTAGCGATGCGGTCCAGGATTTGCTGGCGGGTCTGGGCGGTGATCGGGCGACCGCACTGGGAACAATGCCCTATGCCAACCCTGGCAAAGAGGACCCGCAGATAATCGTAAATCTCCGTGATCGTGCCCACGGTGGACCGTGGCGTGTGGCCGGCGGCCTTCTGCGAGATGGAGATCGAAGGGCTCAGTCCGTCGATCCGATCGACGTCGGGCTTGGGCATCTGGCCGAGGAACTGCCGGGCGTAGCTGGAAAGGCTCTCGACGTAACGCCGCTGTCCCTCCGCATAGAGGGTGTCGAAGGCCAGCGAGCTCTTGCCCGACCCGCTCACACCCGTAAAGCAAATCAGCCGATTCCGCGGCAGCGGCAGGCTGATATCCCGCAGGTTGTGCTCGCGGGCCCCCCGGACGACGATCTCCGAACTGACCCTGAAGAAACGAT
>CAYTJV010000900.1:0-2238 GCA_964438165.1 uncultured Planctomycetaceae bacterium | reverse complement strand
CGAAACGGAAGTAAGCCGAAGCCTACCCCACCGCGCCACCTCTCGACTCTACTCGATGGGTTGCGGAGGCCAAACGCTATGCCGCGTCCCGTAGGGACGCTTGAATCCAAGAGGTCAAACGGGGTTTTCAAGCGTCCCTACGGGACGCATCAGGACCGCTGGGACACCCGCTTCCCAGCAATGAATTGCCGGGCTATTCTCAAGCGTCCCTCCGGGACGTGCCGTTCGAATACTTCGCCCGATTTCCTTGCATTATTTGTGAGCAGATGCACTACGAAAAAGCCGTGAAATCCCCGTGGCCCGCGGCGGAGCCAGTCCCCTTCGCCAAGCTGCTCGTTTACAGTTTGAGATATCGGAAGGACAATTCTTGATGAGAGGACATGCTATGCGTTTCCAAAGAGTCTCTGCCTGGTCAGTCTCCATGGTCATCATCCTCGCCGGACAGCAACTGCTCGTCGGCCGATCCGCCCTGGCCCAGCCTCGCCCGGGCACGCCCGCGGCGATTGCCTTGCCCGATGCCGGCGGGTCGCTGGGGCACCTGACGGTGCTGCGGCCCGGCCGCTCGGCCAGGGCCGCATCGAACGCGCCGAAGCGGTCGAGCAACTGGGACAACCGGCGGATCGAGCCGGGCAAGAAGCACGTTCTCGCCGAGCTGCAAGGGCCGGGGACGATCAAGCACATTTGGCTCACCTTCCCCGAGCCGGCGCCGGGCTGGCTGGGGCGAAGCGGCAACCCCGACCACTCCGAGCTGGTGCTGCGCATCTACTGGGACGGGGCCAAGGAACCGGCCATCGAATCACCCATCGGCGATTTCTTCGCCGCCGGGTTCGGCGAGCGCGCCGAGGTCAACTCCGCCACCGTCATCGTCGAAGGGGGCGACGCCTACAACTGCTACTGGCCCATGCCGTTTCTCAAATCGGCGCGGATTGAAATCGAGAATCAAAGCGACAAGCCGCTCAATGCCTTCTACTACCAGATCGACTACTTTCAGGAAGCCTCGCTGCCGCCCGATACGCCCTACTTCTGCGCCCAGTACCGCCAGGAATTCCCGGTGCAATCGGGCCGCGACTACCTGATCCTCGACGCGGTGGGCCGCGGCCAGTACGTGGGCACGGTGCTCTCGGGCCGGGCCCGCAGCCCCAAGTGGTTCGGCGAAGGCGACGACAAGTTCACTATCGACGGCGAAAAGACCCCCAGCCTCTTCGGCACGGGCACCGAGGATTACGTGTGCAACGCCTGGGGCATGGGCACCGGGACCTACGCTTACTTCGGCGTGCCGATTCTCGAAGGCGAGTGGGACATGGTCGGCTGGCGCACGACGGTCTACCGCTGGCACCTGCCCGACCCGGTGCGGTTCGACAAGTCGCTCCGCGTGGAAATCGAGGACGCCGGATGGATCTCCAAGGACGAGCTGAAGGCGGGCGCCCACGAGGGCTTCGTCGAGCGGAACGACGACTTCGCCACCGTGGCCTTCTGGTACCAGATCGGCCAGCCCAAGCGATTCGCCACGCTCCCCTCGGCCGCCGAGCGCAAGCTGCCGAATCTCGACCTCATTATCGAAGGCAAAGAACTCCTCAAGACCGCCGCCAAGAGCCACGGCACGCTCAGTCTGCAAAAGGGCTACGACTGGACCGGCGACGGCCAGCTCTTTTTCGACAACACGCACGGCAAGGGCGCCTGGGTCGAATTCAGCTTCCCGGTCGAGAAGGAAGAACTGCGGCAACTCACCCTGCGCATGACGTATTCCTACGACTTCGGCGCCTACCGCATCCTGCTCGACGGCGAGGAGGTCCGCGGGCCGGTCGACTTCTTCAACGCGACGGTCAAAGTCCGCGAGCTGAACCTCGGCCAGCAGCGGCTCGCGCCCGGCGCTCACAAGCTCCGCCTGGAATGCACCGGCACGAGCGGGCAATCTCGCGGCAGCAAGCTCGGCATCGACTCCGTGCGTCTGCGCCAGCGCTGGAACGTCAAACGCGAGGCGCCGAAGGATCTTTGATGCTCGTGCCGCAACGGGGTCATGGGGGTGGCGAATTGGCGCGCGGGATCCACGTCTTGTGGAACCACTTCAGCAGGGCGTGCCATTGGGGTTTCTGATCCTCGGTCAGAACGGCGGCCACCTCGTCTTCAACGCGGTCGACCTCCTTTTGCACGGCGCTGTAGATCGCTGCGTGCCGGGCCAAGAGGATGGTCCCGACTTGCCTGGCTTGCTGAGCGGTGAGCCAGAGCCCCCGGTGGAGG
>CAYTJV010000899.1:0-2239 GCA_964438165.1 uncultured Planctomycetaceae bacterium | reverse complement strand
TGATCGACATGCCGGCATCGATCACGATCCGCTGGGCGTTGATGCCGCTGGAACGGGGGCTTAAGAGAAAGGCCGCGGCGTCGGCTACTTCTTCCGTGCGGACCGCCTTCTTGCGAGGGATGACTTCCTCGGCGTACAGGTAGGCGTCGGCGTAGCCGGGGATGCCTGCCGAGGCCGAGGTCTTGAGCAGGCTGGGGGCCACGGCGTTGAAGCGGACCCGCGAGAAGCGGCTGAACGACTTGGCCAGGAAGACCAGGGCCGAATCGAGGGCCGCCTTCACCGGGGCCATGTAGCCGTAGTTTTCGGCGGCCATCCGCGTCGTGGAGATGGAGATCGTGACGACCGAGGCGTCGGGGTCCAGAAGATCGGCAAACACGCGGCTAATGGCGACGAGCGAATAGCAGGAGACGTCGATCGCCCGCAGGAAAGCCGATTTCGGCGTCTGGTGGAACGGTTTCGGCCCCTCGGAATAGTCGGCCGATGCGATGGAATGGAGCAGACCGTGGAACCGGTCGTAGCGCGCGGCCACGGCGTCGCGGAGTTGGGCGATTTGGTCTTCGTGCTCGACGTCGCACACGTACACGTCCCGATCGGCCAGCAGTTTGGCACACGACTGGCGGATGGCCTCGTTCTGCACCACGTACACGCACTGTGCCCCGGCTTCGGTCAGCACCCGGCCCACGTGGTAGGCGACGCTCTTCCGATTGGCCACGCCAAAGACGAGGATTCGCTTGTCGGCGAGTTGCAGGAAGTCCATGCCCGTCATTCCATCTTGGCCGCGGTGCAGGCGAATTCGAAACGGAGCGCCACTTTCCCGTCGACCGAGACTTTGGCCTTGAGGAAGAACGCGTCGGCCAGCCGCTCGGTGAGCTCAACCTCCATGACGATCGTCTCGCCGGGGCGGACGATGCGTTTGAAGCGGACGGCGTTCATCCGAGTGGCCACCGGCATGTGGCCGGGTTTCTCGCCCAGGTGGCGCGACAGGAGAATCGCTCCGGCCTGCATCGCCGCCTCGCACAGCAGCACGCCGGGCACCAATGGGGAGCCGGGGTAGTGTCCGGCGAAGAAATCCTCCTGGCCGGTGAACTTCTTCGTGCAGCGGATGCTCGATTCGTTCCACTCGACGATTTCGTCTACCAGCAGGAACGGCTCGCGGTGCGGGATGGCGTTGTAGATGTCTTGGAGGTCCATAGTATTGCTTGGATTTTACCTCCCTTTGCGTGTCGTGCGATTCGGCCGTTTGCTGGCTTGGCGTCTCCTTGCCGCTTGCTTCAGTGCGCGGTCGAGTTTGTCGATAGTCGGCACGCTAGGGATATGTTTGCCGGTTTCAATCCGGCAGAGCGTTTCCACGCGCACGCCGGCTCGCATCGCCAAGTCGCGTTGACTCAGTCCCGCTGCTACGCGGTCGCGGATGATCTTCCGCGCCAAGCTGGCACGGGCGTATTCCACGGCGGGGTAATTGCCGTGGGCGTCCGGCTCGGGCAACGGGGGCAGTTCTCCCGCCTTGGCCAGCGTAGTCAGCCGTTCGGATTCGTCGCGCGGCCAGACCCCCGAGGGTTTGCCCTCCAATAGGGTGGTTTGCCCAGCCATAAGCTCCCCTCCCATAAAATCCCTCGCCGAAAATTATACTGTGGAATGAAGGGTATGTCAATTTACGACCTGAGATTGCTGTTGAGCCGCTGGAGTCGCGCGGGTGCCGCTGCTGGCTTGGCCAGCGGTGCGGCGGCACGGTAAGCTGGGCGGCCGGACATACCGGCCAGGGCGTCGAGATCATGTGCGGCATTAACCCTCGGCACGGCGGGTGGCACGTCCCAGAGTCTTCGATGGGCGTGGTGTCGGGCCCTTCCGCTCGTCAACCACGCCCTTCGCAGAGCCTCAGGGACGTGCCACCCAACCCGTCTCGTGCGACCCTAGCTCGTGTCGAGATGGCAGCGTTTTCCTGCTTGAAAATTGGGCCAGGAATCCGGGAGACTGAGGATGGCGAAGTGCCTCCAGCCCGACGGTTCGGCGATTGAGCAAAGCGTATTGAGGAGCAAGTATGACCGGGCCAGCGTCTCACACCAGCCCCGTGGATACGATTTTCATCGACACTTCAATCGCCGCGATTGCTCGTCCCCCAAAAGGATTTGCGCACCCAAGCTGGCCGCTATTGGAAAATCCGGAAGTTGAGCGCCAACTCTCCGGGAATCAAAGGCGTCTTCTTCCAGCCCACCTCCCCGGGGTGTTCGGTCTGGGCTAC
>CAYTJV010000898.1:0-2239 GCA_964438165.1 uncultured Planctomycetaceae bacterium | reverse complement strand
GAATTCGGGGTAAGTGCTTGCCGTCTCCCGAATTCTGGCGAATTCGGCTACGGCCTCATGAATAATCCGGGCTAGGAATGCCCGTTCGTAGTACCGTCTCCCAAGGAACTGCCCATCGTTTGGGGGAGTTCCTCTCCATCAAATCGCGGCACCCGCGTGAGGAGCTTTAGGCGGCATTCCTCGCGGATTACCGGCTAAAGCCGGGACTACGAACTTGTGTCATTCCAGACCGCGTGCAGCATTATGAGGAGGTCGCACGCACAAAGAGAAGAAGGGGCGGCCGCAGACCTATCGATCCTGCTCGATCGAGTCGCTCACCTCGCGGAAGATCTTGCGAAGCTCCTTCACAGGAACGTCTTCCAGCCGCCTGCCGGCCTGGTCGAGCCGTTCGTTGACCTTCACGGCCGTCTCCTGCATGACAGCGTGGGTGTCTTGGCTGCCGCCGAGCAAGACGAAGTTCTTTCCCCGGGTCAATCGGGTGTGCCCATCGTCGTTGTCAAAAGCAAGGCCAAGAATGGCTGCCGATTTGGGCCCGGTGTTGGCTTTCACGCGCAGCTCTCAGAAGCGTCGCAACAAGTCCTTGAGCCCCTTGGAGGCCGCGTCGCGGGTGCTGGCCGTATCTGGTTTATGGCCCTTGGCGACCCCGGGGACTTGCTCCGCCTGCTCCGACTCCTCGGACTGTTTCGACTGCTCCTCGGCCGTTTCGGGAGCGGCAGCGGCCTGTTTTTGCTCTGCCTCGGAGAGTTCCGTGAGGTTCTTCGGCAGCATGGTCGTGGTATCGCTGAGGCTGCCGCCGGTCGATTCGTCGAACCAGTCGCCGAGGTCCATGTCCTTTTCGCCCCCTTGGGGGCGAGCCGACTGCACGGTGCGGGCCGCAGCCTCCTGAACACTCCGGACCTTGGGGGCTTTCTTGCCGGCAACGGTGGTCGTGATCTGGACCTCGAACTCGATTTGTCCGACCTTCAAGTGATCGCCGGGCTTCAACTCCGTTTCGCCGGCGATCTTCTGGCCATTGACGGAGGTCCCGTTCTTGCTGTTGAAGTCGCGAACAGCAACGAACCCTTCTTCGACCATGATCACACAATGGTGCCGGCTGACCAGATCGCTATGCGGTCGAAGATTGCAATCCTCGGCACGACCGATGAAGAACTTCGGGCCTGGGATGGGGATTTCCTGACCTGCGTGCTTCCCATGGACCACAACGAGTTTCACATCCATCGTCTTCACCACTCCCATGCAATGAGAAGAGCCGAGGAACACGACGAGAATTCGAGCGAAACCTCGGCCGTACCGAGCCGCATGCCTCTTCCCCATCCGCCCATAGTATGAACGAAATGGCCCAAGATGCAACCCAGGCTTCGCATATTTTATCTTTGCCCCCGTGATCCTAACCGCACCCGGGCGGCATGTCGAGTGGATTCTGGACGGTCTGACGGCTGCGCTGGGCGATCCACCCTTCGGTTGCATGCCTTCCCGCCACAAGTTGGGCAGCCCGGTGCCGCTCGTCTTGGGAAAGGGTTTCCCCGATCCATCGCAGTTGAAGCCGCTCGGACAAGTGCTTCAGCCAGCACTCCAAGACCCGCTCCAAGGCAAACTCCCGGCCCGTAATCTCCTTCAGGCCGGGAAGCTCGGGCGCGGCCGGGGACCGGGCCAGCAACAGGCTGCCGTGTTGGAGCACCGCGGTATGGCTCCTCCGCTGCGCGCTGCCTGCCACCTTGACCGGACCGACGAGCACGTCGCCCGGCGATCGCCGCTGAAAACACAAGAACGGTGGCGAATGCGGCCTGGACGACTGCTCCGCCGTTTGAATCGAAGCCTCGACGCCGAAATCGGCCAGCAACCCAATAATCGCCCCGTGGACCGCTTCGTAAAGCCATTGGCGGCGTGACGCCACCGGATGCCCGAAAGGGACCGCCACGGAGTACGTCCACTCGGCGTCATGAACGATCGCCCCGCCGCCGCTGATCCGCCGCACCACGGCACACGACCGGCTCGCCGCGTGCTCCCACCGCTGGTCATAGCCTTGGAAGTAGCCCAACGACAGCGTGGGCTCGGCCCAGCGATACATTCGCAGGCACCAGGCGCCGGTCCGGCCCGACCACTCCCACAGGACCTCGTCGACCGCCATGTTCCACGCCCCGGCGGCGGGCGGATCGAGAATCAGGCGACAATCAGTCACTGAAGGATGAAAGATGAAGGATGAAGGATGAAGGATGAAGGATGAAGGATGAAAGATGAA
>CAYTJV010000897.1:0-2249 GCA_964438165.1 uncultured Planctomycetaceae bacterium | reverse complement strand
GCCAAGATCGACGACCACGAGTTCCTGCACAAGACCCACGTGACCGACCACAAAGTCGATTGCCTGGACTGCCACCTGACGATCGAGCATTCGTTGGACCGCATGAAGATCGAGCACGCCGCCTCGGACTGCGCCTCGTGCCATCCCGACCATCACCGCGATCAGGTGAACATGCTTCGCGGAATGGGAGGCAAGAGCATCCCTCCCCAGTCGAACGGCATGCTCTCGGTCCGCGTCGAATGCCGCACCTGCCACCGCTTCAAGAAGGAGGGGCCCACCGGCGCCGTGCTCTGGAAGGCATCGATCGAGGTCTGCACCTCGTGCCACGAAGCGGCGGCGCTGCCAAGGTTCCAGGCCTATCAAGAGCGGCTGAAAGCCGGGCTTGAGGAGATGGAATCGTCCGCCACGCGCGCCCGCGAAGCCCTCAAGACGGCCAAACTCCCCAAGGACCAGGCGACCTCGCTGGCCGACCGCCTGGAGACGATCCAGCACGATCTGGCCTTCCTCCGCGCGGCCAACGGCATCCACAACGTCCACTATGCGACCACGCTGACCAGCGCCGCCGTGGAACGGCTGACCGCCGTCTGCCGGGAGTTGAAGGTGCCCGAGCCGAAGGTGGAACTGCCGGCGCTGCTGGCGCCGGCCAAGGCCGCGCCGGGCAAATCCCCGCCCGCCGAACCCGACGCCAAGAAGCGGTGAGCTCCCGCGTTAGAACACGGCGTTCATGCCGCCGAGGAATCCGTGGACCCGGCCCGTGTTGCCCGTGCCCGCCAGGTCGGTGTACTCGAAGTAATTGTAGCGGAAGAACAGCGTCACCCGCTCCCGCATCAAGTAGTCTGTGCCCGCCGTGATGCGGTTAGTCCGCACGACGACGTCGGTCACGTCGCGGATCGTCTCCCAAGCGGTCGCCGGATCGAGAACCACCACGGTCGGCGGGGCCACAGTGTCGGAGGGGTCAAACGCCGAGGCCGGCGCGGGATTCGACGTGATCGCGGCGCGGCTCCAGGTGTACTCATACCCGCCCGTCAGCCGCAACCGCTCGGTCCACGCATACGTCGCCCCAAGGTTCACGACCTGGGAGCGGGCGGCGTACCGCCAGAGCGATTGGAACACGTCGGGCTCGAAGTAGTCGCGCGGCCCGATGAACGGAGGCCCAGACCCTGGGAAGGCCGGGTTGGCAACCGTGCCGCCCGTGGTATTCAGCAGGTTGTCGCCGTACTGATCGCCCAGGGCAATCAACTGCTCGATCGAGTTGCTGAAGCTCGCGTAGCCTCCGTTGAGCGACCACTTCTCCGTGGGAGCATACCAGGCGCTGAGCACAATCGGATAGTTAAACTCGTCGAAGCCGTTCTCGCGCGGGTTGGTGTGAAGCACCTCGAATGCCTGGAATTCGTTGGTGTGCAGCGAGTCGTGGTTGCGGGCCTCGATGCCCACCGTCGCGCTGAGCAGGAAGTTGCTCGATGGCATCCAGGTGCCGCCGATCTCGATCAGGTTCGACTGTTCGGGCTGGTTGGTGTTGGTGTCGCCGTTGGTTGCCCGGAAGCCGTAAATCGGATTCGAGGCGTCGATGAACTTGTAGCGGACGAAGCTGTCGAAGCTGGACGACCACCGCATCGACGTGCCCAGGTTGAACGTGTTGAGGACGGTGTCCGCCTGGGAGAAGGTCCATTGGTCGAACACGTCCGGCGTCGGATCGGGGTTATTGACAAGCACCCACCTGGGGTCGTGGGCTTCATAATCGGCGAACCGCCGGTTGAGCCGGGAATACTCGTAACCCCAGGTGACTCCCAGCCCTTCCGCCGCCGGCCAACCGGAGGCGGCGGGCCGCCAATTGCCCCTCAGGCCCGCGCTGACCTTATCGTAGCTGAGCGGATGATGGTAGTCGGCGATCGTGTCGCCGCCTTGGATCAGCGGCGCCTCCGGGAAGGTCGAGGGCAACTGGCCGTCCTCCCGGAACTTCTTGCTGTAGGCGGTCCACTTGAAGCCGTCCAGGGCTTCGTTGGTCCACCGCAGGTCGTAGCCGTTGAAGAAGCGGTTGGTGCCGCGATTCTCGTTGTGCGTGTCCCCAACGTACATTAACGCGTAAAGGTGGTTGAACTCGTCCAGATCGCTGCTCAGCTTGAGCCGGTCGATCTGCGTGAAGTTCGGCGCCTGGATGTCGTAGGGAACGGGATTCTGGTCCGCAGCCGTGGACCGGATGGGCCATCCCCACGCCCGACGAACCGGGCCGCAAACTGCTGGCACAGGCG
>CAYTJV010000896.1:0-2251 GCA_964438165.1 uncultured Planctomycetaceae bacterium | reverse complement strand
CCTCCGGGACTACGCACCCTGATCTGCCTTCCAACCCAGCGATGAATCGCTGGGCTATTATCAAACGTCCCTCCGGGACGGGAATGGTTAGTCATCTCATGTCACGGCAGATCGTTCACAAACGTGGAACTTATTCTTCGGCCGTTCGCTACGCAAACAAAGCTGCCGCGTAGCCCACGACCTGTCGGCGGTCGCCGGAGGCATCGGCGCTGGTGGCGTAGCCGACCAGATCACAACGGTTCAGAGCCCCCAACTGCCGGAGGGTTTCCATGACCAGCACGGCCGGCAGCACGCCGCACATGCTGATGCGGTTTTTCGTCACCGTTTCGTACAGACCGCGGGGATCGAGGCCTTCGATCGCGTCGAGGGCCATGCGGTCCACGCGGCGGGTATGGTCGTCGTCGGCGTAGTGATTCATGTCGCTGGAAATGACCAGCAACGGACGCTCGTCCAGCCCGCGCAACACGCCTGCCAGTTGCTCGGCGGACCGCGAGAGGCGCTCGAAATCGCCCCCGTGGATGGCCACACCCACGACGCGGCTGTTCGGCGCGAGTCGCGCCAGGAGCGGCAATTGGACCTCGATGGCGTGTTCCTCGCGATGGGCCTCGTTGTCGAGGACCAGGCCGGTGACGCACCTGGTCAGTTCTCGAGCCAACTCCAGATCGGACTCGATTTCGCGGCCGGGCAAGGCCCAGCTCCGGCACGCGGCGACCGCCCAGTCCGCCCCTCCGGACCGATGCTTGGGGCAAACCACGATCACCCGAGATGGAATCTTGACCCGACTCAGGGCCTGGGCTGCCAATCGACCGGAATACATCCATCCGGCATGGGGAACTAATACTCCCGCCCAGCGCTCGGGCGCCAGTTTCGCCGGCATGAGCTGGTCGATCGTCTGGTCGATGGCTTCGGGGGTGCCGGGATAGAAATGTCCGGCCACGGCGGGCGGACGCACCGATCCGGCCGGCTGAGGCACAGGGACATTGCTCGCCAGAACCCGCGACCGGTTCGACGCGACTTCCATGGAACAGACCAACCCCTGAGCGTCGTGCGAAAGGGCGATCCGCTCGAGGCAAGTCGCCAAAAGGGCCTGGGGCGATTGGCTCGGGTCATAGGCCAGCACCCAACGCGATTGATCCATCACAACCACGGCGCGGCGGCGCGGGTCGATGCCCGCCAGGTCCGGGTTGCCGAGCGATCCGTGCATGGCGGGATCCCAAAACACGCTCAGGCCGCAGGTGGAACCCTCGACCAAGCGGGGATCCACGCGCGCCCCGGCGAGGCCCTCGGCCGCCAGCTTGGTCAAGTTGAACAGCGTCGACTGGAGCGGCATCTCCGGCCGAAGCGAGACGATACTCGAATCCACGGTTTCCGGCCGGCCGGGAAGACCTACGCTGACCACGGCGCCGTGTACACCGCCATCGAATCCCGCGGGCGCGTAGTAGTTTGGCGTCGCGCCGTAGAAATGAGCGATGACGTTGGCCCGGCAGAAGTCGGCCAACTGGGCGATGTCGGCCAGGGTCGGTCCGGCCAGCGGCGCCGGCTCGCCAAAATCGGCGACGGCCTCGCCCATCTTGCCGTGGATCGAATATCCCTCGAACGTCGAAAGAACGGTATCGCGTTCCTGCCACGACTCTGGGGGGAGGCCCGCCTTCAGGCAGACTTGGCGCAAGAAGGTCTCGGCGTCCCATTGATGCTCCACCGCCACCCCGGGCAGCAAGAGCCCTCGATTTCCTCCTCGGGAGATCTGCAAGCCGTGGGTGCCGATGACGACCGCTTTCACCCGGTCGATCCCTTTGGCCGTTACCGGCCGCATGTCCCAAAGGAGCCAGACCTCTAAATCGAGGTAGGGGAGCTCAGCCGGCGAGATCGGCGGGAAACGGGGATCGTCCTTCGCCGCCCGAACCGCGGCTTGATCCAGGGCCTCGTGCAGGGCAACCTTCGGGCCGAGAAACCCGCAGCAGGAACGCAATTGGCCCGATCGCTTCAAGCTCACGAACGCGCCCAGCACGGGGACGTTGGCCGTTTCTCCCAGGACCTCATCGAGTCGTTGGGCGGGCCACGAGCGAACCGTGGCCGCCACGCGCTGACCGGCGGTCCGCAGCACCAGGTCCTGTTGCGGGCCCGTCAGGCTCGGTCGTTCCGACGCCGGCGCACCGTCTCTGAGGGCTTCTGGAGTTTCGGCCGCCATGGGAGGATCTCCTTTGGATTTCTCTGTACCACGGGGAGGGTTCGGGGTTCGGGGTTCAGGGTT
>CAYTJV010000895.1:0-2260 GCA_964438165.1 uncultured Planctomycetaceae bacterium | reverse complement strand
CTACGAACCAATCCCCCTCCCCGGTTTGCCAAAAACCACTTTGCAGTTCTCCTGCTGGTGCGCGGGCGATAACTGGAACTGGCGGCGCGTTCGTGGTATGCTAATGTGGTATGCTAATATGAACTCGTGGCTGTCTAACGGAGTCTCCCGTCATGCGGCATTTTGGGGCGGCCGAGTTCTCGCTGTGGCATCCAATCTTATCCTGAGCCAGCCACGGCACCCCTAGTCGGCGGGGCTACGCATCGGCGTTATCATGGGCAAACTGAAGGTCGACAGTTTTCTGGACCTTGTGCGCAAAAGCGAGCTGGTCGACCGCGGCCAACTCAATCGCGTGCTCCTGGCGCTCAAAGAGGAGGCCCACGGGGAGCCGATCCACGATACGGACTTCGTCGCTTCTCGATTGGTTGAGTCGGGTCTGGTGACGCGCTGGCAGGCCGACCGGCTCCTGGAAGGGCGCTACAAGGGTTTCTTTCTCGCCAAGTACAAGTTGCTCGGCCATCTCGGCACCGGGGGCATGAGCAGCGTCTACCTGGCCGAGCACGCCCTCATGCACCGCCGCGTGGCCATTAAGGTGCTCCCCAAACAGCGCGTCAACGACTCTTCGTACCTGGCCCGGTTTCGCCGGGAAGCCGAGGCCATCGCCGCCCTGGATCATCGCAAAATTGTGCGGGCGTACGACATCGACAACGTCAACGACATCCACTACATGGTCATGGAGTACGTCGAAGGCCGCGATCTCCAGGCCCTCGTCAGTGATCAGGGCGTCCTCGACTACCCCCAGGCGGCCGACTACATCCGACAAGCGGCCGAGGGCTTGGAGCACGCCCATCAGGCCGGACTGATCCACCGCGACATCAAGCCCGCGAACCTCCTGCTCGACTCGCACAAGATCGTCAAGGTCCTCGACCTCGGGCTGGCCCGCTTCACCGGAGAAGACCGGGCCTCGCTCACCGTGGCTTACGATGAGAACGTGCTCGGCACGGCCGACTACCTGGCCCCGGAGCAGGCGATCGACAGCCACGGAGTGGATGCCCGGGCCGACCTCTACAGCTTGGGGTGCTCGCTGTACTTCGTGCTCACCGGCCGTGCCCCGTTCCCGGACGGCACCCTCCCTCAGCGGCTGATGATGCACCAGAAGAGCCCCCCGCCCGATATCCGCGAGCGGCGCCCCGACGCACCCGAGGATCTGATCGAAATCTGCCTGAGAATGATGGCCAAGAAGCCCTCGGCCCGGTACCAGTCGGCCCAAGAGGTGGCCGACGCCTTGGCTGACTGGCTCCGCGCCCATGGACACAGCTTCGATTCGTCGGTCTTGAGCGGAGGCTCGTCGGGGCGGCTGCCGAGAACGACGCCCGAGACCGGAACGGGGGCCGATACTTCGGCGGCCCGGCGGCTGTCGTCGAGCGTGCGGGCCGCGCTGACGGCGGCCACCGCCGACAGCGGCGTCATCGGCACGCAACTTAGTGGCGCCGCGCCGTCGCCAGGGGCCGCTTCGGCCGAAACCGATCGGCCGTCGGCAAAGGCGGGGAGCAGCGCCAAACGCCGGCCAGCCCGCAAACCCGACTCCGGCAGTCAACTCGCGGCAAAGGGCACGCTTCGCGTAGCCAAGCCGCTGGAAGAGAGCCCCGATCCGCTGGCCGAGCTGTTCGGCGAAATCGCCTCGCCCGCCCCACTCCCGGCGAAGCCCCTGCGATCGGCGGCCGAAGAAACCACTGCCTATCGCAGCCGGCGCTCGGGCACGCCGCCGTGGATCTGGGGCCTCATCGCCGGCGGATGCGCGTTTGCCTTGTTCTTGATCTTCCTGGCCATTCTCCTGTCGCTCTGAATTTGAGGCCCTCGGCCCGTTCCATCCCTGATAACACCCTGCTGCCCTGCACACCATCGGCGGACTTCGCAGCTCTTGACGAAAAACCCGTACTTGGCCGACTCTCGGCTCCAAGCCGCCTTTTGATCCCGCAGCACCGACCTAACCGCGCTCTGTAGCCGTTTCCAATCCCACTCCTCGCGAAGCGCACCTTGGAGTGCCGCCGGCATCCGAACTGTGATAGACTTGTGGACGTCATCGAATCAGTGCAGAACGGACTTGGGAGCGACTCGGAACTTCACTTATCGAACACGCTGCCGAGAATATGGCCATCAAGAAATCCGAGCTTTACTCGTCCCTCTGGTCCAGTTGCGATGAGCTGCGCGGCGGCATGGACGCCAGCCAGTACAAGGACTACGTCCTCGTCCTCCTCTTCATCAAGTACGTCAGCGACAA
>CAYTJV010000894.1:0-2262 GCA_964438165.1 uncultured Planctomycetaceae bacterium | reverse complement strand
CTGTTCCTGACTCCGATCCAACTCCTCCGGAACGTCGCCAACCTGATTTCCCCACCCGATTCCCATGGGCCCTCCCCGGCCCTGGCCTCTGCGATCAGAACAAGTATGGCTTACGAGCTGGGGCAGAAGTTCCAGAGAGAGAAGACCCGGTCATGAAATCGAAGTTGCGGGGCTGCTAGAAGTCGCCCAGCGGTTGGCCGTCGTTTCTCGTAGCCAGGCGCTCGAGCGTCGTGCCGTCGATCGTCTCCTTGAGGAAGTGGACGGAACCGTCGGCGAACCCGAATTGAGCTCCTCCCGGATGATGGCTGCTGAAGGCCTGGTCCGCCGACCCGTTGATCCGAAATGCCGGATCGGAATTGACAAACCACATCGTATCGCTGATGTAGGAAAGCAGACCACGACCAGTGGGGACCCGTATAGTCCGCCGGGTTGCCAAGATAACCCGGGGGAAAGGTCCGATGGCTGTCGTGGTAGTTGTGCAGGCCGATCCCTACTTGGCGGAGATTGTTGCCGCAACGAGCGCGTCGGGCCGCTTCGCGCGCCGCTTGGACTGCCGGCAACAACAGACCGACGAGGACGGCGATGACTGCGATCACCACGAGGATCTCGACGAGCGTGAATCCCCTGGCCTTGGACCGCATGGACCACCTCGCGCAGACTCGGCTTTTTGTTCAAGGTTCCAAAATGGAACCGTGAAGCGGCCGACCAGGATCCCGTCTCCGCTGGGAGCAACCCAACGATTGCGTCTCTTGCCCCTTCGCCCTTTTCATGTTCCCCGGCGAGACATTCAGATTAGGTTTTCCACCCCTTGCGGTACGCCCGGCGGATGTACTTGTCGGCCTCGGGGCAGTTCGTGGCCTTCATTTGTCCGCAATCCCATTGGAGCTTCTTGCCCACGCGGAAGGCCACCGAGCCTAAGAGATTGTGCTCGACGAGCTTGCCCGAGTAATCGAAGTTGCACAGCGTCGGCGCGCCGGTCTTGCAGCCGTGGATCCATTCCTCGTAGTGGCCCAGCGAGGGCGGGATCGGCTGCTTGGGCGGCTGGAAGTCCTTGAACTTCTCTTCCGGCAGAAGGAACTTGCGCCCGTAGTCGGCTAGCAGTTGCCCCTTGTCGCCGATGAAGAGCACGCCGATGCCCCATTTCTTGAGATCGTGGCCGGGCGGCGAAGGCGGCTTCTTGCCGCCGTCGTGCCAGGTGAGCTTCAGGGCCGGTCGCTCGGAAGTCGCCGGGTGCTCCCAGCGGACGACGAGCCACTGCGGGTAGCACTCCCTGCTGCGGTTGCAGCCCTCCGCCTCCACCGAAATCGGGTCGCGGAGCTTGAGGGCCCAAAACGGCAGGTCGATCAGGTGGCTTCCCATGTCGCCCAGGCAGCCGTTGCCGATGTCCCACCATTGCTCCCACACGGTGCAGCCGCCCAAGTAGCTCGGATGATACGGACGCTGCGGCGCCGGCCCTAACCAGAGATCCCAGTTGAGATGTTTGGGCGCGGCGGGGGTGTCCTTGGGCCGGGTGGTGTTGGGAACAAAGCCCACGCGGTCGCACCAGACGTGGACCTCGCGCACCGGCCCGATCGCCCCGCCCTGAATCAACTCCACCACCCGGCGGTAATTGTCCGTGGCGTGGATTTGCGTGCCCATTTGGGTCGCGACCTTGGCCTGCTTGTAGGTATCCTGCACGGCGCGGGCCTCGTGGACCGAGTGGGCCAGCGGTTTCTCGCAGTAGACGTGCTTGCCGCGCTTCATCGCGGCCACGCAGGCCAGGGCGTGGTGATGATCGGGCGTGCTGACGACCACGGCATCGAGGTCCTTCTGCTCCAGCAGCTTGCGCCAGTCGACGTATCGCTTGGCCTTGGGGAATCGCTTGCTGGCCGCTTCGAGGTGGTTTTCGTTGACGTCGGCCAGGGCCGCGATGTTCTGACTCTGGACCCCGTCGGTATTGGCCGCCCCGCGCCCGCCCGCCCCGATGATGCCGATGTTGAGTTTCTCGTTGGGCGAGCGACTCTCGGCCGGGGTTGCGGCCGACACGAGCCAGAATCCGATTCCCGCGAAAGCGTTGTTTCTCAAAAACTCCCGGCGGCCGGCGCGATGCCTCATGGTTGGACTCCTTGGTAGGCTGGAAGGTGGAAGGCGGTGGGAGAGGATTGCTTGTGGCGCCTTCAGATTAGCCGCGCACGACCGGCATTTCAAGCGGGCACGGGCATTTCATCCTCGTTCCCACGCTCCGCGCTCAGTATTACCCACATTTCGACATACTTGCATCAG
>CAYTJV010000893.1:0-2262 GCA_964438165.1 uncultured Planctomycetaceae bacterium | reverse complement strand
AGAAGTCGCTTGCCCATCCTCCGCCATCGGTGTCATTGTGACGCAATCGCCCTGGTCCTTTCGGGCTTTCGTGATTGCCGGATTCGCCTGCTATCGGGCCGGAAAGTCACGGGATTCGAAGCCCACGCAGAGCAGAGTTCGTTCGATGGATTCTCCAGACGAGTCGTCGCGATCCAAAGCCAGGGTATTGATGGCCATTCTTGCGGCAATCGGCTGGGCGTGGGCAGTCGCGCTGCTGACGACGCGGGAGCATTTGACCGCGCTCTACACGGTGTTGTCCGCGGCGCCGCCCTTGTGGGGCCTTTTCGTCCTGGACAACGCCAGCTTGCTGGTCGCCTGTTCGGCCGGGACGCTGCTGGGGGTTCTCTGTCATCGTGTGGCACAGAAGAGCGGCCGCTTCTTTCCGCCGCCCACGCGGTGGCTGCTGGCGGCCTGGATCGTGCCCCTGACGGACCTGTTGCGCCTGGCCGGATGGGAAATCCCTCACACGTTCCTTGAGCCGATCCTGATCGCTGGAATCACCGGAGCCGCGGTGCGGGTAGGATCTGTAGGGTGGGCCAAGCGCAGCGCGGGCCCACCATCGGCCGCGACGCACGAGGCCGCGACGCACGAACACGTCGTCATGGTGGGCCGGCGCTGCGCTTGTCCCACCCTACGCTTGCTGACCTACAACACTGCCTGGCTTGTGGCGGTTTGGGGCCTGGCCGTCGCCTGCGCGATCTGGTGGTACGGTGAATCGCATCGGGCCTACGACAACTACCTTCGCGGCTACAACGATTTCGGCCATTTCGCCTGGCGTGTGGCCAACACCTGGGAAGGCCGCGGGTTTCTCATGGAGACGCCGGGCTTGCCGGCGTTCTGGGATCACTTCAATCCGGGCCTGGCCCTGCTGTCCCCGCTTTGGGGAATGTGGCCCGATGCGGCGCTCTTTTTCATCATCCAGGCGATCTGTTTGGCGTCGCCGGCTCCTTTGGTGTACGGCATCGCCCGACGGTTAGGCGGACCACCGATCGCTGCCGCCGCGTGGGCCGCGGCGTACTTGTTCTATCCCGTGGTGGGACAACTCAACCTGAGCTGCACCTACGGATGGCACCCGGTCAGCCTGGCCCTGCCGCTTCTGTTCGCGGCACTGGCGGCCATGCTGCGCGGGTGGCGCGTGGCGGCGGGCGCGGCGTGTCTTCTGGCTTGTAGCTTTCAGGAGGACGTCATCGCCGTGCTGGCGTGCCTGAGCCTGATGCTGGCGCTTGAGGCCTGGCGCGACCGCAGCCGAGATACAACGTTGCAGCCGGGCGCCGCCACCCTCGCGAGTCGCTTGCCCTGGTGGGGATGGCTCGCCGCGTGCGCCGTTTTTCTGGCAACGCTGGCGGTCGTCTTCGAGCTTGCGCCGTTCTCCCAATACCAGGTAGGCCGCTTCATCCGGCTCGGCGACTCCTTCGCAGAAGTCCTGCTTTCCCCGTTCCTACGCCCGCGGGTTTTCTGGAGCACGGTGATGCGGCCGCAATCCATCTACTTCCTCCTGGCGATTCTGGCGCCATTGGGGTTACGCGAACTGCGGCGCGGATGGGTGGTTCTCTTGGCCACGCTCGTGCCGCTCGGCGTGCTCGTGGCCTGGGGACACTCGCCGGCTACGAGCATCGCCTTCCAGTACACGACCGCGCTAATCCCGGTGTTCCTCCTGGCTGCCATCGTCGGCGCAACGTCTCCCCTCTCCCGTTGCGGGAGAGGGGCCGCCGGGGTTGCTGCCCTGGCCGCCTGCGCCACGGCCTCCACCTGGTTCGGCGCCATGCCCTGGAGCCAAGCCACGCTGACCGACGTGATTTACCAGACCTATGCCGGCGACAGCACGAAAAGCGTGCTCGAAGATCGCCGCGTCGGCTCCCAAGGCAACGCCGTGTTGAACAAGATCGTCGAACAGGTCGGCGGGCGACAGTCGAGCGTCCTGGCCACCGGCCGGATCGCCTCGCACCTCTTGCGCGTGCGCCGACTGGATACCGTGGCCCAGGCCGGCGATCGATGGAAACAGTTCCAGGCCGAAATCGGCCCCGGCCGCTCGCCGATCGAGTTGTTCGACTGGATCGTGCTCGACAGCGCCGAGCGTTTCCACCAATCGCCCGAGCAGCTCGGGTTCATCATCGAGCACGCCCGCCGGGCAGGCTACCGGGTCGTCGTGCAGGAGCGGGGCATCATCGTCTACGCAAGACCTTCCTCGGCCTAGCACGTGAGGACCCACTATACTGGCCGCGACTGCAAATACGCCGTTCG
>CAYTJV010000892.1:0-2265 GCA_964438165.1 uncultured Planctomycetaceae bacterium | reverse complement strand
ACATAGCCTTGAGAGCGAATTCTCTTCGTCATGGTAGGCAAGAGCTCCAACACGGTCCCTTGGGCTTCCCGAGGAATCGGCCGGCCGGTGCCGGGATGGCGGCTCAGCGGCGTTTCTTCCGCCAGGTTCTCGACGTCCTCGACAAACGAAATCGTGATGTCGTCGGCGTATCGCGTATAGACGCCGCCCAGCGCGGCCGCAAGCCCGGCGAACCGGGCATCGAGTCGGTAGTTGACCAGGTTGCTGAGTCGAGGGCTGGTCGGCGCCCCCTGCGGCAGCCCGCCCTTGTGCGTACACAACCGAACGAGGATCGCCGCCGCAGCCCGGTTCCAGCCGATCCGGCGAAAATACCGCCTGCGGTTCTTCCTTGCCGCGGCAATAAGTTTAAGCAAAGAGGGGGCACGGCGAAGCGCTGTGCCCCCGGCTGTCCTGCACAAGCGAGTTAATTGCGGCACGCAGTGACGAAATTAACTCGCCCCGGTTTTCGGCAGGCCCAACGGGACCCGGTCGACGAACCATCGACCTGCGCTCTTGTCTGAGCACCACCAAGACAACCGCCCATTATCATCGGGTTGCGGCCCCGCCGAAGTCAAGGCCCTCAGTTGTGGCGCGATCAGGAGACCGGCTACAGCGTTCTCACTCCACTCACGGCTCCAGTTCGTCCCTCCAGCGCTTCGGCACGGCGGCGAAGGCGTCGAGGTAGGTCGGTTCGAGCGGCGTCAGGATGTACCGATCCGGTTCGAGGAATAAGGGCATCTCGGGGAGTTTTTCGCCGACGGCGACCGGCTCGACAAACGCCCGCTTGAGCCGACCGGAGGAATACGATGCCAGTGTCAGCGGCTGGTCGGGTGGGAGTTGGAACTCGCTCTCCTCGATCTCGGACCAGATGGCAGCGTGGATCCCTTGGGGATCGCGCCGACCCGGGGGAAACAAGTCGATGATCAATAGGTGGATGCCGGCCTCCAAGAACTCAAGGGCCTTCTCTACGAACATCCGCATCGCGTACCGGCTCCCCTTATTGCCGGGCGATATGATTTCGAGGACCGCGACGACGCGGTCTCCGCTCTTGTGCCGGATGGCGATGCGGCTCTGCTTGCGGGCGTACTGTTCGGGTTCGGACGTGTAGGCGAAACGGACCTTGGGCGGGCCGCTGGCCAAAGCGATGCCGCCCTCCTCGGTTTCGTCCAGGGACGCCGCATCGTCGGTCGGCCGCCTCGGATTCGGTCGGCCGCTTTCCAGGGTCAGCACGTCGGGCAGCAGACCGCCCGCGATCTGCTCGGCCAGGGCATACCAGTCGGGTGGGAGAAGGCCGGCATTCAGCGCCCGCGCAAGCGTTGAAATCCACGCTTGGTGGAAGTGGTGGAAAATACCGGCATCCACCCGGGTCCAATCGTGAATCGGCATGAGTACACCTCTCGGCTTCGCGGCAACAGCCTCGTTCATCATTATAGAGGCGGGCGTCTCGACCGCCACGGAGATCACGTTCCGGTGCCCTGGCATGCCTCAATAGCCGGTGATCTCCTTCACCAGGCCGAAAAACGCCTTTTTCCGCGGCGTGTTGAGCTGCCAGTTGGTCGGCGGACACTGGTGGCCGTCGATGTAGTTGCTCTTGCCTGGGTCGAAATAGCCCCAGGAGGCGTACTCGCCCACGGCAGCCACGAAGTTGTTTTGCGGCTGGTCAAAGTCAAAGTGGTCGTCCTCGTTGAAGAGGATGGGCATCGGGCGGTAGCCGGGCGCCTGGCGGCACTGCCGGACCATGTCGGCGATCCGTTCGGGCCTGTTCACGCCGTTGCCGTGCATGAGCAGGAAATCGGCCGCGCGAACCACATTCTCCTTGGGCACCGTGCCTCCGCCGTAACTGGTGCTGACCAGGAGCCTCGGACGGGAGACGCCGGAAGGGCCACGGGGCGGATGCCGCTTGACCCGCTCGATCAACTCGCGGACCCGCTCGGGCCGCAGAATCGCGTGGTCGTACCGCACGTCGCACTCGTTGTTGATCTCGACCATCACGTTGCGGTAGCCGTGCTCGTAGATCCAATCCACGGCGGCGTCCAGGGCCCGGACAACGGCCGCCTCGTCGGCGATCCGCTGGTCCTGGCCGAAGTAGAACAGGCCCAGGATGACCACCATGCCGAGCTCGTCGGCCCGGTCGAGAATTTTTTCCAGCCGGGCCATGTAGGCCGGGCGGAGCGTCCCCCCGGTCGTGATCGCCGAGTTTTGCCCAGGCTCGTCCCGGGAGTCGCCCTGCAGGCCGCCGCCCTTGGG
>CAYTJV010000891.1:0-2268 GCA_964438165.1 uncultured Planctomycetaceae bacterium | reverse complement strand
TAGGGCAAGCTGCCAGCTTGCCCGTGGGTAATACCGGGCCAACGGCAAGCTGGCAGCTTTCCGTACGATCGGGGTCAGGAAATCCGTTTGGTGTCAGGTACTTTAGCCTCTCCAGACCTATACGGCAATGGCACAACGGGGGACGATCCTCGCGCGGGGATCAGGTTGAAATGCGAAACCTAGCTGGAAAATATTTCAAGGAAACCTAGCTGGCCTACCGATAAAGACGCCACATTGGTGTATTTCGCGTTTCGCCTCATCAGGGGGGACACTGACATGAGACGAGCCTACCATGCTCATGCACTTGTTCCCCCCGGCCCGCAGGCCTCAATACGCCGCCGCACTCGCTAGCAACCGCCTTCTTCTGACCCTGTTAGGCGCCTTGCTGCTGACGCCATCGGCCGGCGTCTTTTCCCAGACGGCTCAGGTCTGGGTGCAAACCGCGGACCCGGCCGTTTCTGCCGGCAACCCGGAAGTGCGTGCCATGCAATCGGCGCGTGCGGATTGGGAGGAACACGCGCGGCGCCCGTTCAGCCCGCAGCACGATCGCCGCAAGGCTGCCGGGACGACTCGCGGCGCGGTCCAGGGTGTTGGGCGGCCGATGCCCTCCGCGGCAGGGCGGCCTTCACCGATCAAGCAGATTCGCTACGATTCTGCCCCGGAGCCGTTGCCGGCGGACCCTGGCTACGAAGCTTCGCTGGAACCTGGCGCCGTCGCCATGCCCTACGATGGCATGGCGCCGGGCTATGAGGGCGAGCCGCTGGTCGAGGATGCTCCCTGGCAGTCCGGCCGGGGCGCGGTTGGTGGCCGTGGCATGTACGCTCCCGGCATGGCGTGCGACGGATGCTGCCCTCCCGAAGGCATGTGTTTCGGGGAATGCGCCGGTCGCGCCTGCGGTCGGTGCTGGCGGCCGTTCCACAATCGCCTCTGGCTCCGCGAGGAGTACATTCTCTGGTGGGGCAAAGGCGACTTCCTCCCCTCCCTGGCGACCAGCAGCCCGGCCGACACCGCCGAAGACGTGGCCGGCGTGCTGGGTCAGCCCGATACGTTCACCTTGTTCGGCGGAACCGGAGTCAACAACCTGGGCCGTTCCGGAATCCGCGACACGATCGGCTACTGGCTCGATGAGGGCCACTGTTGGGGCTTGGAGGGCGCCTATTTCGTTCAGGGGTCCGTCTCGGCCTCTTTCCAAGGCCCGAACCCGGGCACGCAGATCGTCGCACGACCGTTCTTCGACGTCCTGCTCGGGGCCGAAAGCGCCCTTCTGGTCAACTATCCCGATGTCCGCACAGGCTCATTGAGCATCCGCGAGACCAGCGACGTCGAGGGAGCGGAGTTCCTCCTGCGCCGCAACGTCTTTCGCGACTGCGCGCGCCGGGCCGACCTGCTCATCGGCTACCGCTATGCCCGCCTCGGCGATTCTCTGCGGATCCGCGAGTCGACCACGGCGGAGGCGGATGATCTCATTCTCGGCGACGTCGCCGGTACGACCAGGGACATTTCCGAGGTTTTCGACACCACCAACGAGTTCAACGGCGCCGAGCTCGGCGCACTCGCTCAGTGGCAGGGCTGCCGGTGGTCGCTGGAACTGCTCATGAAAGTCGCCTTGGGCAACACGTCTTCGCGGGCGCGGATCGACGGGCGCACGTTGCTGACCGGCAACCAGGCCGACGTCCTGGGCGGGATCCTCGCCCAGCAAAGCAACATCGGCCGGTACCAGCGAAACGAGTTCTCCATGATCCCCGAGCTGGGCATCAGGCTAAGCCGGGACCTCGGCTGCCGGCTGCGGGCCACCGTGGGGTACACGCTGATCTACTGGAGCAAAGTGATGCGGCCCGGCGAGCTGGTCGATCTCAACCTGAACATCACGCAGGTCCCGCCCGGCGAGCTGATCGGCGCCCCGGAGCCGAGATTCTCTTTCGCCACCAACGATTTCTGGCTCCACGGCCTGAACCTCGGGATCGAGTACCGATTCTGAGCAACGGTCAAGCGGCGTTGACGGCATCTTGGGGCGTGGTAGAAGCGTGCCTTAAGCTCGTCGCTCCTCGTGACGCCAGCGCGGCCGCGGAAAGAGATCCATGCGGCTGTTATTCTAGCCCGTTGTACGAGCCTGAGGTAGCATATCCCCATGGCGGCCTCGTTCCCACGCTCTGCGTGGGAACGTCCGCCGGGACGCTCTGCGTCCCGTCTGCCTCAGGCCGCAGAGCGGCCGGACCGTGCGTTCCCACGCAGAGCGCTCAGTATTACCCACATATACGCACGTACATA
>CAYTJV010000890.1:0-2284 GCA_964438165.1 uncultured Planctomycetaceae bacterium | reverse complement strand
CGCGGGTCTCCTGAAGAGCGCCGATTGCTTGACCGAAGGTCTCCCATTGCTTCGGCGAGAAAAGGGGACGCAGCTCTTTTTTTCCCGGAAGAGGGGTGCCGCCCGGCGGTGGTACGACAAGGCCGTGGCGTGGATGGAGAAGAGCAAGCCCGACGATGAGGAACTCCGCCGCTTCCGTGCCGAGGCGGCGGAGTTATTGGGGATCGTTAAGAACGAAAACAAACCGCCGGCAGGAAAGGAGAAGGCCGAGAAGGCGAAGTAGAAGATTCACCACGGAGGCACGGAGGCATCGGCCGGAGCGCTTTGGAGTGCGGCGATTCATCGCCGCTTTCGAAGACGCTTGCCCGGGCGCACCGCATTGGGTCGCGCGCAATCCGTGGAGCGAGAAAAAGCGGCGATGAATCGCCGCACTCCAAAGTGAAAAGCGGCCGGGGAGTTCCAAGGCGCCGACCGCGTCCCTCCCCGGCCCAACCATCCCCCGCGCGGCTCGGTTCGCGCGCCGCGGGGCGATGGCCTTACCATTCTACCTGCGGACCGAATGCGAGCAAAGGAGAAAGAATCCATGTTGACACGTCGCAGATGCACGATGGCCGCGGCAGGGTTTCTGTTGGGACTCTTGGGAATCGCGGTGTTCCTACCTACGCCAGCCGCCGGCAAGCCGCCCGATCCTCCGCCAAATTTCGGCGGATCGATCTGTTATTCCTACCAAAGCCAGATATGGGCGATGAACGGGGACGGTTCCGGCAAGCAAGCGGTGACGCCGGCTTCCGTTGGGGGCGTGCCCTCCAGCGCCGACCACGGCGGGCACACGTGGTGGCTGTGCTCCCAGGTGGTGCCCGGCGGAGGATTTTACCCGGGAACGACAGCCCCTGAGCGGGAGCTGTACGTCTTCCGAACCAATTCGCAGAACGTAGTCCAGTCGGCCAAGCTCACGGATTTGTTGACGGCCGGAACCAACGGACTCGGGATCGTTCCCGAAGACTCCGTCTCGTGGTCTAACGACGCTACGGACAGTTTTGTCTCGTTCGTCGGGCTCGACGTCGGATCGTGGACGGCGCACGTCTACCGCGCGCACATTTCTTTTCCCGTCGATGGCACCGATCCATTCCTGAGCGAGGCTCCGCAGCCGATCTTCGACGTCCCGCATTGGAGTACGCGGTTCCATTGGTCGCCGGATGGGCTCAGCATTGTGTACGCGGGCAGTGGACTGTGGGTCTATCACTTGGGCGATCCCGCGCCAACGATGATCTCCGCGGACGGAGACAAGCCACAATGGTCGCCCCCCGGCGGGCCGAACCGGATTGCCTTTGAGAACGGGTACTCTGTGTATACGGTCGCGCCCGATGGGTCCGGCCGCACCGCGGCCTATCGCCACGAGCCGTGGCCGTCGCAGGACCAAGGCCGCACCCCATTCTGGTCGCCGGACGGCAAGTACCTTGCCTTCGCAAACGTTGTACTGAAGATGGGCAAAGGCGGTGTTGGCTACTATACCCATCAAGTCGCGGTGGTGCCGTGGGGAGGAGGAAGTGCCACGGTCTTGGCAACCGGGGCCGACCCCACAGGCTGGCGCGCGTCGACGCCGCTTCCGTAAGACCGTCGCGCATGGGCGCGCTAATTTGTGCGACCGGCCCCCAGCAGTTCTGTAGGGTGCGTGCTCTTGCACGCACGCTTTGCGGGATGGGTTCACGATCGCGTGGGTGCGAGCACGCACGACGAACTGCGGCGGGTGGCGATGGCAGTAGCGCCCGCGCCATCCGCCGTTGTTCCTTGGTTTGTCTTGCGTGGGCTGCCTGATTGCTTCGACGCCGGACTCATGGGGTCAGAGCGCACTTTGTCATTAGGCACTTTCCTCTATCAACTAAGTGCGCTCTGACCCCAAGGCGAGCTCGCAAGCCGGATCGCGCGGTCAAGTTGGCCACCAAGGCGACCCAATTGGCCCCCAACGACGGCACGAACTGGAACACGCTGGGCGTGGCCCAGTATCGGGCCGGCCAGTTCAAAGAAGCCGTCACCACCCTGACCAAGTCGATGGAGTTCCGCTCCGGCGGCGATGCCAACGATTGGTTCTTCCTGGCGATGGCCCATTGGCAACTAAAGAACAAGGAGGAGGCCCGCAAGTGGTACGACAAGGCCGTGGCGTGGACGGAGAAGAGCAAGCCCGACGACGAAGAACTGCGCCGCTTCCGTGCCGAGGCGGCGGAGCTATTGGGGATCGTTAAGAACGAAAAGAAACCGCCGGCAGGAAAGGAGAAGGCCGAGAAGGCGAAGTAGAAGATTCACCACG
>CAYTJV010000889.1:0-2291 GCA_964438165.1 uncultured Planctomycetaceae bacterium | reverse complement strand
AACTGCTGGTCGCTATGTTGCATGACTGGGGCACAGGGCTGGACTTGCAGCTTTACGAGGAAGCTGTCACGCATTTCTTCGGAGGCGCGGAATGCGTCGAGCGGGACGTCGAGGTCAGCTTGGAGGGCTGCCGACTCGGGCGACAGACAGTTCGTTTGATCAATTCCAAGACGGCGTTCAAGCTGACTTCGTTTCACCGCGATCTACCGGCGTTCGAGTCGCACGCGAAGCGGTTTCTTGAGCATACCGGGCTGGAACACGTGGCGTGGGTGAATATTGGTCTGTGGGAAGTTACTTTTGTTTTTGTGGGGAGATGACAAAAAGATGCTTGACAGAAAAATGAGACGGGGGGCGGGCATAGGGATCGCGTTGGTGTGCGGGGTTTTCATAGCGCTGCCGGCTGCTGCTGCGGCGCCGGTGGGGAGCGACGGGGCGTCTGTCCCACACCGAGAGAGTTGGTTGAAGAACCCGGCGGTGAGCGTGATGACGGGATTCATCTACGAGCCGCTCACGCCGTACACGATTCAGCAGTGGATGGAGAACCTCGGCAGCCGGTTCGACGCCGACGCGTGGGTCAGGGACTTCAAGGAGGCCGGCGCCAGCCACCTGGTTTTCTACGACAAGTGGATCGACGGGCTGGTCTTCCACGACACCAAGACCACGGGTTTCAAGACCCGGCGCGACTTCCTCCGCGAGTTGGCCGCGGCTTGCCAGCGCGGCGGCCTGCCGCTGGTGCTTTACTTCAACGCGGTCAGCGACGGCAACCCCGAGTTCGACCCGTGGGCACTGCTGGACAAACAGGGCAAGCCGATCGTGTTCGCCCCCCAATGGCCGACGCGCTACCAGACCCTCCATTCGCCGTTCCGCGAGAAAGCGGTCGAGCAGGTCCGCGAGATCCTCAGCAACTACGGCCCGATCCACGGCCTCTGGCACGACATCTTCAGCGAGCGGCTGAACACTTCCAGCCCGTGGGTCGCCAAGGGCTATGAGAAGATGTTCGGTGAGCCCTTCGAGAAGGCATCGGGGGAAAAGTTCGGCGAATTCAACGCCCGCACCCTGGCCGGCTACCTCGACGAGATCGACGCCATCCGGCGGCAGCAGGGCCAGACGCAGTGCCTGTTCACTTCCAACGGCTCGGGCAGTACGTTCCTCCACGGCGGCGTCTGGACCGATCTGGTCGGCTCGCGGCACCAATACTTGTTTAACGAGGGCCACAGCTTCGCCGCGAACGACGAGCTGGCCCGCATGGCCTGGGTGCTCCCCAAGCCGCTGGACATCAACCTGTTGCTGAACTCGTCTTGGTTCACGCCGCTGGAGGACACCCCGCCCCCGTCGCACCTGACCCGCAAGCAGGCCATCGCGGCCGCGGCGATCACCGTCTGCCAGGGCGCCGGCATCAACCTCGCGCTGACCCCGGGCCACTCGGGCGTCTTCGGCGAGGACCTCCAGCGGGCCAAGGCCATCGGCGCGTGGTTCCGGCAGGTAAAGCCATATCTTGAAGATGCCCAACCCTATGCCGACGTGGCGATCGTCCTGGGCACGCCGACCGCCGGAGGGCATGGGCTGCCCGACGCCGATCCGTTCTGGAAGCGCTATCAAGGTCGGCCGGGAGGCGCATGGCAACGCGCGGTCGCCATGAGCGATGCGCTTGCCCGCCGCGGAGTGTTCAGCCGGTTGCTCTACCTCTCGGCCCAGGGCGGAAACTGGCCGGACGGCCTCAAGCAGTTCCGCGCGATTCTGGTTCCCGAGCTGGCCGTGCTCGATCAGCCCCGCCTCGACCAGTTGCGCCAGTATGTCCGGGAAGGCGGCCGCCTGATCGCCTTCGGGCACGCCTCCCTGTTGGATGAAAAGGGACAGCGCCGCCAGGATTACGGCCTGGGCGACGTCCTCGGCGCGCGGTTCTCCGGCGAAGTCGTCTTTCCGGCCGAGTCCCAGACGGCGACGATCCGGGTGGATTCGGAATATAACGCAGCCTTCGGGGCCTCGGTGCTTGCCGGCGGCCCGGGCGAAGCCTGGGCGTCCAACGGCGACCCGATGCCGCACTGGGTGGAACTCACGCTGCCCAAACCGATCGAGGTCGCCCGGGTCGAAGTGGCCAACCGGATCGGGCCGTATCAGATCGCCGATTTCGACCTGGAGGCGCATGAGCAGAACGAGTGGCGGCAGATCAAGTCCATCCGCAATGCCCGCGACCGCGTAATGGCTATCACGCCCACGTCCCCGCTCAACGCCGAGAAGCTCCGCATCAAGCACCTGCGCCAACTTGACCAGGGTCAGGACCGCCCATACGC
>CAYTJV010000888.1:0-2294 GCA_964438165.1 uncultured Planctomycetaceae bacterium | reverse complement strand
TTAATATGTACGTGCGTATATGTGGGTAATACTGAGCGCTCCGCGTGGGAACGCACGGTCCGGCCGCTCTGCGGCGTCAGCAAGACAGGACGCAGAGCGTCCACGGCGGACGTTCCCACGCAGAGCGTGGGAACGAGAAATTGGGAATTTCAAGCCGGCGCGTACCGCCCCGTGCGGCTAATCCGCGCGGTCAGGTCGTCGACGATCCAGTGGCCGATGCAGGCGTGGATGCTTTCGACCATGGCCATGTCGTCCAGGGCTACGTGGACGCCGGCTTGCTGGATCTGCTTGAGTTTGCCGCCGCCGTAGCCCGTCAGGCCGAACGTGATCAGTCCATGCTCGTTGGCCCACTGGACGGCCTTCAACACGTTGGGGCTGTTGCCCGAGCCGCTGATGGCAATCGCCAGGTCGCCCGGCGAGGCGTAGTGTACCAGTTGCTGGACGAAAACCTGGTCGTAGCCCAGGTCGTTTCCCAGGGCGGAGAACCAGGGCATATTGTCGGTCAGGCTGAGGATCTTCAAACGCCGTCCGGCGGCCTTGACCAGATCTTCCGAAGACACGCAGTTCTTCCCCCAATCGGCGGCAAGGTGCGAGGCCGTGGCCGCGGAACCACCGTTGCCGAAAACGAACACGAATTTCCCCTCCTGCCAGGCCCGGTAGACCAGACCGGCCAAATGCTCGACGTCGGCACGCTGGACCCGATCCAACTCGGCCTTAAGCCGGGCAAGGTAGTCGTCGATCCCCAAATGGACTCCCAACATCGTGCGAACCTCCCTTCAGACCAGTCCCCCGCGATTGTAGCGGACCAGCGGCGTCGCCGACACTCATTCTGAAACGTCGTATGCGTGGGTGCCGAGTCCACCAGATAGTGGGGCACAAGAGGTGATTGCGGGGCGTAGGATCTTCACTATCATAGTAGAGGGGAGCGGGTATGAGGTCTCCATGCCGAGATGGGTTTGGGGCTGCCCGATCCGATTCGCGGAGGTATGTCCGATGAAATCCTGGATAGGCCGAACCGCTGGTATTCAGCGCCGCGCGACCTCGCCGCAACGCAGCGGGTTCACCCTGGTCGAGCTGCTGGTGGTGATTGCCATTATCGGCATTCTCATCTCATTGCTGCTGCCCGCCGTCCAAATGGCCCGCGAGGCGGCGCGGCGATCCAAGTGCCTCAACAACATCAAGCAGATGGGGCTGGCGATGCACAACTACCTGGGTGTGTACACCGTGTTCCCGTCCGGCGCGCTATCGACGTCGGCCGGCGAGTTCGGGCACACCTGGCTGGTGCGCATCCTGCCGTACCTCGAAGAGGAGACCGTTTATAACGAGTTCGACCAGTTAAGCGCGGTGACCGGCCGGCTCGTGCCCGACTCGCAACCCTGGAACCAATGGAACCGCGACCTGCTCCGGAGCCAGGTGTTCCCTTGGATGTTCTGCCCTTCGAGCAGCTTGGATCGGCTGGTTCTGACCAACTTCGGTAGCGAGAGCCCGAACGTGATGAGTTCCACCTACGCGGGAATCTCTGGCGCCCGAGACCATCCGACCACCCGCGATAAGAACCCCACCGGCGCCCCCGGCTACATTTCATGGGGCGGCGTATTGCTGGCCGAGCCTCCCCTCCCGAGCCAGCCCGGCGTGATCACCGCAGCCGCGAGCGTGGCCATCTCCACCGCGTCGATCAAAGATGGCACCTCGCACACGATGATGGTCGGGGAGCAATCGGGCTGGTGTACCGACGATAAGGGGGCCCAGATCGACTGTCGCAGCGACTGCGGATACGGGTTCCCAATGGGCGTGAGCCGCAGAGACACCTGGGAACGGCAATACAATCTCACCTGCGTCATTCACCCGATTGGGGAGTTCTCCTACTTGGCTTACGGCGTGGCGGGCGATTGCGGGCCGAATCGGCCGCTCCAGTCGGCCCACCCCGGCGGCGCCCAAGTGCTGATGGCCGACGGCTCCGGGCAGTTCATTGGCATGACCACGGACATCCAGATCGTCTACAACCTGGCGAATCGCGATGACGGCAAAAGGGCGAGCGTCGAGGAATAGATCGTGGCTTGGGTGGGCAGCCGCTCTCGGGCCGGCAGTCCTTGCGCTGGCCGGTTGCGGACCCAAGGGCGAATACGGGGCCATCCGAGGCCAGGTCACGTGCAACGGCCGGGCGGTCACGGAAGGCCAGGTCGTGTTCTTCGAGCCGGAAAGCCGCGTCTATCAGGCAGCGCGGATCCAGCCCAACGGCTCCTACGTCGCCAAGATGAGCGACGGTCCGGGCCTGCCGGTGGGCGATTACCAGG
>CAYTJV010000887.1:0-2296 GCA_964438165.1 uncultured Planctomycetaceae bacterium | reverse complement strand
AGATGACCCGACGAGCCTGGTGATCTACGGTTCATCCATGGTGGTGGCGTCGACCGGCAAGCCGGCGACCCCCTCCAATCCAGAAGGCACGGTCGCATCGGGCGGTCAGCAGAATTTCGAGTGGTACATCAAGCCGGATACTCAGGAGGGGGCGCGATTTTTCCGGTCGCACGCATCGCGCGAACAGTTCAATCAGGGCTTGATCGGCATGCTTGTCGTGGAGCCGCGTGGCTCACGCTATCTCAGCCCCTTTGACGGTACGCCGATGGCGAGCGGCTGGGAAGCCATGATCGAAGATCCGAAGGGAGCGGACTTTCGAGAATTCGCGATTTTCTATCATGAGGCCGGTGATGAAGCGTTTCGCCTCTTGAACAAAAAAGGCGAAATGCTGCCCCAGCGCGATCCGCATACCGATTCCTATCGGCCAGGCGCGCGATTGCTGAATTACCGCAGCGAACCGCACGGCACGCGCATCGAGCTTCAGGCCCATATGGGATTCTACGGCGACGAGTCCATGGCCTATGGGTCGTATACGTTTGGTGACCCAGCCACGACCGTTCCTCGATCCTATCTCGGCGATCCAGCCAAGTTCCGGATGGCAGGCGGCTCGGAAATCGTGCACTCGCATCACCTCCACGGCGGCTCCATCCGCTGGGCGCGCCAGCCAGGGAACAGCAATCTCGATTTCGCACTGTCGAAGAATGGGCCGGTGAAATTCCCTGCGATCAGCGACCCCTCAGACCGTTTGGACGTGCAGTCCATCGGGCCGACAGAGGTCTACGATCAGGTGATTGAGGGTGGTTCGGGGGGTCTGCAAGCCCTGGCCGGGGAGTTCGTGTTCCATTGCCACATCCCGCAGCATTATGTGACTGGTATGTGGGGGTTCTGGCGTGTGTATAACACGCTGCAAGCGCCTGGCTCCCAGACCGATGTGATGAAGCCGCTGGTCGAACTGCCGGATCGCATCGGCAAGGTCAAGACGGGCACTCCGTCGGATAAGCTTGTCGGGACCACGGTGGACTGGTACGGCGGCAAGAAATACGAGATCACCAAGGACAAGACCGATTGGAAGGCCAACCCGGTCAAGGTCTCCATCAAGGATTGGGTGGAGATGATGCTCACGCCGCAAGGCAAGCCGGGCAAGAAGAACAGCGAGAAAGAGCAGACCTTGGCCTATGACGCGACCGTCAACGACTGGGCGTGGGATGGCAGCAAGGCGCTCAGCGAGCCGGAGACGACGTATGAGTGGATCAACTACAAGTCGGCGACGCCGGGCAAGCGGCAGGAGATTCTCTTCGATTCGCAATCCGGCAAGATCGCCTGGCCGTGGTTGCGGCCGCACCTGGGCCGGCGCGCGCCCTTCTCTCCGAGCCACAGCGGCGCACCATGGCTGGAGCCGATCCATCGCCGCGACGACGGCAGCAACTCCACCGAACCGCCGAAACCGGGCGAGCAAGGGCCTTGGAGTCTGTGCCCGGAAGGGGCGCCGCAGAAGTCCTTCAATATCCACGCGATCGGATTGCCGATCACGTTGAAGAAGGCGACGGCCAAGACGCCGGCGATCGTGGATCCGGATGGATTGCTCTACGTGCTGCATGAAGAAGAGCAGGAAGTCCGGAAGAATCCAGCCAAACAGATGCCGCTGGTCATCCGCGGCAATGTGCAGGATTGCATCGACGTCGTGTACAAGAGCGAGTTGAAAGACGATGCGCGGCAAGGGTTCTCCAGCAAGACGAACCTGCATCCGCACATGTTCCAGTTCGACACGCAAGCCTCCGACGGTCCTATCATCGGCTTCTCGTATGAGATGTCGTTGCGGCCGTTCACGATTCTGAAGGACGAGCATCCCGGCAAGGGTATGCCCGTGCCGATGAACACGACGATGGAGGCCGATGCCGCGAAGGGGACGGCCAGCATCGAAGTGAAGGATGCCTCCCGCTACCACGTCAAGACCGAGTTAGGCGTGGGCATGGACGAAGTGGGTGGATTCGAGTCGGCCCGGATCAGCAAGATCGAAGGCAATACGATCACGTTCGAGCGGCCGCTGAAGTATAGCCATAAGAAGGGCGAGATCGTGTCGGTGGAGTGGATCCGCGAGCGCTGGTATGTGGACGCCGATTTCGGCACCACCTTCTGGCACGACCATGTGTTTGGATTGGACGGGTGGGGCCATGGTTTCTACTCCCCGTTCATCGCCGAACCGCCGCGATCCACCTATCATGACCCGGTGACCGGCAAACAATTCCGCAGCGGGCCGGGGGACGACATTCCCACCACCGAGCCGGTGTCCGGGCCC
>CAYTJV010000886.1:0-2320 GCA_964438165.1 uncultured Planctomycetaceae bacterium | reverse complement strand
TCAAGTCCAGATCAGTTTCCTCGGAAAAACACCACCAGCCCGTGAACGGTTGCCCGAATCCCTTGCTGAGCACTTGCCGATCGAAGATGTATCGCGTGCCGGAGCCGATCGAGAACTGCCGCCACTGGTTGATCAGAGCCACGCGTCCGCCGCGGTACTGCCGAATGGCGGCGACGGCCGGCTGGCGTTCACCGCCCGGGCGCAAGAAAGGGTTCTCCAGGACAGGCATCGTCGACTTGGCCAAATCCACGGGCGTGGTCCTCGACGTGGCGGACGCGCGAACGACGACCTGCCAGTTCTCATCGACGACGATCGGGCCGGTCATTTGCGCATTGTACGCATGGGCGTAGGGATACCAGATCTGCTTGACGCCGTCGCTCACGGGCGACGGCACAATCTGGTCGGTGAGCGCCAGCGGCGTGACTTGGGACGAGTGCGTCAGGTTGCCGAGCTTGTCCTTGTCGGCCTCCTCGATGCGTTCGACCGGCAGGCGCGCGCCCCAGCGGCCGGTCAAGTCAACGACGGCTTGCTTCAGCATGTTGGTTTCCGTCGGCATCAAGAGCACGCCGCCGCCGGAGGCCGCATAGGCGTCGACCATGTCGGCCAGCGCCCGGACCTTTTCCGGCGACGTTTTCTGGCCGCCCATGGTCACGTCGTACGCATCCGGCGTGATGAAGATCACCAGCGCGTTGTAGTTGCGGATCCGCTGCGGCGTCACGTCGGCCAGCGACTCGGTATAGTCCACCTCAAAACCGTGCTGGTGCAGTTCGTCGAGGTAGCTCAGGTCCACCCAGCCATAGGCCGGCCCCTGCGGCGAGCAGAACAACACCGCCGGCTTGCCTTTCGCCGCTGCCGCCGACAAGGCCGACAGGAGCAACACCGACAACACCAGCGCGACCAAGGGTTTCATGTTCATGATATCCTCTCGAGGAGTGGCTTGTTTCGGAGCTCATTCCCAACTGCGGGCCTCGGCGTCGCGTGGAACCGGGTGCGCTGGTCCACCGATCCTTTCGTCGGCGGCCTCCGATCGTGACCCGCATACCACGCGAAGGTTATGCTAATCTTCTGGGGATACCGAGAAAAGCCATGTCTTGGCAGGCCCGGAAATTCCCCTCCCACCCCGTTGCGTGCCGGCTGATAAGCGGGGTAAAATGCGGCCGTGTAGATGTGGTTGGCGGGAACACGATGATCCGCCCATGGAGCAACAGGGTGGCCCCATCCCGAAGCAGCGGAAAAAGATCCGGCACTTCGATGAACCGGGGGACGCTCGATTCCTGACCTTCTCCTGCTACCGTCGCATGCCCGTGCTGAACAAAGATCGTCTGAAGATCGACCGCACCCTTTTCACCCTTGTCGAAGACCTGGACTGAGCCGAAACGGCCGGTTTGGGCCAAACGCACTGCTTGCCCGCCGCCGCAAAGGATCGTTCGGATCGGAGTCGTTGGCCGGCGGCGGTCAAGCAGTGGCACACCGAGGAGATGCCTCGCCGAGCAGGGGCACCCGCGCGTGTCGCGGGCGGCGGCTACGGCATCCATTGGCCGGACGTTGATGAGGACCTCAGCACGGAGGGGCTCTTGCGGGGTGCGCCCGCCCCGCGCTCGGCACAGGACAAGGTTCAGAGCAACACGGGCCGCCGAACCAAACGCTGAAGCTGATTGCCGCCCGCCAGGTTGATTTCGCGCGGCGCGAAGGCTCCTGAGGCGGGCGGCCCGGTTATCGCAATTCGTTAGACGCAATGATGAAGTCCATGCTTCGGGTTACAACGGGTGTTCTCATCGCGGTTCCGTTAGTCGCTGTCCTCACGGCGGCACTCTTTGCGTTTCCTCCGGGCATTGCTGCTGGCGTGGGGATTTCGGGTGCTGGCGCGCTCACGGCATCCAAGTACATCCATAACAAGTGGCTTGCTGGTATTGGCGGGCTCCTTGCTTTTAGTGCTTTTAGTGGCGTTTTGGCCTACGCGCTCCGGGCACCACTCAAGTGACGTGAGAGCGGCCCGGTCGCGAGTCGATACTCTGATCGCACTACTCACCCCGCCCGGGCCGGTCGATTCCAGCGTGTAGACCACCATCCGGTGGGCTTTCTCAGGCGGCTCCTTGCTGGAGATCTCGGCCACGGCCGCCTCGATCTTCTTGTGCTCGACCGGCCGGGCCCAGGCAACCAATTTCTGTGGCTCAGTCCCCGGCGTAAACTTCGCGTCCGGGAACATGGTCGTGAGGATGCCGATTGCCCCGCTCACCCCCGCTGGGCCCACAGCCTCAAGGGCAGTGGGAATTCTGGGGTCAGAGCTTGAACAGTGAATAGCGGCTCTTGCCTATTCACT
>CAYTJV010000885.1:0-2323 GCA_964438165.1 uncultured Planctomycetaceae bacterium | reverse complement strand
CGGCCCGCCGGAGGCGCTGGTTTCTGCCAAATCGTTGATGTCGGCCGTGCCGGGCTGTGCGTCCCCGTCGGCGATGTTTGCGCCGTTGCCCTTGATGTTGATCTCAGGGGCGGTCAACCCGCTGACCAGCAGGGAGTAGTTCCGCGTGAAAGAGGTGCCCGTCCGGCCGACGTGGATCGTATACGTGCCCGCCGTTGGGGCGTCGATTAGGACCTGCTCCACGTTGTCCAAGTGGTTTGCCTTCGTGCGCACGGCCGGGACGCTGGGGTTGGTGCGGTCCAGGGTCCAGGGATAGTACGTGGTGCCTGTCGGCCCGGTGATCCACAGGTCCAGGTCGTTCACCAGGACCGCCGTGGAATCGTCCAGCCCGCTGGGCTGCGCCGTACCTGCTGGATCCGTCCAGACGATCGTGGCCTTGAGCGGCGAGCCAGTGCCGGCGGACTCGACAGGCAAGGTGTACTCCGTCCCGCTATAGGTGTCTTGGAGGATCAAGTCCGTGGCGTTGGCGCTATAGGCACTCGTGATAAAGTTGGCCGCCCTGGCCGCGTCGACCACCCCCCAGCCATAAACATAATCCGGGCCCGTATTGCCCGCGTCGAAGGCCGTGTGAATCGTGATCCCCTTGGTGGTCGCTGCCCGTGGTTGGGCGCCAAACTTGTTGTTGTAGTGCTGAATGAGCAGGGCCGCTGTGCCGGTCACACTGGGTGCGGCCATCGAGGTGCCGTCCCAATTGGTGGCATCGCCCATTGCCGTGTCCCCGTCGTACGCCGTATTGCTCGTGGAAATGGCGGAATGTACGCCATAGCCGTTAGCAACAACGTCGGGCTTCACGCGCCCGTCATCTGTCGGCCCCCAGGCGGAGAACGTGGTCATTGTGACGTTGGCGCTCGTATATGGATCCGCGGTGATGTCCTGAATCGCGCCGACGACGAGGTTGTTCTTGGCCGTTTGATCCTGGGAAAGCGAGTCGTATCCGCCCCCCTGCGAGCCATCGGCAGAGGGAGCGGGATACGTGCCGTCGTTGGTAAGGATCCACTGCCACGTGTCGTTGGAGAAGTGCGCCTGGTAGTAGGTGTCCAGCGAGGAGGAGTTGTCCCCCCGGTCATTGCCCGCCGCCCAAACGCTCAGCAGGTTGGGATTCTGGTAGAGCGTATCGTCGAGGCTGCGGGCGTACGAGTCGTATTTGCCGAAACGGGGATCCTCGCTGTACAGGTCGCGGTCGCCGTACCAGATGCCGTACGTTTTAAGCCCGTTTGGACCCGTGTCGATCGTCGTATCCCACCCGCGGGTGTAACCATAACTGTGGTTTGAGGCGACGATCGTCGAGGCGGCCGAGCCCATCTCCGTCAGATCGTTGTTCCAGTCGTAGGACCAGACGTTTACCTGGTTGGCCATGCCGCGGGCGTTGGCGTTTGTGCCGCTGGCGGCGATAGTGCCGGTGACATGGGTGGCATGCTCGTCCGTACTCGAACCGCTGTCCTTGACCGTGACTCGGCTGCCGAACTCCTGATGTGTGGTACGGGCCCAGCCGCCGTCCCACACGCCCACCGTGTACCCGGAACCGGTGAGACTCAACCCCAGTCCGCCACCGGACCGAAGCTGGTCTGCGTTGATGGTATCTGCGGCATTGATGTTGAACGTCCTACGAACGTTCAGCGCATCCGGCCCGGTGTCGTAAGCGGCGAGGATCCGCCCGTTGGCGTCCGGAGGACCAAGGATCGTCACGGGGATCCGATGGCGCTCGCCGTAGACCGTGTGCGGATTCGAGTGCGTGAATAGCGGCGAGTTCTGCGTCTCCAAACCAAGCAGAGCGCTCAGCTCGTCCCAAGCACCGGTACCGGTCAGTAACGCTCGCTCCTCCAAAACCTCGAAATGCGCCGGCCGGGCATACGAAGCTCCCACCCCACGCGGCCGACGCCGCTGATTGCCCGCGGTTTGCCGGAGGCGCACAACAGCCGACAAACGACTCCACGCTCCGAGAGGTTTTCTCATGACGCCCTCCTCGCTCATGCGCAATAGGTCATTGCCGTTGACAATAGGAGACCAGTCCGCGGGTTCGGCGTGCAAGCCGATTTCGGTGCAAGATCGACCGGCCCTGTTGCAGACGGTCGCCCGACGCCTGTTCCCCGGCCCCGGAAATCTCCCGTGCATTTGGTGGCCGTCATTATGGTAATGCACCCAGGTCTTTCAAGCTAGCACTGGCAGCGGGATTTTGCTGTGTTTCTCGGTGTTTTGCATAAGCTGCGTAAGGGTGTCGGCGCTACGAGGGCGTCTGTTCCCAGCCGCCAACCGTTGCGAACTGCGCGACAAATCATCGAAACCC
>CAYTJV010000884.1:0-2323 GCA_964438165.1 uncultured Planctomycetaceae bacterium | reverse complement strand
AGTTATGTTCAAGCGGCTACGGCAGCGCGTGAATCACGCGAACCGTGGTGTCCTCCGCCGCCTCGCCGGTCACGGCGACGATGCGGACCCGCTTGAGCGTCAACGATTTCACCCGATTGGCCGCGTATCCCACGGCGGAATTGTTGACCGAGACCGAAGGATCGTACTGATTCAGATTCGCCAGGTCGGTGGGGACTTCGATCTTCAGCTCATCCCCGCCGAAGCTGCCCCAGGTCGCCGAGGCCCCGCCGACGACGGTGAATCGGAGCACGCCGCCGGAGACCTCCATGGCGTGGGTCCACGTGATCGTCTCGTCGGACTCGTGGAGCACCCCTGTGGCGCCGGCCTCCACGTGCGTCCACGGCGAATCGCCGTTCCAGAGCTGGAGTTGCAGTCCGCCGGGCGAGAACGAAGGCAGGCTCCGCTGGTTCAGCTCGAAGGCTGCGTGAAGCGAGAGGATGTCGCCGACGGGCGACATCAGGCAGGTGACCTGGGGCGCATCGCTGCCGGAATCCGGCGTGACGACCTTCAGTTCCCACTCCTCTTCCACGCGAACGATTTCCACAGCCAGCCCGGGCAAAGCCCCCGCGAACACGCCCAGGCAGGCCGCCAACCCGATCGCCCACCACCGGAGCCATCGGCAGTCGTACTGTATTTTCCCGAACATAGAATCCCCCTTGAGGCAACGCTAAAGGAAGCCAACGACCGAAAACCAGGATGTCGGCCGCTGTACCTCGGGCCCGAGGATTCAGCGCCCGGACCACTTGCGAACGCCGTCGCGCGCGCGATGGCCTATCTGCGCGACATCGGCGACGTTCGGCAGCCGATCGGCTGCCGGCAAGCGATCCGGGGTACATCGGGCGGCGATCTTCAGACGAGCTGTTGCGTGATCTCCGCCTAACAGCAAAGATAGGTCACATTCCGGGGGCAGTCAAATGAGGTTTCACTCGCCGAATGCCACCGGCTCGCCCGCTGGATCGTTACGCTCTTCGCTACGCGCGAATCCGAGCTCCTTCCCCGAATGCCACCGGCTTGTCCGGTGGATCGTTACGTTCTTCGCTCGAAACAAGGCCGATTCGTGAGCGGCGACCGTGAACCTCCACCGGGCAAGCCGGTGGCATCCAACCTCTTGAGCGACGGACGCCATGTAGCGGCAAGCGTAACCATCCCCGGCACAAGGCCGGGGCATTCCAAGTGTCGAGCTGCTAAGTTTCCCAGGGATGCGGAAAGAACCGTTTGGTGCCAGTGTACCCATGGATGGTCAGGTCATATCTACCCCGAAAAGCGTATCTTAGGCGATACAATCGCTCTTATCCGCAAAACCGTTAAAGTCTTCCACGGGCCGAGTCGAAGCATCTTCCGATGCGCCATGGTCAATGTGCGCCTGCGGGTTGAATCCAACGGCGCCAAGCAGGAGCACGCGTAGGACGGCCTTTCCAGGCCGTCATGAAATCGCCGGAAGCGACGGCCTGGAAAGGCCGTCCTACACTTGGAGGGGGGGATATGGGTGCCAGCATTGAGCGGCGGGCAAGCCGGGGTGCGGCGGTCGGCTGGGTGGCGGTCTGCCTGGCGATCTCCATCGGGTGTACCCGCGAGCGCTACTTCCGCAAGGCCGACGAGGACGTGCAATGCCTGATTACGGAGAAGTCCGACGACCCGCGATGGTCCGCTCCGCCCGATTTCAACGTCATGATGGACCCGCGGAGCCGCTACTACGACTCTTGCGACCAGGTGCGTCCGCCGATGCCGGAGGACGACCCGGCGTCGCACGAGTTCATGCACTGCGTCGACGGCATGAAGGGCTGGCGGTACTGGCACAAGAACGGGGACCGGGCGACGCTGGAAAACCCCGACTGGCGCGAGCGGCTGCCGGAGTACGTGCCGGTCACCGACGACGGGAAGGTGAAGCTCTCGGTCGATTCGTCGCTCGAGTTGGCGCGGATCCATTCGCCCGACTACCAATCGCAGTTGGAGACCCTCTACCTATCCGCGCTCGATGTTAGCACCGAGCGATTCCGGTTCGAGACGCAGTTCTTCGGCGGCGACGAGTTGGCGCTCGCCAATCGGGGGCGACTGCTGGCCGGCGGGAACCCGCGGCCCGGCGGCGACCAGAGCACGCTTCAAAATGACATCGACTTCCAGGCCCGTCGCCGCTTTGCCGCGGCCGGCGAGCTGCTGGTGGGCTTTGCAAACTCGATGGTCTGGCAGTTTGCCGGGCCGGACACCTATGCCACCGCCTCGGTCTTGAATTTCAGCCTCGTGCAGCCCTTGCTGCGCGGCGGCGGCCGGGATGTGGCCCTGGAGCAGTTGACGATCACGGAAC
>CAYTJV010000883.1:0-2341 GCA_964438165.1 uncultured Planctomycetaceae bacterium | reverse complement strand
GGCAAGACCGGCTTGTCCTCCTTGGTCCAGTGGACGCCGTCGCCCGAGGTCGCCCGCAGGATGCGGTACTTCCCGTCCACCATGCCGCAGTACCAAAGGATCCACGGATCGCCGAGTTTCAAGACGCACGGATCGTTGCTGCCGCCGGTGCCGCGGAGCACCGGGCCGTCGCCGTGCCGCTTCCAGTGGATTCCGTCTTTGGATACCGCCAACCCAAAGCCGCCGTCGCGCTGGCTCGATCCGGTGTACCACATCCGCAGCGTGTCGCCGTGCTGGAGCACGAAGGGCATCGAGACCTGGCGATCGTCCCATCGTCCGGGCTCGCCTTGCGGCAGCACGGGGTTGGCCGGCGAGCGTTTCCAGGCCACTCCGTCGGCGGAAGTCGCCAGCCCGATCCGCCAGGAATTTCGGCCGCTGGAGCCCATGTACCACAGGCAGAACTCCTTCCCCACGCGCGCGACCGTGAAGCACCCGCACCGGCCTTCGTCCCACGCGCCCGGCGAACCTTTGTCGAGCACCGGGTTGGCCTTGTGCTTGACCAGGTTCTCCGCCGGGCACTGGCTTCTGCCGCGTTGGGCGGCCGAAGTCTCGCCGGCCTCGACTGGACATGACGCGGCCACCCACCACATCCCCGCTGCGAAGGCAACTCTCGGCAGCCGAAAGCGTGAAACCGCCATGGCCGTCTCCTTATCGATTGAAGTAGTTCGGCTCCACCTTGACCTTGGTCTTCTCCTTCAGCGCGTGGAGCCACACGAGGCTGTAGACCAGGTTGCCAACCATCATGTCGCCCTCATAGTGATTGATTCCCGTGGCGCCGCGGACACGGCGTGGTAGTATCCGGTCTTGAGACTAGGGTTCTCTCAGGGTACAAATAGCTTGAACCGGAGTCGGGCAGCCCAGGGCAACGCCCTGGGGAGAGGAGTCGAGCATGAAATGGGAAGCCCTGAAAGGGCGGCATAGGAGCCACTCACGACGCAGATTTCGCCCTTTCAGGGCTTCGGCGCTCATTGCGACCCTCTCCCCTGTCGTATTACGCCCCTTCGGGGCTAAAGTCGGATTGCTCGTTCTTCTTCTCTTCCTCGTCCTCGTCTTCTTTCTTGGCGGGCTCGGGGAAAACGGGCCCGCCCCAGGCGTCGTACACGGCCAGGACGTTCAGC
This sequence comes from uncultured Planctomycetaceae bacterium, assembly GCA_964438165.1. Classification (GTDB taxonomy): domain Bacteria; phylum Planctomycetota; class Planctomycetia; order Pirellulales; family Thermoguttaceae; genus CALFBP01. The sequence goes on along the minus strand of CAYTJV010000883.1, from coordinate 1,184 downwards.
AGTCCGGCGATCATCGTGTAGGCCGTGCCCAACTCGAAGTAGCCGCGGAGATGGAAATGTAGCGCATCGAGCGTCGGTTGATGGGCCAGGGCCCGCACGGTGGCGTCGTCGGCGTTGCCGAAGCCTTCCGGCTGCGGCGGGGCCATCAATCCGTTCCACCACGGGTCTTTCCCCTTCTTGGCCCGGCTGGCCTGCACAATCACAGGCAGGGCTGGCAGCCCGATCCCCACTTGGCACAGATACGCCAGGCGCATGTCATCGTCGCGCCAAGCCACGTAGACCACGCGCCCCCAACCGACCGTGGAACTGCCGCCAAGATAGCACCCATAGGCAAACGTGCTCATCAAACACACAAAGAACAGAATCCCCTTTGCGGTCCGCCCTTGATAGATATGTCCCAATCCCGGCACCAGCCAAGCCAGCAAGGCGGCCAAAGCGGGGTCTTTCAGAACAAGCTTCTGGTCTGTTGGGGGGGAAGGAGTCGTCTTGTTCGCGGTCAACTTCATGCACTCCCAGGTAGGTCAGGCTTTCCAGCGTTCGTAGTCCCGCCTTTAGGCGGTATTGTTCACTCTTCGCGGCTTACCGGCTGAAGCCGGGACTACGAACTCGATACCCATTGTAGTGGTCTCGCACGGCATTGCTAGACCAGTCAGCAAGGGTGCCTAGCACTTTGGCGAGCGATTATACTGCTGAACAGGAGGAAACAGAGGCAACGGAGGACACGATCGAATCCTCTGTTTCCTCCGTTCCCTCCTGTTCAAGGCTTGGCACTTCGATTTCGCAACCCGAGAGAGGTTCGAGCCATGACCGATTTCCGTATCGAGCGCGACAGCATGGGCGAGGTCCGCTTGCCGGCCCAGGCGTATTACGGGGCCCAGACCCAGCGGGCCGTCGAGAATTTCCCGATTTCGGGCCAACCTCTGCCCAAGGAGCTAATCCACGCCCTGGGGCTGGTGAAATGGGCCGCGGCCGAAGTCAACCGCGATCTCGGCCGTCTGACCGGCTCGGGCAAGCGGCCCTTGAGCGACCGCGAGGTGGAGGCCCTGATCCTCGCCTGCCGCGAGGTTGCCGAAGGGAAGTTCGACGACCAGTTCCCCATCGACGTCTACCAGACCGGCGCCGGCACCGCCAGCAACATGAACGCCCACGAGGTGATTGCCAATCGGGCGATCCGGCTGGCCCAC
>CAYTJV010000882.1:0-2350 GCA_964438165.1 uncultured Planctomycetaceae bacterium | reverse complement strand
ACTGGCTGATGTAGCGCGGCCGTGATGTCGAAGCTGGAGGAGATGGCCCACGGTCAAGACGAGAAGGGTTGCTTCAAGGAGTCGTCGGCACGGGTGCGGGCAGCGGCGGAGAATGCCTTGAACGCCTGCCGGCGGAAGATTCCCGCGGGCTCTGCGCCGATGGAGGCCCCGCCGAAGAAGGAAATGCCGACGGAGGCAGCACCCGACGCGCCGGAGCCGCCGTCCTCGATTGAGACTCCTATGCCGACGCCTGCGTCCAACGGCGGGGCGGCCTACCGGCCCAGTCGTGGTCAGCCGAACGGCCTCGCCACGTCAGGGGCCGGCGAAAAGACATGGGCCGATGTTCGTCCAGTGAGTTCGGTCGGTCTTGTGGAAGTGGAGGACAAGAGCCCGGAGAAGATTGCCGACGCGGTGGCGATGATTCGGTGTCCGACGAAATGCCAGTCGCGTCGCTGCCCGCAGGGACACGAAACGATCACCTCCCCGGAACAGCCGGCGGGCCCATTGGGCGAAGGCAAGGCGGGGCCAGGGGAAGCCGCGCCAGGCGCGGGTGTGCCCGGGGGCGAGGGTGAGCAAGCCGCTCCGTCGCCGAACGCCTTGGCCGGCAACTACGGGGCGGCTTCCGGCCCCATGTCCACGGCACCGAACATGATCGGCGACTTCTTTAGCAATGGCGGCAACGTGATTATCACACGCCCCGGCGAAAGCACCGGCACCTTCACGACGGTCAGTACCGGCAACGTGGCCATTGCCGGCGGCGACCGCGGCTTCAAAATCGCCGAGAACGATAGTCCGATCCCCCGCGATCGAGTGTTCTTCGGCTACAATCACTACCAAGACCCGGTGGTGGACGCCCAGGGCAACCTGCGAAACCTCGATCGGTTCACCTTCGGCGTCGAGAAGACGTTTTTCAACGAGTGGTGCTCCTTGGAGGTCCGCATCCCCTTTGCCGGCGGATTGAACTCGAACCAGTCGCTCCAGCCGGACTCGTCTCTGATGGCGACGGAGTTCGGAAACATCCCGCTGGTGTTCAAGGGGATTGTGGGGCAATGGGACACGCTGTTGCTCACGGCGGGATTCGGCCTCTCGATGCCCACGGCCAAGGACGCCGTCCTGCTCGATGAGTTTGGCGACGAGGAGGTCCGCATCCGCAACAACGCCGTCCGGCTGGCCCCGCTGATGGGCATGCTCTGGACGCCCAACGACTGCTGGTTCGTCCTGGGATTCGCCCAGGCCGATTTCGACACCAGGGGCAATGAGGTATTCCTAAACACGGGCAATGGTCTTGCCCAAGCGGGCACGATCCAAGATCAGAGCCTGCTGTACTTGGATCTCGCCATCGGGCGATGGCTCTACAAGAATCCCAGCGCCCGAGGCATTACGGGCGTGGTTCCCACCGTCGAATTGCACTACACGACAACCATGCAAGACGCGGATATTGTCGCAGGGCCGATCAACCCGCGCAGCGGCGTCCCAAACGAGCAGGTGGGAAATTTCCGCAATCGCGTGGACGTTGTGGACATTACCGGGGGGGTCCACTTCCTCTTGGGTTCGTGCAGCAGTTTGACCGTCGCCGGCGTAGTCCCGCTCCGCACCGGCGACGACCGGATGTTTAACGCCGAGTTCCTCGCGCAATTCAACCGCCGCTTCTGAGGAACCGTCAAGGAATAACTTGACCACTTCGCAAGCCCACGGGCTGCAATCCGTGGGCTTTCTGGAGCGGATGGTCGCCACGCCGCCGGCTGCTACGGCTTGCCGGCCTTATCCTTATACGTCTGCAGATGGGAACTATACTCGGTCCTGGCCTTGGTGTCATCGTCCGGGAGCAGTTCGACGGCCTTCGTCTCCCACTCGATCGCCTCGGGGAACTTGCCCTCCTCGGCGAACTTGGCGGCAAGCTCATCCAACAGCACATGCAAGTTCCTGGAACCCTTGGAATCGAGGTGAAGCATTTCGTTAAAGTCATCGGCAGCCAGACCGTAGTCTTCCTTTGCCAGCATGAAATATAACGCTCGATACCGAAGAGCGTGCTCGATGGGGAATTCCTCGCTAGGGTTCTTGCGGCATATTTCCACGGCCGCGTTCAGATCGTCCTTGGCGCGGTCGAGATCGCGCTGGTCGTCGGTAGTGCCGTATTGCGCCATGTAGGCCTCGCCGCGATTGGCAAATGCGGCGGCATTCCGCGGGTTCAGGCTGATTGCGTCGGTGAAGTCGGTCAGTGCCTTGGCGAGATCACCGGTCTCTCGGTACACCATGCCACGGAAAACGCAATAGTCCGCCCGATCCGCATCCGTCCTCTCCTTGCTGATTGCCTTCGTGTAGTCTTGGATGGCGTTGTTAAAGTCCTTCT
>CAYTJV010000881.1:0-2370 GCA_964438165.1 uncultured Planctomycetaceae bacterium | reverse complement strand
GAACAGCGGATCAAAGGAATGACCGTGACCGAGGTCCGCGGTTTCGGCCGCCAGAAGGGGCATACCGAGATGTACCGCGGCACCGAGTACACGGTCGACTTCCTCCCCAAGATCAAGATCGAAGTCGTGGTCCGCGACGACGACGTGCAAGGCGTGCTGGACGCGATCGTCCGCACCGCCCGAACCGGCCAGGTCGGCGACGGCAAAATTTTCGTCAGCGAGCTGGCCCAGGTGGTTCGCATCCGCACCGGAGAATTGAACCAGGAAGCGATCTGAGGATCGGCCGAAGAATAACTTCCGTGCTTCTCGACTTGGGTGGCATGCCGTCACGCGGTATGGCCGCGGGTCGGCATGGAAGACGCCGTGGCGGTTTCCATGCTCACCCGACGCTTCGCGTCGTGAGAGCATGCCACCCAATTGCGGACTGTTCAGGGATCACCAGAAGTGTCGCGCGTCCGTCCTTACGTCCTGGCGGCCAGGAAGCGGCTCGCCGAAGGATATGAAGAGCTTCGGCTTCGCCACCAGGCGGGCGCGGACGGGATGGAGATCTGCGCGGCGATCGCCGATTTGCGCGACGAGGTGCTGCTGGGGCTCTGCGAGGTGGCGCTGGAGGTCTTAGGGCCCGCGCAAGGCGTCCGACTGAGCCGGCAAATCGCCCTGGTGCCGCACGGCGGATACGGCCGCCGCGACGTGGCCCCCCACTCCGACGTCGACTTGATGATCCTTCGCGCCCCCGGCAACGTCGAGCACGTGGGGCCGCTGGCCGAGCGCCTGCTGTGCGACGTGTTCGACGCGGGCCTGGTCCTCGGCCACAGCGTTCGCACGGCGGAGGAGGCCTGCAAGCTCGCCTGCGACGATGCGATCATCGCCAGCTCGCTGATCGAGTCGCGGTTTCTGGCCGGCAGCGTCAGCCTGTTTTGCGAGTATTTCCGCAAGTTCCAGGCCCAGGTCCGGCGGCGGGCCGGCGCGATCCTCGCCGCCATGGAGCAATCGCGGCGCGAGGAACGGCTGAAGTTCGGCGAGACGGTGTACCTGTTGGAGCCGAACCTCAAGCGCTCGCGGGGCGGGCTGCGCGACGTTCAGTTGCTCCGCTGGACGGGCATGGTCCGCCACGGCACGCCCGAGCCCGAGGAACTCGCCGCCCGCGGCCTCCTCTCCCCCGACGACTTCCTCGCCCTCTCGCAAGCCACGGAATTCCTCTTGCGGCTCCGCAACGAGCTGCACTTCCAGGCGGACAAATCGAGCGACGTGCTGGATCGGGCGGAGCAGGTTCGCATCGCCGCCCTGCGCGGCTACGAGGGGACCGCCGGAATGCTGCCGGTGGAGCGGTTCATGCGCGACTATTTCCGCCATACCGATCGCGTCAGCCACCTGGTGACGAGCTTCCTGGCCAAGGCCCGCGCCGCCCATCCGCTCCGCTCCTTGGGAACGAAGATTTTCGGCCACCGGATTTCCGGCGGCTACACTGCCGGGCCCACGGAGATCCTCGCCGGGCCGAAGGCCCTCGGCCGGCTTCGCGGCAGCCTCGTGGAAGTGACGAAGCTGGCCCACCTGGCGAACCTGTACGACAAGTCGATCAGTCCCAAGACCTGGGAGGTGGTGCGCGACGAGGCGGTCCGCTTGCCGCGCGACCCGGAGATTCCCCCCGAGGCCCGGCGGCTCTTCCTCGCCCTGCTGGCCGGCCCGGCCCGCCTCGGCGAATTGCTCCGGGGATTGCACGAAGTCGGAATCCTCGAGTATTTCATCCCCGACTTTTCCCACGCCCGCGGGCTCCTCCAGTTCAACCAGTACCACAAGTACACCGTCGACGAGCATTCCCTTCGCGCGGTGGAGCAGGCGACCGACCTGCTGGCCGATCCGGGCCCGTTGGGCCGGGTCTATCGCGGCATCGAGCGAAAAGGCGTGCTCCACCTGGCGCTGTTGATCCACGACCTCGGCAAGGGCTTTGAAGAAGACCACTGCGAGGTCGGCCTGCGCATCGCGCGCCGGACGGCCGAGCGACTGGGGCTGGATGCGGAAGAGAGCGACATCCTCGCCTTCCTCGTCCACAAGCACCTCCGCATGAACCACGTGGCCTTTCGCCGCGACACGAGCGACGAGCAGCTACTGGTGCAGTTCGCCGTCGAGGTGGGCTCGCCCGAATTGCTGCAAATGCTCTACGTGTTCACGGCCTCCGACGTGGCCGCGGTCGGGCCCGATGCCTGGACCGGCTGGAAAGCCGAAGTGCTCACCGACCCCTATCACCGCACCATGCAGCGCCCGGCCGGCGAGAGGCCGAGCACCAGCCGCCGGGAATCCCTCCACCCGCGGCAACAGGCGGACCGGCGGGGCCGGCTGGACCCCGTTACTGATCACCTCGACCCCGTCGGG
>CAYTJV010000880.1:0-2373 GCA_964438165.1 uncultured Planctomycetaceae bacterium | reverse complement strand
CGACACGTAGTCGTTGGTGATGCCCGCGACACGCAGGGACTTGGGGCCTTGCCGGGTCTGGAGCGTGATTTCGCCGCCGAACTTGATTCCGGCGCGGTGGGCCAGGACGGTGCCGACCACCACCTCGCCATCCAGCAACCGCTGGCGGACCTGCGACGGATCACCCGCCTTCAGGTCGAGGAGTAGACTGTTTTCGCCTTGGTCCTCGTAGTCGCGCAGCACGGCATTGACCTGTTGGCCCGCTGCGGTCACGTCCTGAAGGAACCGCACGGCTTCGACCGAGGCAACACCTTCGATCCCCGCCAAGTCGGCCTTCAGCGACTCGGGCATGGGGGCCGAGTCGTTGGTGGCGAGGTTCTGCTGAAGGGCGCGGACGAAGAATTCGCCCACGAAGGTGCGCTTCTGCCAATTCTGCACGTCCTGCACGTTGTTAAGGATGGCCGTGCCCAGTCCCAGGCCGGCGCTCAATCCCACGTAGAGCACGCCGACCGTGAGCGTGGACCGCGTGCGGCGGCGAACGATCTGCCGCTGCGCCAATTGGCCCGCCGTCCCCAGCAGGGGACGGAAGACCCACGTGATACAGCGCGTGATCGGAGCCAATACGGCGGGAATGATCAGGACCAAGGAAACCGTGTAGGCCACGCCGCAGGGGGTCGCCATCTGGATCGGCAAGTACCCCAGGATACACGCCACCAGGGAGATCCCGGTGAGAATGACCGCGGCAATGCCGATGAGCGTGATTTTCGCCGAGGCCGGCCGGGTGGTCTCGGCGACCAGCGGCCGCATTCCCTCCAGCGGCGTTACCTTGCCGGCCAGATAGGCCGGCACGAACATGGCCACCATCGCCATCCCGGGCCCCAACAGGCCGGCAATCACGAACGGCTGCGCGGTGATTTCCAAGGCGTTCACCGAAGCGTTGTACGCCCGCGCCATCGCGATACTCAATCCGTAGGCGCCTCCCAGACCCAGCAGAATGCCCGCCACCGTCCCCACGATTCCCAGCATGAGGCCCTCGCGGAGCAGCATCCTCATGATTTGTCCCCGGGTGGTGCCCAGGGCCCGCAGGATCGCCAATTGCCGCCTCCGCTCGCCGACGTTCATCAAGAACGTGTTGAGAATCACGATCGTGGCCAGCACCAGCGTGAGCGTGTAGGCGAAACTCAAGCCCTGATCGAGACTCTGAAGGGTTTCCTTGCCCAACTGGGCCCGCGCCAATGGAGGACGCACCGTGAGGCCCGTGGGCAGGATGCGGGCGATCTCGGCTTGAACGGCCGCCGTGTCGGCGGAATCGTCGAGCACCAGGCTCGTCGCGTTGATGCTCCGCGGTTTGCCGAACATCCGCTGCGCGGCACGCAAGGTGACGAACGCCGTCCCACCCTGGTTGAACTGAGCCGCTCCCTCGGGCGCCAAGAAGCCGATCACGGGAATCCTGGTGTAGCCCTTGGTACAGAGCAAGCCAATCTCATCGCCCACGGAAATCCCCAATCCGCGAGCGAAGCCGACTTCCATCAGCCCCCCTTCGTCGTCGCGAAAGAACTCGCCGTCCACCAGGCGGTAGTCGCGCACCGCCTCGTCGCGCAAGGGATCGATGCCCATGACGAAGAACAAGAGCTTGCCGGTCTTGCGAAAGAGCTTGGCGTGGCCCCGGAAAATGGGCACGGCGGTTTTCACGCCGGGGACCTTCTCCAGTTGCGCGACGATCGCCTCGTCGTAGGCCCCGCCCCCTTCGGCGATCACTTCCAGGGCAGCGCGGCCCGCCAGCTTGGAATACATCTCCTCATAGGCCCGCCGCGTGGTGCTCGACGAGACGTTCACCGCCACCACGGCCGACACCGCGATGACGATGCTCAAGAGCGTGAGCGTCGCTCGCCCGGGACGGTTCTTGAGCTCTCGCAGCGTGTATTTCCACAAAACCATGGTGCCGCTCTAAATGAAGGATGAACGATGAAGGATGAACGATGAAGGATGAACGATGAAGGATGAGAGAAGACGGACCAGAGATAAGCGATAAGAGGACGAGTTATCTTATGCTTCATCTTTCATCCTTCATCCTTCATCCTTCATCCCTCATCCCTCATCAGGGAACCCTCTTAAATAAGCAAGTCCGCACCCTGGGTCGCGTCTGTGCCTGCCTCACGTCGTTCTCGACCAGCCCGTCCCGCAGGCGCACCAGGCGATCGGCCTGCGCCGCCACGCCCGCGTCGTGCGTCACCATCACGATCGTCTGCTTCTCCTCGTCGACGAGTTTCCGCAAGAGCGTGGTCACCTGCCGGCCGTTCCCGCTGTCGAGATTCCCCGTAGGCTCGTCGGCCAAAAGGATCCCGGGCCGGATGGCTAGCCCGCGGGCGATGGCCACGCGGCCCCGCTCGCCCC
>CAYTJV010000879.1:0-2381 GCA_964438165.1 uncultured Planctomycetaceae bacterium | reverse complement strand
GACGCTGGTGATCGATCCCTACTGGCTGATCGAGGCCATGGGCATTACCGAGTTCGATCCCGCCCTGCCGCACCAAGGGCCGCTGGTGCGCAAGGACGGGCGGTTGGAGATCCGCACGCTGCGCCAGACGCCCGACGGGCCGTCGACGAAAATCACCGTGCTCGACCGCGTACACGCCCTGGTGCTGGAGCAGCATGTTTTCGACAGCCGCAATCAGCTCCTGGCCAGCGCGATCGCCAGCCAACATCGGCGCGATCCGCTTTCAGGATTGGCGATGCCCACGGTCATCGACGTCCGTTTGCCGCCGCAGCAAACGACGTTGCACCTCAGCCTCGGCAACGTGCAGATCAACCGTCCGATTTCCAACCCGGAGCAACTCTGGGCCATGCCCGTTGGCGACGGACGGATGCCGATCGACCTCTGCAATCCGAACCAGGCCCCGCCGCCCGGCGCCCAACCGCCGGCCGTCTCCTCAGGCTACGGGCCGCGCTATCCCAGCCGGCCGGGGGCGCGATGGTGAGGCGACTTATGGCTCGTTGTACACGCGGATTTCGCAGACGCCCATTTCCGGGCCGGCTTCGGTAATCACCAGGCGGAGCCGCGCGGCCTTGGTGGGCTCGAAGCAAAGGACGCGGCGCCGCTGGAGATTGCCGGTCCCCTCGGCCACGCTCTGCCAGGCGTCGCCGCGGGGCACGTCGAGGCGGAAGGCCGCGGCCCGAAGCTCGCGGCTCTGGAATGACACGTACACGCAGTTGAAGGCCACTTCGCGTCCGAAGTCCAATTCGACCCACTGGGGGAGCGGTTTGGCCGGGTCGGGCCGCCATGCGTTGGGCCAGCCGCGAACGGCCCGGGCGAAGCCGTTGACCACATTCTCGGGCGCAAACATCTTTTCCGCCGCGCGCTGGGGCTGCTCGTCCTTGACCGCGATCTCCGAGGCGCTCGGCGGACCGAGGCGGAACTGGTAACTGTCGGACATGGTCGTCCAGCTCGTGCCCGAGCGGTACGCCCGCGCGGTGTCGGGCGGTTGCACGTCGGAGAGTCGCCAGCTCAGGCCGGGCGTCCGAGGCAGGAAAACGTAGTAATAACCGGGTTTGACCTGCACGTTGACCGCGAACTCGACCCAACCTTGGCTCTTCGCCGGGACCTTGGCCGTGGCGGTCGCATGGTCCTTGGTCGAGCCGAAGTCGGACAACGCCGAGGCGCTTCGCAGCCTGAGTTTGACCTCGGTCGGCGCCGCGTTGGCCGACTCCAGGTAGAGGGCGATGGACTTGATTTTCGGCCCGGCCGTCTTGAACATCACGGCGCGATCGCAGTTGAGCGGGTGCGACTTGCGGCCGTCTCGGGCCGAGATGGGCGCGGGCGGCGAGAAGCTGGAAGCGCTCACTTTGGCCCCCAGCGCAAGGTCTTTCGGATCGCTGTTCGGCAGATCAATAAGGTAGCAGCCGTCCTTGAGGAGCTGCTGCTGCAATTCGGCGATGTGGCTCTGGTAGAGGCCGCGCGGCGTGGTGTTGTGGATCTTGCACAGCGCCGCGGCAGTCCCCGCGGCCTGGCCCTGCACGCCGCAGGTGATCATCACCCGCGTGGCGCCCAAGGCGGCGTGACTCACGGAGATGTCGCGCCCGGCCATCATCAGGTTGCCGATGTCCTTGCTATACAGGCTGCGCAGCGGGACGGAGAACTTCACCTTGTGCGAGAAGGTGGCCGGCGGGCCGGGGTCATAAAAGCCCTTGGGGGGGTGTAGATCCACGCCCCAGCCGCCGTAGCTCACCCGATCCTCGAAGAGCTTGCCGGGCGCGATGTCGTGCTCGGTCATGATGTAGTCGCCCAGCAGGCGCCGCGACTCGCGTTTGCCGACCACGTGGCTCACCCAGACGAGCTTGCAGTTCTTCGCCTCTTCGGCGTGCTTGGGGCAATGGTTCTTGGCGTGGTCCCACATGCCCCAGATGATCCGCAGCAGCTCGTCGCGGATCTCTTCGGCGTCGTCGTAGGTATTGAGCACGCCGCCGTACTCGATGACCCATTGCCAGCCGCCGAATCGCAACTGCGGGTGGCGCTCGCGGTTGAAGTCGGAGCAGTTGGGGAACTTGTGCGCCCAATCGGGGGCGGTGAACGACACCGGCTCGGCGGCGACGTCCGTGGCGTAGCGGAGCGTGCCGCCCATGGTGCCGCCGTCGGCTTGTTCGGGGGCCCGCGTCTCCTGATACATCGAGCTCGGCTCGCGACCGTGGCGGTGTTCGGCGCCGGCCCAGACGCCGATCGCGCCGTCGCCCGTGCAGTCAATAAAGATCGACCCGGCAAAGGCCATGCGCCGCCCGGTGGTTACTTCCAGCGCTTCCACTGCGGCGATCTGGCCCGGTCCTTTGCGCTGAACGCCAGTGGCG
>CAYTJV010000878.1:0-2384 GCA_964438165.1 uncultured Planctomycetaceae bacterium | reverse complement strand
CGACCAGGAAGTTCCCCAACGCGCGAGCGTTGCCGGTGATCCCGTAGTACGCGTAATGACCGCGCACCTTCTGACTCAGCGTCCGGTGCTGCACGTCGATCGGGTCGTGCCGGTGCGTCCCTGACCAATACAGGACCACCGCGTGGCCCTCGCTAAGGGAAAGACGAAGGCGCCGACGAGGAAAGACTTTCGAGGCTCATTAGCATGGCTTTCGGGCTCGCGGCCTACGTATCACGTGACGGTCACCCGCCTAACCGCGCAAGGCTCGCTTCCAGGTGCTGGTCAGGCTCTCCTGGGCGGGCTTTCACCCGCAGGGCTCCTGCGAAAGGTTTTCAACTCACTTCATGTTCGTTGTCCTCACTCTCCCAAGCTTCTTGGCACGATCCCCTTTTCCCCCTCAAAGTTGAAATTCAAAGTCTGACCCTGACTTCCGTTCTGACTTCCGTTGCATTCAAGCTTCAAGAGGATCGCCGCGCCCCCACGTCGTAGCACCAGAGCGTGTCGTGGTAGCGCAGGTAGAGCTTGCCGTGGAGCAGGACGGGATGCGCCCAGGCGTCGTGCTTCGTCTTCGGCACGAGGCGGAATTGGCCGGCCATTTCCAGGCCCGTGGCCGTGGGCTTGAGCAAGGCGGCGCGTCCGTCTTCCGCCAGGCAGTAGAGCCGGCCCTCGGCGTAGACGGCCGCTCCCGTCGTCAGGCCCTTCTGCTCGGCGAGGGTCTCGCCGCTCTTCCAATCGAACGTGAACCACCACTTGGGCTTATAATATCCGCCTGCATACAGGCGCCCATCAACCAGCACGGCGCCGCCCGTGACGGTATCGAGCGTGTTGGTCCACGTCTTCTCGACTTCGACGCCTTGCTCCGTCGGTTGGAGCCGGTACTGGATTGCCGGGGTATAGGCGGTTACGTAGAGAATCATCCCGTCGCCATACACCGGCGGGGTCACGTTCACTCCGAATTGGTTTTTCAAGGGGACCTTCCATAGGAACTTGCCCGTATCGGCGTCGACGCCGAACCCGTGTGTCGAGGAGCAATTGGCCAAGAGCCTCCGTCCGGCGTGGCGGAAAAGGATTGGAGAGGAGTACGTAGCGCGATCCTCGCCAAGCGGCTCGGTAGTCCACAGCGTCTTGCCGGTCTTCTTGTCCAGCGCGGCCATCAGGGCCTTTTGGCCGCCGGGGGTGACGATCAGCCTCGGGCCGTCCACGAGCAAACACTCGCTGATTGCCCACGTGATATTCTGACCTTGGAATCGCTCCAGCACGTCGACGGCCCACAACTCCTTGCCGCTGGCCGCCTCCAGGCAAACGACGCGGCCGTGGGCGTTGATATGGTAGAGCCGGCCTTCGGAGTACACGCAAGAGGCCCTCGCACCGGGGAAGGAACCGGTCCACGCCTTTCCGTTGGGCGCCTGCCATTTCAAGTTGCCGTCGAGATCGAAGGCGAAAACCACCAACGCACCGTCCACGTCGCCGGTGATATAGAGCCGGTCCCGGACGACGATCGGCGACGACCAGCCCACCCCCAGTTTGTCCCTCTTCCACAAGAGCTTGGGTCCGTCGTTCGGCCAACTCGGCTCTAGACCGGTCTCGGCCGAGATGCCGTCGCGCCGCGGCCCGCGCCACTGGGGCCAATCGGGCTCCGGCGAGGCGATCAGCCCATCGGGCTCGGCGGCGGCAGCCTGTGGAGCACGACTGTATCGTGCCAGGCACGTGGGAAACGTATCCCACGGCCATGGCGCCACGGTCAGGCCCCATACAAAAAGAACCGCGGCTGTCCGGCTCCAAGCGGTCGTAATCATATTCCTTTCCCTGTCATCTTCTTTTCCCGCCCCGTTCTCATCGGTCCGCTCATCGGAAGAAAAGGAACGTGACGGCCACAAACAGCGGCACCAGGACCCCGAAACTGTAGAGCAAATAGCCGAAGAAGCTGGGCATGGCGACGCCCGACTTTTCAGCGATGGCCTTGACCATGAAATTCGGCCCGTTGCCGATATAGGTCATCGCCCCCATGAACACCGCGCCCAGGCTGATGGCCACCAGCAACGACTCCCTCGCCCCGGCCACCAGCTCCGCGGGACTTCCGCCCAGCGATCGGGCCGTCTCGAAAAAGACCACGTACGTCGGCGCGTTGTCCAACACCGACGAGAGGCTGCCGGTGGCCCAGAAAAAGTGCGCCGGCAGCGACAGCCCGAGGGCCGGACCCTGCACGTGGAGAATCTGCAGCGGGGCCTGCATGCAGAGGAAGATCCCCAGGAACAGGGCTGCCACCTCAAGGATCGCATGGTAATTGAAGCGGTTCTGCCGTCGCGTGGCTGCATGGCCGAGGAGGAGCGAAACGGCGACCAACAGCAACTGGACCACTTCCCGCAGGTAGATCCAAGGATGCC
>CAYTJV010000877.1:0-2385 GCA_964438165.1 uncultured Planctomycetaceae bacterium | reverse complement strand
CGGCCGAAACGAACAACTTCACGTCTGGGGCCGGCAATGGGGCGCTGGGGTGTTACTACTTCAATCCCTTCACAAACGGCACCCAGACCAGCGTCGTAAACGGCGCGGCGAATCCGTTTTTCAACGCCGCCGTTGCGAACGACCCGCAGGTCGTGGCCTGGCTCTACGGCAACTACACCAACGTCCTGACCAACCGGCTGCTCGTGGCGGACATGGTGTTCTCCGGCGAAACCGGCCTGGAGCTCCCTGGGGGACAGGTCGCGTGGGCCGTCGGCGCGCAATATCGCTATACGCAAGAAACCCGGAAGTATGGCGAATTCTTCAACTCCAACGAGACCCCCTGTCCGGACCGCCCCGCGTGCGCCGACGAGAGCGGCCCGCTGCAGTTCTTCGGATCGGCGGTGGATCGCGACGATGACGCCAACGTCAAGGCCATCTTTGCGGAGCTCCAGGTTCCCGTCCTCGAAAACCTAAATCTGAACTTCGCGATCCGCCACGAGGACTATCAGGGCGGCATTGGCTCGACGACCAATCCCAAGGTCGCCGCCAAATGGCAGGTCACCGATTTCCTGGCGCTCCGCGGAAGCGCGAGCACGACCTTCCGGGCCCCGAGCCCCGGTCTGGTCTCCACGGACTGCAACAACGGTGTCCGGGTGCTGGGTAGCGCTTATCGGGCATTTCAGAGCTGCGGCAATCCGGATCTGAAGCCGGAGAAGGCCGACACCTTCAACGTCGGCGCGATCCTCGAAATCGGCGGCTTCAGTGCGACGCTCGACTACTTCAACTTCAAGTTCAAGGACGAGATTACCGAGGAGAGCGGCGCACGTCTCTACGCCAGCATGTTCCCGGGTGGGTCGAATGTGAACTGCGGCAATCCGGCCTTCGCCCAGTTGCAGGCCCGATTTACGTTCGCCGGCGCCTGTGGCGCCGCCAACGTAGCGCGGCTCCGCAGCTTCACGATCAACGGGCCCAACACGAAGACCTCCGGGCTGGAGTTCCGCGCGCAGTACGACTGGGAAGGCTGGCTCGATGGCCGATGGGCCATCGGAGGTGAGGCGACCTACCTGATCGAGTACAAGCGGGGCGTCACGAACCTGCTCGGCACGGACATCGCGATCTCCCCGGCCGAGGATCGCGCCGGCCTCAGCGACCTGGTCAACGAGTTCTTCTCCTATTCGAAACTGCGTGCGAATGCCTTCGCCGCGTTCAATCGAGGCCCGCTCTCCGTGCGTTGGCAGACCCGCTACGCCGAAGGCACCTCGCCGGCATTCGGATCACCGCTCTTCGTGACGGTCCCGAACCCGAGTGCGACCGGCGGGCGAGACCTCGTCCCCGTCGGCAAGTCGAAGGACTTCTGGCAACACGACGTGGTGGTGCCATGGGAGGCGCCCTGGGACACGACGGTCACGGCGAGCATTCAGAACGTGCTCGAAAAGGATTCGCCCTACGTGCCAAGCCAATACAACTACGACTACACCAATGGAAATCCGCTGGGCCGCGTGTTCGAAGTGGGCTTCAAGAAGCGGTTCTAGTCAGAGCGGTCTCGATGCTGGACGCCCTCAGTTCTGAGGGCGTCCCCCTATCTGCCAACAATCCGCCTTTACGGCCTGAGCCGATCTTCTGTTTTCATAAAAACTACCGGGGGAAACAAGTATGACCTTTCGAAATAAGCTGTTGCTGTCCGGCGCTTTTCTGGCCGTCGCGGCCGGATCCGCCCAGGCTCAGACCGCTAATGTCATTGAGGAACTGGTCGTCACCGCCGAAAAGCGCGAGCAGAGCCTCCAGGACGTGCCGGTGGCCATCTCGGCCTTCACCAGCAAGCAACGCGACCTGGTCGGCGTGAACTCCGTCCAGGATCTCACCAACTTCACGCCAGGCTTCACCTATCAGTCGGGGAACGACCGGGCGAGCATGCGCGGCATCGGTCGTCTGACGAACGTGCACGCGGTCGACGGCGCCGTGTCGATCTACATCGACGGCCTCTTCACCACCTCGACCGTGCTGGCCGGCGGCCCGCCGCTGGACGTGGAGCGGGTCGAAATCCTGCGCGGGCCGCAGGGCACGCTCTACGGCCGCAACGCCATCGGCGGCACTGTCAACGTGATCTCGGTGCGTCCGACCAAGGACTTCTACGCCGAGGTTCGGGCGATTGCGGAGAATTACGGGTTCACCAACTTCCAGGCCGCGGTGTCCGGGCCCATCGCCGACAATCTGAGGTTCCGCGTCTCGGGCTACAAGTTCGACCAGAGGAAGGGCTACTTCAAGAACCTCGCCGGCGGCCCGTCGGAAGGCAGCAAGCGCGACGAATACCAGGTCCAGGCCCAACTCGCCGCCGACCTCGGCGAGAACGCCGAGCTTTGGGCCTCCTACAAGACCCTGGTCTGG
>CAYTJV010000876.1:0-2396 GCA_964438165.1 uncultured Planctomycetaceae bacterium | reverse complement strand
GGCCGCGCGCAGCAGCGGATCGAGCGCGCGGACCAGCCGATAGTTCGCGTTGAGCACGGCATTCTCCGCCACGCGCCGCAGCCCCTCGGCGCCCAGCGTGCGCAGGTAGCAGTAAGTCCGCACCAACACGCCCGTGTTGGCGAAGAAGCTCCGCACCCGGCCGATCGACTTGGGCCGATCGTCATCCAGGCGGTAGGCGCCGTCGGCGGCGCGGGCCACAATCGGCGTGGGCAGGTAGGGGGCCAGCTTGCGCGTGACGGCGATCGGGCCGGCGCCCGGTCCGCCCCCGCCGTGCGGACCGCTGAACGTCTTGTGCAGATTGAAGTGCATCATGTCGGCGCCGAAATCGCCGGGCCGAGTGATGCCCAGGATCGCGTTCATGTTGGCCCCGTCGAGATACACCAGCCCGCCCACCGCGTGGACCCGCCGCCCGATCTCGGCGATCTGCCCATCGAAGAGCCCGAGCGTGTTCGGATTGGTAATCATGAACACGGCCACGCCGGAGTCTAGCTTGCGGCTCAAGTCCTCCAAGTCCACGACGCCCTTGCTACAGCTCTTGACCTCGACCGCCTCCCACCCGGCCATGGTGGCGCTGGCCGGATTGGTGCCGTGGGCGCCGTCGGGGATCAGCACCACGCGGCGTCGCTCGCCCAGGTCGCGAAAATAGGTCGCCGCCACCAACAGCGCCGTCATCTCGCCGTGGGCCCCGGCCGCCGGCTGAAGGCTCACCGCCTCCAGGCCGGCAATCTCGGCAAGCATCTCCTGCACCTCGTAGAGAATCGCCAGGAGGCCCTGGAGCGTTGTTTCCGGTTGGTATGGGTGCAGGTCCGACAACCCGCTCAGGCCCGCCAGCCGCTCGTTCCGCTTGGGATTGTACTTCATCGTGCAGGAGCCGAGCGGGTAGAAGTGCGTGTCGACCGACATGTTGAGCGTGGAGAGATTCACATAATGCCGCACCAGATCCGGCTCGGTCAGCTCGGGCAGCGGCGGCGGCGAAGCGGCCAGGGCCTCGGGCGGGATCAGTTGCTCCAAAGGGCGCGACGGCACGTCGCACTCCGGAAGACGCACCGCCCGCCGACCGGACTGCGAAAGCTCAAACAAGAGTTGCGTGGCTTGCTGGTTTCGCATAAAAACCTCAGTCTCCCGACGGAGAGGAAACCTCTTGCGCGATGATCCATCGCGAATTGGGCAACGCCTCCTGGAGACGCTCCATCGTGGCCTCAGCATCCTCGATCGTGGCAAACCGGAGTTGCGGACGATCCTTGCGCGAGAGCACCGATGCCCCTGCCTCAATCATCGCTTTCCGGTACTCTTCGGGGGACGGCTCTCCGCCCTTGTTTCGCGCCGGGATCACCTGGAACGGCAACAGCCCCAGATTGGCCGCCTCGGGCACCGTCACTCCCAAGGCAAGACGTATCTTCTGCCGGTACTCCTCGCCGAAGGCGGCCGAGTAGGCGTCGTAGATCACCTCAATTCGAAACTCGTCCGGAACGTCCTTCCATCGGTCCCATACAACTTGCACACGAAGCGTATCCTTCCCGAAAAGACGGTCTTCCAGGATCAGTGGCTGCCCGATTTCCTGCGGGTTTTTCAACTCCTGCACCAATTCTCGAACCAGTCTCTCAGTTTTGCCTCTCGGCTGCGACGGGGCTCGTACTTCGCGACGTGGCATATTGAAGCTCCATCACTCATTCGGGTGGCGGATGCTCACCAAAGCGCCTCTGCCAACCGCTCGACCTGTGCCTTGGTCCGCTTTTCCGTCACGGCCACGAGAAAGCAGTCGGACAATTCGGGATACCACCGGCCAAGCGGCACGCCGGCAAGGATGCCCTCGCCAATCGCCCTTTGGAGCCGCGGCTCGACTCGACCGTCAACGGCACGAACGACGAACTCCTTGAACACCGGCCGGTCGAACGCGGGCCGCAATCCACCACCGGAAGTGAGCCGCTCCATCGCGTAGTGGGCCTTCTGGACACACAACTCGGCGACCGACTGCATCCCGTGCGGCCCCATGGCGGCCAGATACACGGCTGCCCGAAGCGCCAACAGCCCTTGGTTCGTGCAGACGTTGCTCGTGGCCTTGTCGCGGCGGATGTGCTGTTCGCGGGTTTGGAGGGTCAAGACCCAGCAGCGGCTGCCGCGGCGGTCGATGGTCTGGCCGACCAGCCGGCCGGGCATCCGGCGCACAAGCTGCTCGCGGCACGCCAGGATCCCCAGGTACGGCCCTCCGAACGCCATCGGATTGCCCAGCGATTGGCCTTCGGCGACCACGATATCGGCCCCGTAGTCCCCCGGACGCGCGAGCAGACCGAGGCTGATCGGGTCCACGGCGACCACGAACATCGCCCCCGCCTTGTGCGCGATCTGGCCGCACGCCCGCACGTCCTCCAGGCCGC
>CAYTJV010000875.1:0-2427 GCA_964438165.1 uncultured Planctomycetaceae bacterium | reverse complement strand
ATCTCCAGTCGCTGGAGCTTAAGGCCCAGGGGGCGCTCCAGGCGGGCCTTCACCGAGTCCTTGGCGAGCATCACGTTGACCGGGAAATGCTTGCCAACGTCGCGAAGGAATTCCAGGTATCCGAACTTGCCCATCCAATCGTAGTTGCTCACCAGCAGGGCGGGGTTGGTTGGGGCATCGAAGTCGATGAACCGCCGCAGTTGCTTTTCGATCTGGGCGACATTGGCGCGGAGCACGTCGAGCGAAAGCAGGTTCCGCTCCTCGCTCTTGCCGCTCGGATCGCCGATCATCCCGGTGGCTCCGCCGACCAGGGCGATCGGCCGGTGGCCCGCCTTCTGAAATCGCCGCAGGACCATCAGGGCCACGAGGTGCCCTACGTGCAGGCTGTCGGCGGTCGGATCAAAGCCCACGTACACGGTCCGCGGCTTCTCCATCAGCCACGCCGGCAAGTTGGCGTCGTCCGTCGTCTGGTGGATCATTCCGCGCCAGCGGAGCTCGGAGTAGAGCATGGGAATCACCGCCACATGTCGTCGTCGGCAAACGGATGCGCCGGCCCGAAGATCTTGGGCTTGGGGAGGGCCTTGAGGGCGTGCTCGGCCAGGCGGAGGTCCTCCCTCGTGGCGATCTTCAGGTTGATCGGAGAGCCGGGCACGATGGTCACCGGTTTGCCGAGCCGTTCCACCAGTTGAGCGTCGTCGGTGGGCTGGAAACTGCCTCGCTTGGCGTAAGCCTCCAGGAGCAGCTCGCGGCGAAAGACCTGAGGCGTCTGGGCCTCCCAAAGCGCGGACCGGGACACGGTCTCGGCGATCTTCATGTCCTTGCCCACGCGCTTGAGCGTCCCCGAAACGGGAACCGCAAAGATGGCGGCGCCGCTCTGTTCGGCGGCGTGGAAGATCCGGTCGATCCACTCGTTGGCGATGCAGGGCCGGGCCGCGTCGTGTACGCAGATGAAATCGGCCTCCGGTTTCACCTTCTTCAGGGCGTTGGCGACCGAGTCGGACCGCTCCGCCCCCCCATGCACCACCTCGATGCCCAGGATCGCCGCGTTCGCAGCGAACTTGAAGTTGAAGTACTCCTGGTCGTCGGGCGAGATCAGGAGGATGGTCTGAATCACGTCGCTGCGGTTGATGAACCGTTCGGCGGAGTGCATCCACACCGCGCGGTTGTCCAACGGGGCGAACGGTTTCTTGTAGTGCTTGTCGGCGAACCGGCTGCTGCGGCCGGCGGCAGGCAGGATGACGGAGAACTTGGACATAGCTTGACGGATCGGAGGCAAGGGGACGGAAACCGGCAAACAATGTATTGTCGGCGTCCGCCGGGCGGCGTCAAGCGGCGCGGGCGTAGAAGCCGCGGCGATTGCGGGCCATTTCCACCAACAGCGGCGTGGGGCGGAAGCGCGGTCCGCGATCCGCCAGCCCTTCGAGCACGGCCATAATCCGCCGCGCCCCGAGCGAGTCGGCCCAGCCGAGCAATCCGCCACGGGCCGCGGGGAAGCCGAGTCCGAGGTTGACCGCCAGATCGATCGAGCGCGGACCGTCGACCATGCGCTCTTCGAGGATCCGAGTGGCCTCCAACACCATGGGGAGGAGCAGCCGGCTGACGATTTGGCCAGGAGCAATGGGCACCGGCGGCCGAGCCCAGGCGGCAATCAAATCGTTGACGCCGGGGGCCGGATCCGCCCATGGACCGGGATCCTGCCCCGAGGCATAGGCGAGAAAACCCGCCCCCGTCTTCCGGCCCAGCCTGCCCGCCTTATACATCGCCACCAAGAGCGGCGACGCCACGATCCGCTCGGGAAACGCCTCCCAGAGCACGCGCCCGCCCAGGAGCACCGTGTCCAGGCCGATTTCATCCATCAGCCGCAAAGGCCCCATGGCCATTCCGAACTCGGTGGCCGCCCGTTCGATTTCCCGGATCGCGACTCCTTCCAACAGCAATTCCAAGGCCTCGGCAAGGTAGGGCATCAACAGCCGGTTGACCAGGAAACCGGGGCCGTCGTTGACCACGATAGGCACCTTGCCGATTGCCTTGGCGTAGGCCACGGCGGCGGCAATCGCGTGCTGTTCGGTCTGAAGGCCGCGGACGATCTCGACCAGGGGGCGCCGGTCGACCGGATGGAAGAAGTGGAGTCCCAGGAATCGGCCCGGCGTCTGGAGTTTCTGGGCCAGACGAGCAATGGGGATCGTGGAGGTGTTCGACGCCAGCAGCGCTCCGGCCGTCAGGTGGGGCTCCAGCCGGGAGTAGAGCTGCTGCTTGGCCGCGATGGCCTCCACGATCGACTCCAGTACCAGGTCGCACGCCCCCAACCGGGCTGGATCGGTCGTGACGGCAACCAGGCGGCCAACCGTCTCGGTGATCTCCGGCAAGGGGGATTGGCCTTCGGCAACCAGTTCTCGGGCGATGCGCGGGACGGCTGTAGCTACGACT
>CAYTJV010000874.1:0-2436 GCA_964438165.1 uncultured Planctomycetaceae bacterium | reverse complement strand
CACGAAATAGAAGAGGTGGGCATGGCTGCGGGTGAACTTGTACTTGCAGTTCACCCCGAACGTGTAGTACCATACGACCCAACTGCGGCACGTCAGACCATGCACTTCCTGGAGCATGACCTTCAACTCGGCCGCGTACTCGTCCCCAATCGCCAGCCAGAACGTGCCGTTGGGCTTGAGCACGCGAACCACCTCGGCCGTCCACTGCCGGCTCCAGGCCAGGTAACGATCGCGCTCGAGGCGGTCTTCGTACACGTCGTAGTCGTAGCCGATGTTGAACGGCGGGTCGGCAAACGCCAGATCGACGCTCCCCTCCCCGCGCTTCTTCAACCCGGCAATACAGTCCTCGTTCTGGACAGTGTTGATGCGAGACAATTCCTTATCGCTCCTCTTGACCATGATCCCGATGCGTCCTGCGGCATCTGAACGATGCCAGAAAGTATCACACCAAAGAGTATCACAAACGGGCCCTCGGCCGCAACCAGGGGATTGACAGGGGGCGGCCCGCCGCCTAGAAGTAGAGAAAGGCCACAATCGTAGGGCAAGCTGCCAGCTTGCCCTGGTCCTGCCCACGGGCAAGCTGGCAGCTTGCCCTACGACCGCACGGAAAACCGTTGCGGGATTGCCATGGGCACTTTCCACGTTTCCTGCAAGATTGAGAACACCGCGCATCGGCATCGCTCGGCAACGGTGGCCAAGGTTTTGGTCGATACCGGGAGCGAGTGCACCTGGATTCCGGAAACGACCCTGGAGAAGATCGGACTCAAACGGGAGAAGAAGGATGTGCCCTTCATCCTGGCCAATGGCCAGCGCGTGACGCGGAGCGTCGGCTTTGCCATTGTCAGGGTCGGCGAGCATTTTACCGTCGATGAAGTCGTGTTTGCCGAGAAGGGCGACTTGTTGCTGCTGGGGGCCCGCACCTTGGAAGGCCTGAATCTGGTCGTCGATTCGCGGCGCAAGAGGCTCGTGGCCGCCGGCCCTGTCCCGGCGGCCTGAGCCGCATTCTAGTAGCAGGCACACTCCGTGTGCCGTCCGCCGGTTACGGCACACGGAGTGTGCCTACTACTTTGCCAGCGCCAAGGGGTACGTCCCCAGTTCCCGCAGCGTGGCGAGGGCCAGCTCATAGCTTTCCGGCCTGACGTCGGCGGGGACGGAGTGGTCGGACTGAAAGACCCAGCCGCCGCCGCGGGCCGCCTGGAGCTTGTAGCGGACCATCTGGCGAATCGCCTCCGGGTCGCCTTGCTCCAGCACGCGGACGTCGACGTTGCCCACGAAGGCCAGTCGGCCGGCGTACTTCTTCTTGAGCTCCACCGCGTCGAGCCCGGCCTTGGCTTCCAGCGGGTTGTAGGCGTCCAGGCCGAGCTCGACCAGGTCGTCGAAGATGTCGCGGGCATTGCCGCAGCCATGGTAGATGACCATCAGGTTGTGCCGGTGGAAGAGGTCGATCAGGGCCTTGACGTGCGGCTTGAAGAGCTCGCGCCAGCGCGGTGCGCCGAAGAGCATTCCCTTCACATAGGCCACGTCGCCCCAGATGTACATGCCCGCCAGCCGTCCTTTGCCGGCGGCGATCTGGGCCTCGGCCAACGTGAGCATGAAGCCGCCGATCCGGTCAATAAACGCCTCCAGCTCTTGCCGGTGCGTGGAGAGCCAAACCAAGGAATTCTCCGAGCCGATGCACCGCCACAGGTATTCGTAGGGCTCGCACACGGAGCCGAACACGGCGAAGTCGTCGACGTAGGCATTCACTCGCTCCTCCCACGGGGGAAGGTCGCGGGCCAGGGCATCGCCCACGCCGTTGATCTGATCGTCCCCGCCGCTGAAGTACCGCCGCGGGTCGTCGGGCGGATCGAAGGCGAAGTCGGCCATTTGCTCCGGCTGTGTGACCGAGAAGGTCTCGTAGCGCGGCATGGGAATCTCGCCGCTGCGGCGGATCGTCGCGCCAAAGCCGGTCTTGACCACGATCTCCTCGCCCGACTTGTGGAGGATCTCGAACGGCTGGATCCGAGGATCGAGGTTCGGCGTGACCACAATGTAATCGAGGTCAAAGTGGCGATAAGGATCGAAGCCTGCGCCGAACTTCTTGTGATACTGCTTCAAGAAGCCGGTCCAGAAGAACTCGCCGACCGGGACTCGGTCCCCCTCCCGATGGGCGAGGGCGGCCCTCATGCGGGCAATTTTCGATCGGCTCTTGCTCACGGGGGCAACCTCCGCTGCGGCGATCGTGACGAAAGGCAGGAAACCACGGATTACACGGATGTCACGGATATGACGGATGGATCTGGGGAGGTGGAAAATCGGCGATTGAGAGCTGCCGTCCGTATACCGGTCTTGTTCCAGGCGATTTGGCGTCTGGCGGCCTTCCTCAGCCCCGAAGGGGCGTCATACGACAGCCCAGGGCAACGCCCTGGGGAGGAGTTGAGCACGAAATGGGAAGCC
>CAYTJV010000873.1:0-2450 GCA_964438165.1 uncultured Planctomycetaceae bacterium | reverse complement strand
CATCGCAGCGCCTTCTCGGCCCGGCTGATCCGCCGCGCCCGGATCGGCTCGCCGGCAAGCCATCGCTGGAGATCTTCGCGGAGTTCGCCGGCGCAGGAGTACCGTTTGTGCGGCTCCTTTTCGAGGCACTTCAGGCAGATCGTCTGCACGTCGCGATCCACGCGGCGATTGGTCAGGCTGGGAGGCGACGGCTGCTGCTCGGCGATCTGTTTCAAGGTATCGAGGATCGTCGTTCCGTGAAACGGGGGTTGGCCGGTCAGCAGCGTGTAAAGCAGGGCCCCCAGACCGTAGATGTCGGCGGCGGCCGTCAGGTTCGTCGCGCTGCCGCGGATCTGCTCCGGGGCCATGTAAGGCGGGGTGCCCAAGAGTTGGCCTGTTTCGGTCAAATTGAAATCCGCTTCCAACTGCTTGGCGAGCCCGAAGTCGGTGATGTACGGCCGCCCTTCGGCGTCCAGTAGGATGTTGGACGGCTTCAGGTCGCGGTGGAGGATCCCCCGACGATGGGCGTGACACACCGCCCCGGCGATCACGGCCAGCAACTGCGCGGCGGCGCGCGGGTCGTCGCGGAAGCGGTCCAGGTTTCTGTCCAGCCCACCCCCTTCGATCAGTCGCATCGTGTAATAGTGTCGACCCTCGTGTTCGCCCACCTCATAGAGTGAAGCAATGTTCGGATGATCGAGCAAGGCGACCGCCGCAGTCTCCTGGCGGAACCGCGACGCGTCGGCCGGGGACGGCAGCCGGTCGGGCCGGATCATCTTCAGCGCCACCAAACGATGGAGGCTCGTTTGGCGGGCCTTGTACACCACGCCCATCCCGCCGCGTCCCAACTCTTTCAATAGTTCGTAGCCCCCAAATAAGCGCGGAGGAAAAGCCGACGCACCGTTTTGAGTCACCGCGCCCTGGTATCCCAGGGTACACTCGTTCGCCGTATCCGCTTGGGCAACTGGGGTCTCGCGCGCCGCCAAACGTAACGGGGCGGTGATCCGAACCAGGCGGTCCCGGTCGGCGAAGAACTCCTGCAATTCGGCGGCAAACTCCGGATGTCCAGCCAGGGTCTCGCGTCGGCACGGGCATTGGCCCTGTTCCACCGCTTGAAGGTATGCAAAAACAATCTCCCCCAGTCGCCGTTCTTGCTCGGACAAAGAATCGTCTTCGACGCTCATTCGTCGTGCTCCCCGGCCTTCAGCAGGGTCCGCAATCGCTTGAGCCCGCGAACCAGTAGTTGCCCAACCGCTCCCGGGCTGCGTTGCATCGTGGCGGCGACTTCGGCCACAGGCGCCCCGCCAAGATGGTGCAGCTCCACCGCCATACGTTGGTCCTCAGGCAACTGGGCAAGCGCCTCGGCAAGGCCGAGCAACTGCTCGTTCCGAATGGCCCGCTCGCTCGGCGACGACTGCTCCGCCGCCAACCAGTTCTCCAGGCGCGCTGACGACTCCTGAAGGATCTGTTCAATCGACTGTTCCCGGGCACAGTCGCGCGCGGCAGCGCGGGCGTGGCGGATCTCGTCCGCCAGGTTGTTGGCAAGGATCTGCCGGAGCCAAGCGTGCCGCTGTTCACTCGGCACCGACCGCCGCTCCAGTTCCCGAGAAGCCTCCCAAAGAGTCTGCTGCACCACGCCGGACAAATCGATCTTCCCCTGCAACAGGCCGCCAAGCCGCAGACGCGCCAGCAAGGCCAGGTACTCACGGAAGGGCTCGATTTCTCTGCCGACATCCGCATCCTCGTGCGTCTCCTCGACCATCGAAATTGCCCAATTAGTTAGCGGAATCCTCTGGAAAGCGCTACGCACTAAGGCGCCAATTCTACAGAACTTGGCGGCAAGAACGAACAGGCCGGCCGCCTATATCCCCCCCTAGATGGATTCGCAACGGACTCGATGCGCAACCGCTTGGGTAGACAGCGGTTACGGCTTGGTCGCGAAAGCAGGCGAGGATCTCGGAATGGCGTTCCCCCCCAAATCGCGCCCCTCCGCCGCGAAGAAAACTTCTACTTCGCGCGTAGCGTTCGCCCGCGATTCACGCTTACTACTCCACGGGAAGTATTTGAAGGCTGGTGGCGGCAGCAGTGCAAAGCAGCTTCTTCCGCCTCATTTCACGAGCCCCGGGGAAAGGGTGTGCGCTGCGATGGCGGTGCTCTGGAGAGCCTCATTTCTTCTAGCCGAATGGCGAAGCAGCCGTAGGACGGCCTGGAAAGGCCGTCCTACGCCAGACCGCTAAAGTGTTACGCGGGAGGCAAGTTGGGTCCAACATGTTGGATTTGTTCAGCGGACGTTTGACACTTGGAAAGGAGCGTTGCGATGAAGTCAGGTTGTCTCCGTGCTCGTTTCGGACGGATGGTCCGGGTGGGCGGGCCGTGTCTCTTGGCGGCCGTGTGGGCCGTGCTGCTGGGTGGGCCGGGGCAGGCTTCGGCTGCGATGTTCCAAGGCCTGGGCGACCTGGCCGGCGACGGGT
>CAYTJV010000872.1:0-2454 GCA_964438165.1 uncultured Planctomycetaceae bacterium | reverse complement strand
TTCCCAGCCCCAAACCGTTGCGAACTTCGCGACAAATCATCGAAACCCCTAATTTTGGGGCATTCTCGACATTCCGGTGGCCATTTCGCTACCAATGCTAGCTTGAAAGACCTGGGTAATGCACCCCAAGGACTACAAGCTTTTTCTGGGGGGGATTTCATGATTATGGAGGAACAGATGCCCCTATAAGGTGGTGAACGCTTTTCTGCGAACAATCCGGGTTTTTTCGGGGGGAGACCCGGCATTGCGAGACTTGCCGACCGGCATGGGGACGATCCGTCGGCCACAGAGGGCTCGCGCAGGTCAGTCACGTTCCTTTTTCTCTTCCCTTACGTCTTCCCCAGGGCGCGGTGTAACGGCGACCGTTGCGCTGCTCCTCTTGGGACCGGAGAGGCCGTCGAACAACTCGAAGACACGGCGGTACTGGTCGTCGCCCGGGCGCACGATCTGCCGCAACTGTTCCAGGCGCTGGCGTGCCTCGGGCCATTGCTGCGATTCAGCCAGGGACATGGTCCAGTTGAACAACAGGCTCGCCCGCGACTCGTAGGGAGCATCGGGCGGGAGGAGCTTGTAGGCCGCTTGGTAATCGGCTAACGCCGCTTTTTGATTCCCACTGCGGGATTCGGCATTGCCGAGATTCACGAGCAACTCGGCTTCGCTGACCTGGTCCTTTGTGGCCTTCGCCAAATCCAGCCCTTGTTGCAGCAGGGAGATCGCCGGCCCGTAGTTGGCGCGCTGGCTTTCCATGCCTCCATAACTCATGATCAGGGTGACCAATTCCTTCTTCCGATCGTGGCGCCGCAGCACCAGCAAGCCTTCTTCGTAAGCCGCCTGGGCGTTCTGGAAGTTGTCGATCGACTTGTTCGCGTTGCCGATCCGCGTCAGGACGATGCCGAGCAAACGGGCCATATGGGACAGGAACTCTTCGGATTGCTTGCTCGGCGGCATCCGCCCGAGCTTCTCGTAGAGTTGGCGGTACGCCCGGGCCGCGTCTTCCAGGTTGCGGATCGCTTCTTCGGCGTTGCCCCCGCGATACTGAGCCAGGCCAAGTTGCCCCAGCGCGATCGGCCGGCGGCTCAGGTCATTGCCCGACAACTCGACCATCCTGCGTCCGGCCGCCTCGGCCGCCTCGAACTGTCCGGCGTCGACCAGCTCATTGGTGGCGCGGAGGAGCAGGCTGTACTCCTTCTTCTCATCTCTTGCCGCACGGGCATCGCGGATCGCGCCGTCCAGTTCGGCAAACGCCTCCGGCAGACGGAACTCGGTGGTGGGACGCTTGGGATCGGCACTCGGCGCGGCTCTCGGCTCCGAACGCCGCCGGCCAAGACCCTCCCGGCGTTCGGTGCGAAGGCGATCCAATTCGCTTCGTAAGGCCCGAAGCTCTTCCCATTGCTTCTGAGTGTCGCGGTATGCCACTTCAGAGGGACCACCGTCCTCGGGCTGGCTGTGGCGGCGTCCCGCGATGATCATGGTCAGAGCCACCACGGCCACGCTCAAAGCCACAACTGCCAAACCGATCAGCAACATCGACCAGGTCGTGCGACGCTCGCCGCGCCGTTCCCAGCGGCGGAGGTCGGCGGCCAGATCGGCAGCGCTGGGATAGCGGTGGGCAGGGTCCTTTTCCAGGCACTTCAGGCAAATCCGTTCGAGTCCGGCGGGGATCGTGTTGTCGCGCTGGCGCAGAGGCCGGGGCTCCCGCCCGAGAATCCCCTCGTACACCTGCCGCCGCGTGCCGATGAACGGTCGATGTCCGGTCAAGAGCTCGTAGAAGATGACGCCCAGACTCCAGATGTCGCTCCTTCCGTCCAGTCGATCGCTTTCGCCGCGGAGCTGCTCGGGCGACATATACGAAAGCGTGCCGGCCACTTCCCCGGCTCGCTCCAGTTGTGAACGCTCATCGAGCGCGAGTCCGAAATCGGCCACGCGCGGCTCGCCGCGCTCGTCAAGGAGGATGTTCGCGGGCTTAAGATCCCGATGCACGAGATCGTTTTGGTGGGCGAATTGGATGGCGTCGGCCACTGCGGCCACGAGCCGTGTCGACTCGGCCTGTGACAGCCGATCTTTCTTCAGACGATTGCTCAGCGACTGGTCGCTCACGTACTCCATGACGACGAAGGCACGGCCGTCGGGCAGTTGGCCGGCATCGTACACCGAGACGATTCCCGGATGTCTCAGGCGGGCCAGCGTGCGGGCCTCGTCGAGGAAATGCTGGAAATCCTCCGGACCGGAAAAACGCTCGGCGCGCGGGATCTTAACGGCTACAGCCCGGTCCAGTTGGTCGTGATGTCCCAGCAAGACCGTCCCGAAGCCCCCCTCGCCGAGCTGCTTTACGATGCGATAACGATCGATCTGGGCAGGGATTGGCGTATCCGTATGCTCGGCCTTGGGCGGCGGGCTCCAACTCTCCGTGGCCGTGTCGGCTCGGTAGCCGGCAGCCGACGTGTCGATCTCCGT
>CAYTJV010000871.1:0-2458 GCA_964438165.1 uncultured Planctomycetaceae bacterium | reverse complement strand
GCTATACCCAGACCTTAGAGCAAACCTCGAGCCGAACACTATTGGGTCGGGAGTCTTTTTCCATGTCGGCGTCGGAGGCTTCCGCGCATGGAGGAGCTTCCCCGCCGACATGGAAAAAGACTCCCGACCCCTTAGATTCTATCCCCAAAACTTCCGAAGTCTCCAAGACTTCGGAAGTTTGCGGCTGTAGCTCCTCCAGGCAGAATTCTTCGGGGGAATCTTTCGGAGAGGGGACATTGAGCCGCTGCGTCGCCGCCATGGCAGTCGACTGGGTCTCTTCCTGGGGTCCGGCGAGCATCCGCGCCACCGCCGGGACGCGCTGCGGATGGACCGATTGCCGGCTGAGCCAGTCGGCAAGTTCCGTCGTCGAGAACCGCGCAGCCCCGGCCTGGAAGTATGCGGCGCGGAGGCTCTCCAAGATCGCACGATGATGGGCCCGCAGTTGGGCGAGATCGCGGAGCGTGCCATCGGCCGCGGCCAGACGCCGCAGAAACTCCGTGGCCCGCCGCGCCATGTCCGGGTCAGCGTGGCTCTCGTAAGGGAGCAGCCTCGCGTAGTGCGCGCGGACCGCGGCCAGAAGCCGTTGGCGGCTCGGCTCGAACCGCAGCTCCCCGAGCAGCTCGTAGAGATCCGCCGGCTCTCGGTCGCGCTCTAGCCAGTCGACAATGGTCTCAGTCACGACTTTCCAAATGACGTTCGGTGATTCGAATAAGACATCGCCACTTCAGGCTTTTCCCCACCCGGCCCCGTGCCGGTGGTTGACGGGTTTGACGACTACGGCCGACGCGGCCAACCCATCGTCCCCACCGGCCCCGTGCCGGTGGGAACAGGTTTGGAAACTACGTACCGATGGGTGTTCACTGAGATCACGGGCCGAGTTGTCAAAGCGATTCACCACCGGCACAGGGCCGGTGGGCTCTTGCTCCTCACCGGGGTCACGTATTAGTTGCCAAACCCGAGCACCACCGGCACAGGGCCGGCGGGGCTCCCACGCGAAACCCCAATTCCGTCTAGTCCACGGGCTCCAATAGCGGCAGGTCGTCGTCGAGGTCGGTTTTCGACCTGGCGGATGCCCGGGCCGGGGCAGGTTGTTCGACCTTTGGGGGATCGATTCCCAGGGCCTGGAACAACTCGTCGACGGTGTGGAGCTGCTCGTAATCGTGCGTCTGCTCGGCGGAATCGATGGCCTCGGCGTCCATGGCGCGGATCAGCTCCTGCGCGTCGACCGGCTGGAGGAACCCGCTGTCTTGCATGAACTTGCGGTGCTCGGCGACCTCTTCCGAGCGGAGTCCGCCGGGGATGTCCAGCGACATCTGCATCTGGTGCCCGGTCAGCACGTACACCGCGCGCACGCGAAGCCTCCCCTGGTCGTCGAATTGCATGGTCACGTCCACGGGCCGCCCTTCCGGCTCATTGGACGGGAGCCCTTCAATCTTGCCCGTGCCCAGCAATTCGGCCACGGCCAGGTCTTCCGTGTCGCCCTGCGTGATGTCGATTTTGATCTGCTGCCCGCGGGTCCCGGTGGCCCGGGTGCGGAAGCGCTGGGTCACATTGGCCGGCACGCGCGTGTTCTTGGGAATCAAGACCTTGTTCTTCCACTCGCTGCCGGTGCGGATCTTCAATCCCACGCCGTGGGCCGTGACGAAACGCACCACAGGCATGGCCGGCTGGACCTTCGCGGCCGGAAGTTCGGCCGTGCCGAGCTCAAAGCCGGCAAGGTCCTGTTCCTCCTGCGGGTCGACTTGCCGGGGAATCGCCCGCAGTCCCCGGCCCGTTTCCAGCAGATACCCGTACGTCGCGGCGCCCAAGGCCACGGCGAGCACCGGATTGATGTTGGTATCGGGAGGTTTGCCGCTGAGCTTCTGGATCATCTCGCGCACGGCGGGCATCTGGGTCGATCCGCCCACCAGCAACACCCGGGAGATCTTTTCCCAGGCGAGCCGGGCGTCGGCCACGGCCGTTTCCGTGGTCAGGCGGGTGGACTGGAGTAGATGGGCGGTCATAAGCTCGAATTGCTTGCGGGTGATTTCCACCTGGTGGTCGTGTCCGCGCGACTGGACCCGGACCGCGGTTTTCTGCATCCGGCCCAGCCGCCGCTTGGCCCGCTCGCACTGGAGCAGCAGGTCCTGCATGGCCTGGGCATCGGCGCGGAGGTCGACGCCGCGGGCCTTGCGGAAGTCGTCGGCCACGTGGTCCACCAGCACCTGGTCCCAATCCCGGCCGCCGAGGCGACGGTTGCCGCTAGTGGCCAATTCCTCGATTTCGTTGGGGGAGGTGCGGACCACGGTCACGTCGAACGTGCCGCCCCCGAGGTCGTAAATCACCACGATCTGCTCGCTTGGCGTGTGGTGCAGGCCGTAGGCCAAGGCCGCGGCCATCGGCTCGTTGAGCGTGCCGATGACTTTCAATCCGGCGATCTCGCCCGCCTGCTGCGTGGCCCGGCGACGCTTCTCGGTGA
>CAYTJV010000870.1:0-2467 GCA_964438165.1 uncultured Planctomycetaceae bacterium | reverse complement strand
TACCCAGACCTTAGAGCAAACCTCGAGCCGAACACTATTGGGACTGTCCCCTTTTTTTCCGCGGTCGGTGGCCACAGTGGTCTCCGAGTTGAGCGTGGCCCACCAGCAGCTTGTGGAGATTGCCCGGGCACTCTCCAGCCAGGCCAGGATCGTGGTTCTCGACGAGCCCACGAGCTCGCTGTCCGACGCGGAGACCGACGCCCTGTTTGCCACCCTGCGGCGGCTGCGCGACCAGGGCGTGGGAATCGTCTACATTTCGCACCGCCTGGAAGAGATCTTACGCCTGGCCGATCGGATCACGGTGCTCCGCGACGGCCGGGCCATCGGCACGCAGGACGCGGCGGCGGTACACCAGCGGGAGCTGGTGCGGTGGATGGTGGGACGCGACATCGTCGATCACTTCCATCGCCCGCCCGCCCGAGCCGGCCAGATCGCCCTCGAAATCCGCGACCTTCGGGGAGAAAGGACCTTCGGGGTGAGTTTCTCGGTGCGTTATGGCGAGGTGCTCGGGCTGGCCGGGCTGGTTGGCTCCGGGCGCACGGAGATCGCCAAGCTGCTGTTCGGCATCGACCCGATCCAACGCGGCGAGATCCGCGTCGACGGCCGCCTGCTGCGCATCGCCGAACCGCGCGATGCCCTGAATGCCGGCATCGTGCTGGTGCCCGAGGACCGCAAGCGCGAAGGGCTCGTGATGATCCAGTCAGTGGCCTTCAACCTGGCGCTGCCCTGGGTCCGGGAGTGGATCACGGCCTGCGTGCCGAATTGGCGGAGACGACGGGAGATTGTCGAGCGGGCGATCCGCGAGTTCGGCATCCGGGCCGCCGAGCCGGAGCAGTGCGTAGGCCATTTGTCGGGCGGCAACCAGCAGAAGACCCTCGTGGCCCGCTGGATGCAGCGCCACCCCAAAGTGCTCATCCTCGACGAGCCGACCCGCGGCGTCGACGTCGGCGCCCGCGAAGAGATGTTCGCCATCATCGGTTCCCTGGTCGAGGCCGGGATGGCGGTGGTGCTCATTTCCTCCGACCTGGCCGAGGTGCTTAACATGTCGCACCGCGTGGCCCTGGTGCGCGACGGCCGCATCCTCCGCACGGCCCCCGCTGGGGAAATCACGCTGGAATCGGCGATCGCGGAACTCACGGGAGCGGAAACACGATGAGAGCCGGTAAACGTCTGCTGCCCCTGCTGGTGGCGATCATGATCTTGCAAATGTTGTTTCGCTTCGGACTGCCCGGCGTCTGGAGCGGGATTCCTCGATTCTGGGATTTCGAGAACCAGTTGGACATCGCCCAACAGATCTCGGTCAACGCCATCCTGGCATTGGGCATGACGCTGACGATCCTGATCGGCGGCATCGATCTTTCCGTGGGGGCGTTGGTGGCCCTGGTGGGGACGACCACCGTCTACCTGCTCGGAGTTGGCGGGATGGAGGCGCAAGGTGCGGGGCGCCTGGTCATGGCCATGGCGGCGGGCCTGGGCGTGGCGGCGTTGTTCGGCACGTTCAACGGCCTGTGTGCGGCGACCACGCGAATGCCGCCGTTCATTATTACCCTGGCCACGATGTGGGTCGCCCGGGGCGCCGCCCTGCGTTTCAACGAAGGCCGGCCAATGCACGTTCCCGATCACCAGACGGCATTTCTCGCCTTGGGCAACGGTCGCGTGGCCGGCACGGTGCCGATCCCCGTGGTGGTGATGGGCGTGCTGTTTCTCCTGGCCGCCATGCTGCTCCACCGGACCCGCTTCGGCCAGCACCTCTACGCCATCGGCGGCAACCGCGAGGCGGCCCGCTACACGGGCATCCCCCTGGTGCGGCGCGAGGTGGCCGTCTACGTGATTTGCTCGCTGCTGACCGGAGTGGCCGGCATGATCCACGCCTCGCAGCTCTACTCGGCCGAGCCGGCCTCGGGCGTGGGCTTCGAGCTGAACGCCATCGCCGCGGCGGTGGTGGGCGGGACGAGCTTCACCGGCGGCATCGGCACCATGGGCGGGACGCTCATCGGCGCGATCATCATCGGGATCCTCGACAAGGGCCTCAACCAGGCCGGCGTTCATTACTCCTTCCAATACATGGTCAAAGGCATGGTGATCCTCGCGGCCGTGTATCTCGACGTGCGCCGTCAGGCGAAAAGGGGATAATGTCCTCCGCTGCCTTGCAGGTCCATGATTTCCTCGCTACCATAATCGTTAAGGTGACAATTCGCGTTCCACGTATCCACGAAAGGCCCGCTGTGTCCACTGAAGTCACGGGTCCCATTTACGCGACGCCGCTGCTCACGTCGCCGGCAGTAGCCAGCTTGCCAGCGGAAGTGCTGGAAACGGCCCAGCGGTTGGGCGTCGCCGAGTACCTACCCCGGGTGCTGAAATTCCCTTCAAAACTGTTTGGCGGCTTCCCGCGTTTGTTCGTGAACGACGAACCCGAAAACCCCGGCGACACCCACAATGTGCCTTAAGTCCGACTGAAACATCCGAA
>CAYTJV010000869.1:0-2502 GCA_964438165.1 uncultured Planctomycetaceae bacterium | reverse complement strand
TCGAGAGCCCGTCGCGGACCATGGCCGGCCGGACCTCGCTCCGCTGGAAGGCGATCCCGCTGGCCTTGCGCGTGTCTCCTGACCTCTGCACTTCGATTGACCGAAGGTCTCCAGCAACGAGGGAGACCTGCGGTCGGGCGTCCGACGAGGTCGGGAGACCTGCGCCGAGCGCGAGCGCCGTGGAGGAATTCCGTCTTTGGAGCGCCTGCTTTCGACAGAGCCGATCCGCTGCACTTCTGGACGGTTGCCCATTTCCGTGGTATCCTATCCGTCCGTTGGGGTATCCCGCCGCGGTTTGTTTTAGAGACATTCGCCTCCCACGGCACGGGCTGGGATGCCGAACGAAGCCGATATTTGCCGCCGGTCAGTGCAAGGACCAGAACATGCCGAGAATCCAATCGCTCGATGACTTGATTTCCCGCAAAGCGGCCGAGTTCGCGGACCAGATCAGGGCCGCAGCCGCGATGGCCGACAAGGAGGAGGAAATCCGCATCGAAGCCGAGAAGCAGCTTGCCTTCATCCAGAAGGAAGCCGGGATCGAACTGAAAGGGAAGCACGAGTTTACCGTAGCCAGTGGTCGGATCGATTCGGTCTACAACTGCGTGATCATCGAGTACAAGAACCCCGCCAGCCCCGGCGACCGGATCGGACCGAAGGCCGAATCGCCGGGCAGTAAGAAGGTTGTTGCCCAGATCAAGAAGCGGTTCTACGACATGCGGACCGAACACCGGCAACCGCTCAACACCCTGTTCGGCGTGGGCCTGGACGGCAACCATTTCATCTTCGTCCGATTCCGCGACGACAAGTGGCAGGTCCAAGACCCCGTCGAGGTCAACCGGTATTCGTCCGAGCGCTTTCTTTGGGCGCTATTCAACCTTGGCACGAAGGGGAAACCCTTCTCGCCTGAGTACCTGGCCGGCGATTTTGGCTCCGAGGGCAAACTGGCTCAGGATGGCATTCACGCCCTCTACGAGGCCATCGTCGCAACCGACCACCCCAAGGCGCAGATTTTCTTCCAGCAGTGGAAGATCCTCTTCAGCGAGGTCTGCGGCTTCGACGTCGAAAACCCCACCGACAAGATCAAGAAGCTGGCCGACTTTTACGGCGTGCCGGCGAAGGGACTGAAACCGGCCGAGTTGCTGTTCGCGGTCCACAGCTACTATGCCATCTTCATGAAGCTCCTGGCCTCCGAGATCGTGGCCTTTTTCCACAAGCTTCCGACTCCGCTCCAGAAAATGATGCAGGCGGCCACGAGCAAGAAGCTCAAGGCGGAGATGGAGGACCTGGAGGCCGGCAGCATCTTCCGCCACCTGAACATCACCAACTTCCTCGAAGGCGGCCTGTTCGCCTGGTACACGGCGGTCTGGTCCGATCCGATCGAGCACTTGGTCCGCGACATGGTGGCCCGGCTCGACAACTACAACCCGGGCACCATTTCGGAAGACCCCGCCGGCAGCCGCGACCTGATCAAGAGGCTTTACCAGCAGCTTTTCCCAAAGAGCGTGCGCCACGACCTGGGCGAGTATTACACCCCGGACTGGCTGGCCGAGCACGTCTTGAATGAGTTGGGCTATGAGGGCGACCCCGACAAGCGGCTCTTGGACCCGGCGTGCGGGTCCGGCACTTTTCTGGTCATGGCCATCAACCGCATCCGCCGCTGGTACGACGAGCACCGGGAGGATTGCCGGTTTGGCGAGGACGACCTCTGCCGGAAGATTCTGGTGAACGTGATCGGTTTCGACCTCAACCCGCTGGCCGTGATGGCCGCCCGGACCAACTACCTGATCGCCATTCGCGACCTGATTGGGCACGTGGACAGCGTGGAAATCCCCATTTACCTGTGCGACTCGATCCTCACGCCGTCAGAATATGGCGGGCTTCTTGCCGGCGAGACGTTGGGAAAGGCCAAGGAACTGAAGACCGCCGCCACAAATTTTCTGATTCCGACCGAGATAGCCGGGCAGCGCGAAAGTATTGCGAAGTACGCGGAGCAATTGGAATTTTGCGTCCGCAACGGATACTCTCCCAAGGAGTTCGTTGATCGCTGCCGCGATGAAGGGCTGCCAATAACCGCCGAATCGCTTCATACCGACCTCTATAGCGAACTTGTCAAGCTTGACAAGGCCAACAAAAACGGTGTGTGGGC
Organism: uncultured Planctomycetaceae bacterium; assembly: GCA_964438165.1. Classification (GTDB taxonomy): domain Bacteria; phylum Planctomycetota; class Planctomycetia; order Pirellulales; family Thermoguttaceae; genus CALFBP01. Next base: position 356 of record CAYTJV010000869.1, on the reverse strand, counting down.
AAGAATTATCAAGAACGCGTTCGCGCCTCTGTTTGTTGGACCCGTTGACTATGTAGCCGGTAATCCGCCGTGGGTCAATTGGAACAATCTGCCCGATGACTATCGTGACCACCTAATTAAATTGAACCAGCACGTCTACAACCTTTTTCCACACCACGGGGTAAAGGCAAGGCACGGAAGTGCATCCATTGATATCTCTACCCTGTTTGTTTACGTGTCCGCTGACAAGTATCTGTCTGATGATGGACGACTTGGTTTTGTAATCACTCAGAGCGTTTTCAAGAGCAGCGGTGGAAGTGAAGGGCTTCCCTTCCGCATCCATCAGCCGCACCTTCTGCTCGTAGAGCATGCCCGTG
>CAYTJV010000868.1:0-2543 GCA_964438165.1 uncultured Planctomycetaceae bacterium | reverse complement strand
CCTCGGCCGCAACCAGGTGCAGGCTGGGCAGTCCTCGGCTGCCGTGCTCCCGGTGGCAACTCCGATTCCGGCCGGCCCGGAGACCCCCTGCGCTGCGACCTAGTTCAGCGGCGGGCCCGCTACCTCACGGTGGTCGACTTCTTCGAGCGCCGCTACGGCAAGGCGATGAGGCTGCTCGGCTCGCTGGCACAACTGGCAGCCTACTTCGCCTGGACCGCCGCGCAGTTCGTGGCCGGAGGTAATGTCCTTGCGAGCGATGATCCACAGCCAGCCGCGGAAAGTCCCTTGGGCACGATCGCGCTCGAAACGCGCGATGCTCGTTGCGACGGCGCGGAAAACCTCCTGCACCACGTCCTGACTATCAGCCGACAATCCCCGCTGAAGGAGCCATCGGGCGAAGCGGCAAAGAGATAGGCATAAGGTGGCTTTTTCTTCAGGTCTCATCGGGCCGGATCCACTTGTCGAGATCCGGCGGCTGAAAGGCGGCCAGTCGGTCGAGGAGCCGGTCGGCGCTGGAGTCAACCAGCACCATCGCGCGGTGTTCTGGGCGGAGGAATCGCTCGGCCAGGGCGTGGTCGAAGAAGGCCAACAGCGGATCGAAGTAGCCGGCCACGTTCAACAGCCCGCACGGCTTACGGTGCAGCCCGAGCTGGGCCCAGGTGAGCACTTCGCAGAATTCTTCGAGGGTTCCGAACCCGCCGGGCAGGGCCACGAACGCGTCGGCTAGCTCCGCCATCAGGGCCTTGCGCTCGTGCATCGAGCGAACGACCCGCATGTCGGAAAGCCCGCCATGGGCCAGCTCCTTGGCCACCAGGGCCTCGGGGATCACGCCGATGATCTCGATCCCCAGCGCCAGCGCAGCATCAGCGATCACGTTCATCAGCCCAATCCCGCCGCCGCCGAACACCACTCCCAACTGTCGCCGCGCCAGCACGCGAACCAACTCCTCGGCCGCCTCGCGATACTCGGGCCTTGACCCGTGACTCGAACCGCAGAATACACAAACGCGCTTCATGGCCATTTTTTGGTCAACAGAAACCCGGTTTCGCGGCTTCGGGGGGTACGCTTGAGGGCATCGTTCGTCGGGATGCCAAGGCTCCCAAGACCCCGCGACTCACGGTCCGCTGCGGCCCAGACCCCAAGCTTCGGGAACTTATTGTACCGCGCGAGCGGCCGTTTTTCGAGCGAAACCGATCCTGGTGCTACAACGCTAAGCCACAGACAACCTACTTTCCGCACTTCTCGACGGATGGTAACATCGGAGGAGTGCCTTCGCGGTTGCGAGTGCGGCAGTCGGGCGCGGGAGGCACTGGGATGGCTTTCGGGGAGGAAGAGCATCATGGACACGGGATCGCTGGTGTTCGGGTTCGCTTATTTGCTCCTGGGAGCCGTGTGCGGCGGATCGTTCGGCCTGCCGAGCAAGTACGTGCCCAAGGACACTCCCTGGGAGAATCTTTGGGGGCCGTTCTTCTTGCTGATCACCATCGCCCTGCCGTTGCTTGTCGGCCCGATGCTGGTGGACGACTTCTTCGCCATCTACGCCCGGACCGGTCTGGCGGACCTGGTGCTGCCGCTTGGGTTCGGCCTGCTCTGGGGAGCGGGGTCGATGACCTTGGGAATGAGTTTCTCACTGCTCGGGTTGTCGCTGGCCTACTCGCTCAACTACGGCGCCCAAATCGTCTTCGGCGCCGTCGTGCCCATGGTCCTGCACGACCGCGAGCGGATCGTCACGGCTCAGGGTGGCGTGATCCTTCTGGGCGTGGCGGTCTGCGTGGCCGGCGTGGTGGTTGCCGGCCGGGCAGGCATCCTCAAAGACCTCGGCCTGAGGAAGGACGGCGATAGGCGGATCGGCGGGGACGATGTGAAAAGCAAGATCCTTGCCGGACTGATCCTGGCGATCCTCTCGGGCTTCCTCTGCGCGTGCTACGGCGTGGCCGCCAGCTACACCGGCCCGGTTGCCCAGGTGGCCAAGGAGCAATTCCACAGCCAGCCTTGGCAGGTCTCCTGCGTCACCACGGCGGTGATTCTCTTCGGAGGAGCCGTCTCCTCGTGTCTCTACTGTGCCTTTCAGCTCACCAAGAACAATACCTGGAAGAACTTCGCCGGCCCGGGCACAGGTCGGATCTTGCTCGTCGCCCTGTTGATGGCCTTGCTGCACAACGGCGCAATCTACCTGTTCAACCTCGGTTTTCCCCGGCTCGGCAGGCTGGGCGTCTCCGTGGGCTACGCTGCGTTCATGTCGTTCGCCATTATCGTCGGGAACCTCCATGGCTTCCGCACGGGCGAGTGGAAGGGGGCGGGCCGTCAGAGCATCCGCTGGATTGCCGCCGCCATTGCCATCCTGGTCCTCGGCGTCTGCATTCTGGCCAAGGGAAACGCGATGGGGCAATGAGGAGGTCGAAATCCGAATGCAAGCCGGTGAAGGAATTCCAATTCCAAGCGCGCCTGGTCCGCAACTTTCTCACCTGTTTTTTCGGATTGTCAAACACCTATCCCTGCCGGGTCCGCTTGCGGTGTGCAAACCTCCCAGGATGCGATTCTAC
>CAYTJV010000867.1:0-2547 GCA_964438165.1 uncultured Planctomycetaceae bacterium | reverse complement strand
CTTCCTTTGCGTCTTTGCGCCTTTGCGTGAGCCCAATTTCTTCCTCACGCAAAGGCGCTAAGAACAACGATGAAATCCACTCCTTTGCCCCACCTCCATTCGCAACCTATAGTCCCGAAGAGGTTTATTTTGGTTCGCCGTTTTCGCCTTCCGGAGCCGTCGGGCGCCTTCGCGGACGCCACGGTTGCCGTGCAATTTTCGTTGTCAGTGGGTTCATGATCGGTATCGCCCAAAGTCCATCACGATTAGATGCCGCAACCGGCGAATTGGTGCTCCGAATTCGTGCCGCAAACCGGGAAACCCAAGTGGTTCGGCTCCGGTCGCCGCAATGCACGATTGGCTCCGATGCGACGTGTACGCTGCGGATCCGCTCCCGCGGAGTCGGTCCACTGCACTGTGTGGTTATTCGCAGCAGCGGGAGAGCCATTGTCCGGCGATTTTCCCCCGATACGCGACTGAACGGCGGCGATTTCTCCGATGCCCCCCTGGTGGCGGGCGATCGTTTGTCCGTCGGGCCGCTGGAACTGGAAGTCCTCGAAACCGGCGTCTCGGCGCCGCCCGATCCCGCGCCCACGGCCGACGATCGCCGGGAACTCCAGCGGCAGCGCGAAGCACTTCTCCGCGACCGACGCGCCCTTGAGCAGCAGCAACGACTCTCGCACGAAACATCCCGCGAGCTCGATGCCCAACGGGCGGAGCACCAGGCGGGCCGGAAGACGGCGAGCGAGCGCCGCAGCGAGCTGGATCAGTTGGCGGCTCAACTGCACGCCCGGCAGCACCAGTGCGAGACCCTTCAGGCCGAGCTCGATGGGCGGCAAGCGCGCCTGAAGACCCTGGAAGCGGAGCTCAACGTGCGCCTGGCCGACGTGGACGGGCGATGCTGCGAACTAGCGGCGGCGCAAGAAAACTTGGACGTCCGACACGCAGAGCTCGAAGCGAAACAGATCGAGCTTCGCAGACAACAGGAAGCGGCCGACCTGGCCTACTCGCGGCTCGATTCGCGGAAGGCCGAATTACAGGCCCGACAGGTCGAAAGCGAGAGACTCAAAACCGAGCTCGATGCCCGGCATGCGCGCCTGGAGACCTGGGAGGCGGAGTTCCACGCGCGTCAGGCCGACGTGGAAGGACGTCGGCGGGAGCTGACGGCGGCGCAAGAGAAAATCGACGCTCGGCACGACGAGCTTGAAGCAAGGCAATTGGAGTTCGGCAAGCGACGAAAAGAGGCCGATTCGGCTTGCTCGCGGCTCGATTCGCGGCAGGCCGAATTTTGCCGACAACAGGAAGAGGCCGAGGCGGCCCGCACGCGGCTCGATGACCGGCAGGCCGAATTGCAGGCCCGACAAGCGGAGATCGAGCGAGTGAAGGCCGAATGGGAGGCCCAACAGGCGGGCCAGAAGACGGCGACCGAGCACCGCGGCGAACTGGATCGGCTCTCCGCCGAGCTGCACGCCCGCCGGCACGAATGCGGGACGCTTCGGGCCGAGCTCGATGCGCGGCAAGCGCGCCTGGAGGCCCTGGAAGCGGATATCCACGCGCGTCAGGCCGACATGGAAGGACGGCAGCGAGAACTGACGCTAGCGCAAAAAGACTTGGCTGCCCGGCACGCGGAGCTCGAAGCAAAGCACATCGAGCTTCGCCGACAACAGCAAGAGGGCGCGTCGGCCTGCTCGAAACTCGATGCCCGGTGGGCCGAATTGGACGCCGCCCAGCGGCGGCTCGAAGCCGAGAAAGCGGCGTTCCAGGCGGAGCGCGATCTTTGGGAGAGGCGGCAAGCCGCCGCGCCGGAACAGCCGCGAGAGCCGGCGGCGGATTCCACGTCGCCGGCGCCGTCCGAACCGAAAAAGCCGTCAGCCGCAGCACCCGTCCAGAGTATCGAAGTCCTCCGGCGGCTGGGGTTCGAGATCCCGGCCGACGCCCCGTGCGACGAAGAGCAAGCCGCCCCGGCCGATCCTCCTCGGTCGAAGCAGGAGAACCTTCGGGACCGCGCGGCGGCTTCGCCGGCGTCAGGGGGACATGGCCACGAGGACGAGTCGATCGATCAGTACATGGCTCGGCTTCTGAATCGCATGCGGACCACGTCCGCGTCCCCGCCACGCGCCCAGCCTGCAGAGCCAACGCAACCGGCCGGCAACGAGCGAGTGCCCGATTCGGCGGGCTTGGGGGAGCCCACGCCAACGACGGCCATTCCCCCCCCGGCCGAACTGACCGAGCTCACCCCCCGCGCGGTCGCGCCGGAGACGCAACTCGATCTGTCGGCCATGCGGGAATTGGCCAACTACTCGGCCAAGGCGGCGATCGAGCGGCACGCCAGGAGCCTGCTTGCCCGGGCCGGCGGCAGCAAGCTCGTCATGGCGTTGTTTGGGGCGACCTGCGGCGGAGCGCTGTATTGGATGAGTACGCTGCACCAGAACGAGAGCCTCGCCATTCGCGCGGCGGCGGTGAGCTTCGTGATCGCGCTGGTCTGGGGCATACAATACGCGGCCGTCACCGGACGGCAGATCGTTCCCCGATCCGGCCATCCTTCCCGAAAGCCCTCCCACGCCGAAA
>CAYTJV010000866.1:0-2549 GCA_964438165.1 uncultured Planctomycetaceae bacterium | reverse complement strand
GGATCTCTGGCCTTGCTCACAAAGGCGTTGGCCCCCGCATCGAGGCAATTCGCCGCGACCGCCTCGTCGTCGGCGGAACTGAAAATGACTACGGGAGTCAAATACGAGAGCGGGTCGGTGCGAATCTTCAAGAGAAGGTCCAGGCCCGTCATGCGCGGCAGATACAAGTCAAGGAGGATCAGGTCAAAGGGTGAGGCAGCCGCGTGTTGGCCCCCGTCCATGCCGAGCGATTCCGCGGCGCGCTCGCCCGTTCGGGCAACGGCCACGTCGATTGGCCTCGGCAGGCGGCACTCCGAGAACGCCCCGCAAATCAGCTTGGCATGTCCCAGATCGTCCTCGACCAGCAGGACTTTGAATGGGGGCTTCTTGCCCGCAGACCGCTCCTCCGCGCAGGCCGGCAACTCCAGGCTAGCGCGGCCTTCGGGAAGCAACTCCGTGCGCCGAACACGGATGGCCGCTGGCGCTTCCACCCCCACTTTGACTTGATTCCCGCGTATCCCGAGAATCGTTACCTGGATGTCCGCTCCAATCTGGATCGAACTATCCGGCTTGCGAGACAGAACCAGCATGGCCATTCCTCCGTGAAAATCGACCCCAAAGCAAGCCGCGGTGCGATCTCTGGATTCATTCTCCAGCTCAGCGAGGCCACTACTGAGCTACCGCTCGGTTTGAGGTCTAGTCCTTGGGGAACCGAATGCGGAAACTCATTGGCCTCCTACGGATTACCCCACATTGTGAAGCATTTTAGTGCAGAGACAAGTCCAGTACAAGGGCAATTTTGGCGGAATCCGCGCATAGGCTGACAGCAAAGCCAGCATTGCTAGCTTTGGCCGACCGCCCGTGGCGTCTGACGATGCTCAAGGAAAGGTCTTACCTGCTCGAGCGCCGCGGCGAGTGCTTCGTACCCGGCAGCCTTGATGATATAGCAGCTACAGTGCAGGTTCTTGCACGTTTCGATTTCGTGCGGATCGTCGGTAGTGCTCAGGACAACGACCGGCATCCGCCGCAGTGGCCCGGCTTGCCTGATCCGTCGCAGGACTGCCATGCCGTCGACCTTGGGCATACGCAGATCCAGAAGGAGGAGATAGTGGCCGTCCGCCTCGCGTGAAGGTCCCCGGCCGGCGCCGCAGAGGAAGTCTAGCGTTTCCTGTCCGTCCCTGAATCGAATAATCTGGTTCTTCAGGCCGAGTTCGCGCAGAGCCATCCGGGTCAGTGTCGCGTGCCCGTCGTCGTCTTCGGCCAGCAGGATCACGGTGTCTTCTATCATCGTCGGACCTCCGTTTCCGATGGTCGATGGAGTTTGGCGCGCGCGAATTCGGGCAACGGTTTAGAGGGCAGCGAAACAAAGAACGTGCTCCCCTGGTTGGGCGCCGATTCCAACCGGATCTTTCCGCCCTGCCGGTCAAGAACCCGTCGCACGATGGTCAGGCCCAACCCTTGTCCGTCACCTCGATCCGGATTGAGGCGATAGAAAAGCCTGAAAATCGCGTCCTGGTGTTCGGCATCGATCCCGATGCCATTGTCTTCCACGCAGTAGAGCACCTCGTTCCGCTTCTGGCGTGCAGACACGCGGATGAGCCCCGGTCTGTCCGGGTCGAGATACTTCAGTGCATTATCGAGCAGGTTGGAGAAGACCTGGCCGAGCTGGGTGGCGTCTCCGCAGCACGGCGGCAAGGCGTCGAGTTGCACGGTTGCCCCAGCCTGCTCCAAGGAGAACTTCATCGACGCGACGATCTCGGCCAGCATCCGGTTCATGTCGAGTCGTTCGATCGTCAGGGCAGCGCTGCCGATCCGCGAGAGGTTCAGCAGTCCCGCGAGCAGTGCGTCCATCTTACTCGAGCCGGCGCGGATGTACTCGAGCGACTCCGGGATCTCTTCTTCCAACAGCGGCAGAAGCTCGGCCCTGAGGGCCTCTGCGTCTTGGATGCGGGCGACAGCGTTCCGGGCCCGGCCGCAGGCCGCCGCCAACAGGTCGCCGAACCCCCGGATGTTCACCAGCGGGGCGCGGAGGTCGTGCGAGGCCACTTGCACAAAATCCTGCAACTCCCGGTTGCGGCGCTCGAGTTCCCGGTTGAGCTTCCGCAAGCGGCGCTGCCCGCGCCGTTGCTCGGCAAGCAGCTTCTCCTGCGCCACTTGGACCTCGGCTTCCGCCCGCTTGCGATCGGTGATGTCGCTCATCACGGCTCGGCACACGGGCACGCCGTCAGCATCCTGCGCCTCTGTCGCTTCCAACCGCACCCAGAAAAGGGCGGCGTCCGCGCGCAGCATCCGCAACTCGCACTCCTGCGGCTCGCGCGTTTCAAAGAGATGCTTGCGATGCCGGTAGTAGATGTCCTCGTCGTCGAGGAAGATAAAGCGGGACAACGGCCGTTTGACCAAATTGCCCCGTGCCACGCCCAGCAGGGTGGCGGCGGTGAGATTAGCCTCCAGGATCAGCCCTTCTTCGCTGAGGGTGAAATAGCCCACCGGCGCCAGATCGTAGAGGTCGAAATACCGCGCCCGCGAGGCATCGAGCTCACCCTGCGCCCGGCGGAGCTCCTCATTCTGCA
>CAYTJV010000865.1:0-2560 GCA_964438165.1 uncultured Planctomycetaceae bacterium | reverse complement strand
CGTTGACGTTGTACTTGAGCCCGCTGACGGTGATCACGCCCAGCGCCCCGATGGCGCCGTTATTGACCGTGATCAGGAACCCGGGCGCGCTCTGGCCACACGCTGTGGCCGTGTAGGTGAGCGTGGCAACGAGGCCGGAGACCCCGTTGTTCGTCGTCACGACGGGCATGCCCACACCGGCCGTGTTCGCGAAGAACACGTCGGTCTGCTGGGTAAGTGCCTGGGTGACGAGGCAGAGGCTGATCGTCTCGGCAGCGACCGCCGGCTCGATACTCGGACCAACGAAGTTCTGGGCCGAGCCTTCGGTGATGGTGATGTTACCCGCTGCCTGGTTCATGCCGCCCGCCGTGACGAGCGGCTGGCTGACAGCGGCCACCATCGGGCTGCCGGCGAGGGCGCGCATGGCGACCACGACCGGAGCACCCTGGGCAGCCCCTGCGGCCCCGGTAGCGCTGATGCTGACCTGGACGAGGGTCGGGCCGGGGAGCAGCCCGATACCGACGTTGACGGTCGCGCCGTTGTTCGGACCGCTCGGCTTGGGCGCCGTGTTGGCGGCATCCACTCCGGCGCGGACCTCGATGGTCGACGCGACCGTGCTCGCGCTGTACACCTGGACGAACGCACAGGTGCTCGAGCTGAGCGTGGCCTTGGCTTGCGTCGCAGCGACGCCACCGACGTTGAGCTTCAGGTCGCCCGCGGTCACGACGAACCACGGCGCGCGGCTGAAGGTCTCATTGGTGGTCGTGCAGACAACGATCTTGTCGGTTGTGCCGGCCGTGTCATCGGGGAGCGTGCCGGCAGCCGACTCACGGATCGTGAGGAGGCCGGTGGCCTGGTCGTTCTGGCCGATGATGATCGTCGGGACGGCGCCCGAGCCGATGATCGTCTGGGCGATCTGCGCGTTGGCCGCCGGCGAGCCGGAGACCGCGACGCCGCCAGAGATCGTGAGCGTGACGTTGATCATCGCGCCGGCCGTGGCCGACAGGGCAACGTCGTAATTGATGCCGTTGAGGGTTAGGGTCGCGCCGTTCGCCGTTGATGCCGTCGCCACCGTATAGGTGATCGACGTGCGATCGAAGGACAGGACCCCCGTGCCGACGGCGAAGCCGCCGGTGACCGCGGTGGTCGGAAGCGCCGAGAACTGGACGCCCGGCGTGGTGATCGCGAACGTCAGGGTGGCCGCCGCCGGAACGAACCCGGCGTCGCCCAGAGTGACCTTCAGGCTGTCCGCCGGCTGGGTGTTGACGCCGGGCAGAACGATGTTGGCGGGCGGGGTAAGGGCCGCGAGGACCGTCGTGTCGACGACGGTGGCACCCTGCGGGAACCACGAAGCCCGGACGGTCTGAGTGAGCGTTGAGCTCGTCGTGCCGCCTGGATGGTTCGTTGAGAAGTTGGCTGTCAGCGTGCCGCTGCCCGTCGGGGCAACAGCCGCCACAGACTCCGAGACGCCAGCCGCGAACGTCACGTTGCTGCTCGCGACGCCGGAGACAGTCCCCGTAACCTGGAAATCAGGACTACCTGCGTTGAGCACGTAGCTAACGGTCTCGTTCCCGACACCGGTGTTGATGTCTGCGGCGTGGGTCCCGGACGCCGTCGTCGTGATGACGCCGAAGTTCGGCCCGTCCGTGGTGTAGCGGAACTGAACGGCACCGAGCGCGGCGGTTGCGCCGGCCTTGACCTTCAGGCCGCTGACGGTGAAGTTGTCGATCCGGCTTCCGGTCGTGTCGCTGATCGTGATCGTGAGCACGCCGCCGGCCGAGACCGAGGCGCTGACCGAGCCGATGCCCGACGTGACCGTGGCAGTCGGGGTCGACGCGGGGTCGAACCAGACGGCCGTCGTGCCGGTGCCGCTGACGCCGGCAGAGCTGTTCGGCGTGACCGTGATGGTCCCGTCGGCGAAATTGGTGACGGCGCCTTCGGTGAGCGTGAACGTCCCGGCAGCAGAGCTGCCAGCGCGGGTCACGTTTCCGAAGCCGCTCGTCGTGACGGCGCTCGCGCCGGAACCAACGGGTCCGGGTGGCGGCGGCGTCGCGGTGACCGTGTAGCTAAACCGATGGTAGAAGCCGTTGGGCGACTGCCACTGGATCGTGACCGCGCCGCCGGCCGGAGCGGTGACGGTGAAGGTCAGCGAATCAGCCGTGCTCGACGCCGGCGTGGCGCCGGTCGCAGTCCACGTACCCGGGCCGGTCGCCTTGGTAACGGATCCACTGATCGACCCGCCCTCCACGATGGAACCGGCCGAGGTTGTCGCGTTGTCCGTGTACAGCGTGCCCCCGCCTGTCGCGGTGACGCTTCCATCCCAGAAGCTGGACGTGGAGCTCAGGACAGACACGGTGAACGAGGCGAAGTTCACCGTCGGGACAGCGTTTTGGGACACGGTGTACGCGAACTGCGCCTGGCATGTGCCCTGAGTCGTGCGCGTGATCGTCGCGGTCGCCGTCGAAACCGCCGCCGCGAGCGCGGCAGTGGTGGGCGCGCCCGCGGTGCATCCAGCCCCGGCAGATGCCGGCGTGGTAGAGGAGCCGCTGTAGGTGGCGTTCGCCTGCGCGCCGGCGCCGGC
>CAYTJV010000864.1:0-2561 GCA_964438165.1 uncultured Planctomycetaceae bacterium | reverse complement strand
GATGTCCCCGCCCGGACCCAAGGTGGAACCGAAACGGGTGCTTGACCCTGCGGCGATTGTCGAGCAAATGCTCCAATCCGCGCGCCGCCTTGGTGAGATCGATTCCGGACCCGCCACCCAGCAGTTGCAGCGCCGCATCGTGGCGGAGTTGGAGGAGATCCTTCGACAAGCCGGAAAAGACCCAAGCGACTCAGCGTCGTCCTCCCAGAAGACCGGGCAGAAAGTCCAGCCGGGCGCGCAGCCGCAAACAGCCAAAGCAAACCCGACTGCCGCGCAAACGAAGCCGGGCGCCCAGCCCGACCCCGGGCAAGCGGCCGGCGGGAGCAAAAGTCCCCAGGGTGGACAACGCGCCCCGGGCAGCCGTATGTCGCTCCTGCGCCGCGTGTGGGGCGACCTCCCCGAACGCGAGCGCGACGAGATCCTCCAACTCCAACCGCCCGAGGAATTCCTCCCGGAGTACGAACTGGAGATCGAGGCGTACTTTCGACGATTGGCGGAGGGCGGAGGAGAGAGGGGAGAAGGGAGAGGGGAGAAGGGGGCGGACTGAATGGTGATGTGGGATGAAACTGTAGCAAGGATAGCTTCCAATCTACTTCACCTGCCAGGCAAGCTGGCAGGGGTCGTGAGATGTGCGTTGGGCTTGGCGGCCATGCTCGTTGCGGGCGGGATTCCGGCGGAGGGCGCAGAGGACGCGGAGAAGTCGGCGGCCAAGCTGGTCACGCCTGCCGCCGAGCGCGCCATCGAGCGGGGACTGGCCGTCCTGGCGGCCCGACAGCGCGAGGACGGCTCGCTCGGCTCGGGCAGCTACCGCGGCAACGTGGCCGTGGTCTCGCTGGCCGGCATGGCCTGGATGGCCAGCGGCAGCACGCCGGGCCGCGGCCGCTATGGCAAGGAAGTCGCCCTGGCGCTGGACTACGTTCTGGCCAACGCCCAGGAGAGCGGCTATATCAACAGTCCGACGTTTGAACATCACGGCCCGATGTACGGCCACGGGTTTGCCACCCTCTTTTTGGCCGAGTGCTACGGCATGTCGCCGCGCCCGGCCATTCGCGAGAAGCTGGCCAAGGCGGTCAAGCTCATCGTTGCCAGCCAGAACGAACAGGGAGGCTGGCGCTATTACCCCCAGCGCATGGACGCGGACATCTCGGTCACCGTCTGCCAAACGATGGCCCTGCGCGCGGCCCGCAACGCCGGGGTGTTCGTCCCCCGAGAGGCCATCGATCGCGCGGTCGGCTACGTCAAGAAGAGTCAGAACCCCGACGGCGGGTTCATGTATCAGCTCTCCCAAGGCGGCGACAGTGCGTTTCCTCGCTCTGCGGCCGCCGTGGTGGGACTGTTCAGCGCGGGCATTTACGAAGGCCCGGAAGTCGCCAAAGCGGTGCAGTACATCCTGCAATTCCTGCCTCAGCCCGGAGTCGTTCGCCGGGAAACCTATTACTTCTACGGCCATTACTACGCCGCGCTGGCCTTCTGGCAGGCCGGCGGCGACTCCTGGAGCCGATGGTACCCTGCGATCCGCGACGATCTGATCGGCCGCCAGCGATCCGACGGCTCCTGGATCGACCCCATCTCCCCCGAATTCGCCACCGCCATGGCCTGCCTGATTCTCCAGGTGCCGAACAACTATTTGCCGATTTTCCAGAGGTAACGTTCTTTAGCCTCACGCAAAAACGCAAAGGACAGGATGAGGGATGGAGGATCATTTTGCGTCCATTATTTCCCTTTGCGTCCTTGCGCCTTTGCGTGAGCCCCGTTTCGCCCTCACGCAAAGGCGCAAAGACGCAAAGGGGGAAGAGGGATAAGAGATGAGGGATTGGCGGTAGCGGTTCTTGTCCCCATCCCTTATCTTTTATCCTTTCCCCTTTGCGTCTTGGCGCCTTTGCGTGAGGACAATTCTCATGATCGCAGCAACTCCGGTCTCCCAGCGTTTGCAGTTGGCCATTCAGCTTGCCCGCGAAGCGGGCGGCATCGTCATGGAGTATTATCGCCGCAGCGACCTGGAGGTCGAGCGCAAGGCCGACGACTCGCCGGTCACCGTGGCCGACCGCGGGGCCGAAGAGCACCTGCGGCGTCGGATCGCCGAAGGATTCCCCGAGGACGGCATCCTCGGCGAAGAATTTCCCGAACGGCCCGGCGCCAGCGGCTACCGCTGGATCCTCGATCCGATCGACGGCACGAAGTCGTTCATCCACGGAGTGCCGCTGTTCGGCACGATGGTCGCGGTGGAGCAGGAGGGCCGGAGCGTGCTGGGGGTGATCCGCATCCCGGCCCTCGACGAATGCGTGTACGCGGCGGAAGGGCAGGGGGCCTGGTACGAAGTTCCGGGCAGCCCGCCGCGGCCGGCGCGGGTGTCTTCGTGCCCGCGGCTCAGCGAAGCGCTCTTTCTGACCAGCGAAGTGGCCAATTTCACCGCCACCGAGCGCCGCGACGCCTACGACCGCCTGGAAGCCGCGGCCCGGCTGAGCCGCTCCTGGGGCGACTGCTTCGGATACCTGATGGTGGCCACCGGCCGGGCCGAGCTGATGGTCGATCCGATCATGAACGTCTGGGACGCCGCCGCC
>CAYTJV010000863.1:0-2571 GCA_964438165.1 uncultured Planctomycetaceae bacterium | reverse complement strand
ACTCCGTGTGCCGTAACCGGCGGACGGCACACGGAGTGTGCCTGCTACCAAAAAGTGTGCTTCATGTGGGGGTCGCGCTTCGGTTGTGGGATGCACTGGGCAACCGGATCATCCTACCTTTGAGGGTTTTTCCTCGCTCCGGCGGACGTTTCAAGCTCAAGCCCCCGGCGTCCGATTCATGCAGCATCCAGCAAACCGTCGAATACCGCGCCGCGTGGGAGGAGGCGCTATTTGAGCACGGCGAGTCCAGCCGATGCTTGCTTCGCCAGGGACATGGCGTAAAGACAATCCGCGGTCCGTAGAAACACACCACGGAGGGCGACATGTCAGATCTCCATCACGTTCGAGGCTCGTGCGACGATCGCCATTGCGGCGCCTGCACGGCGTGCTGTGTCCACCTGACGATTCCGGCTGGGTTGCCGGGAGTGCGCGACAAGCCCTCGGGCGCCGCTTGCCCGCACGCCGGGGCGCTTGGCTGCCGCATCCACGCGAGGAGACCGCGCGTCTGCGCCGGTTTTGCCTGTGCGTGGCTCCGCAATGCGTTGTGGCCCCCGGCTTGGCGGCCCGATCACTCGGGGCTGTTATGTCTGGAGGAAATCCTCCCGTCGCGTCCGCCCACTGCCACGGTCTACGAAATCCAGCCCGCGGCCCTGCTCAAGCCCGAGGCGACCGACATCGTCAACCATCTTCTGCGAACGACCATCGCCGTGTCGATCGTCGATGCCCAAGGGCGACGCGAGAGCGTCCTCGGTCGAAACGCCGCAAGGCAACTCGCCGATCTGCCGTGCCGGCGCGCCGGCTAGCCCGGATTATTCGGGGATGGGTGCAGTGCGGCGCAGTGTGCGCGTAGCCGAATTCGCCAGAATTCGGGGTAAGCGCTGCTGTCTCCCGAATTCTGGCGAATTCGGCTACGGCCCCATGAATAATCCCGGCTAGCGGAGCAGTTTGCGCAGGACGGTCTGCAGAATGCCGCCGTTGCGGAAGTAGTCCAACTCGACGGGCGTGTCGATGCGGACCCTGACGCGGAACTCGATCGCCTTTCCGCCGGGCGCCACGGCGCGGACCGTCATTTCGTCGCGCGGCTTGAGGCGATCGTCGAGTCCGGGGAACTCGAAGACCTCCTCACCGGTCAGCCCGAGCGACTGCCACGTGTGGCCGCGGGGGAACTCCAGCGGCAATACGCCCATGCCCACGAGGTTGCTGCGATGGATCCGCTCGAAGCTGGCCGCCAGCACCGCGCGAATGCCCAACAGGTGCGTGCCCTTGGCGGCCCAGTCGCGGCTGCTGCCGGTGCCGTACTCGCTGCCGGCGAGGACCACCAGCGGCACGCCCTCGGCCTTGTACTGCATGGCGGCTTCGTAGACGGTCATCTGCGTGCCGTCGGGGAGGTGTCGGGTAACGCCGCCTTCAGTGCCCGGCGCCAGCAGGTTGCGGAGCCGGATATTGGCGAAGGTGCCGCGCGTCATCACTCGATCGTTGCCGCGGCGAGACCCATAGCTATTGAAGTCGGCCGGCTCGACGCCCCGCTCCATGAGGAACTTGCCAGCCGGACTGCTCTTGGCGATCGACCCGGCCGGTGAAATGTGATCGGTGGTCACGGAATCGCCCAGGGCCAAGAGCACCCTGGCGCCGACAATCGGCCGGATCGGACCGGGTTCGGCTGCCACGTCGAGCAGGAACGGCGGTTCCTGGACATACGTGTTCCGCGAATCCCAGGCGAAAAGCTCGCTGGCGGCCACCGGGATTTCATTCCACTTGGGATTGGCGGAAAAGGCGTCGCGATAGCGATGGCGGAACATCTCCGGCCGGACCACCTGGCCGATCAATGCCTCGATCTCCTCCGGCGAAGGCCAGACGTCTTTCAAATAGACGGGTTTTCCGTCACCGCCGGTTCCCAGCGGCTCGCTCGCCAGATCCACGTCCATGCTTCCGGCCAAGGCGTAAGCCACGACCAAAGGCGGGCTGGCCAGGTAGTTGGCCTTCACCAGGGCGTTGATCCGGCCCTGCAAATTGCGCTTCGCGCCGCGCCCCGCCGCCGCCCCGAGGCCGTTTTCGGTGACGGCCTTGGCCACGGCGTCAGGCAAGGGACCGCTGTTGCCGATGCAGGTCGTACATCCGTACCCGACATTGTCAAACCCTAGCGCGGCCAGCGGCTTGTCGAGTCCCGCGGCGGCCAGGTAGTCGCTGACCACGCGCGAGCCGGGCGCGAGGCTGGTCTTCACGTGCGGCGGCACGCGAAGGCCGTGATCGAGGGCCTTTCGGGCCAGGAGTCCGGCGGCCAGCATCACGCTGGGATTGCTGGTGTTGGTGCAACTCGTGATCGCGGCGATGACGACCGCCCCGTGACCGATCTTGCTGGTCCGCCCATCGTCGCGGACCGTGGCCGATCGCTTCAGGTCGGCGTCGGCCAGGGCGAAGCCCCGCTCGGCGACCGGCGCCCGCAACGAGCGGCGGAATGCGTCGCGCACCGCGCGAAGCGACACGCGGTCCTGGGGGCGCTTGGGACCCGCCAGGCTCGCCTCGATCGTGCCCAGATCGGTGGGCCGGCGCAGGGAGGCAGCGCTGGTGTGC
>CAYTJV010000862.1:0-2581 GCA_964438165.1 uncultured Planctomycetaceae bacterium | reverse complement strand
TTCCCCACATCTGGTCGATACCCATGACGGTTGTGGCTGCCGGTGGCGACGGCTGCCCATCTGCCGGCATTTCGGCGTACAGCGGGGGTCGCGCGGTCGCCTCCTCCTCGGCAGCGAGTTTCTCGGCCGTGGCCTCCCAATCCCATCGCATCAGGAGGTCCAGTCCGGGATTCTGGTCCTTGACGGTACACGAACAGCGGTCGCCCAAGAAACGGAGCAGACCGGAGAGACTCTCGGCCGTGACTTCCTTGCCGATCCCCGGCGGCATGACGCGTCCCCGGCCGTAGATCGCGAAGAGCATCGGCTCGTAGGGCGGTTTCTGCTTCTGGGGGTCCGGCGTCATCGCCGTCAAGATCTTCAGCAGCCACGATTCCGCCGTCTTGGACCGCTGGAGCTTGACAAGTCCCACCCGAAGCACCCCCCGGGCCCCGCCCGGCTCGCCATCACCAGGTGCGTTTTCCGCCACGTCTGAAGGCCCCTCTGTCTTGCGTTCGGATTGAGAATCCATTTTACGAGTTGCATCGCCCGGCGGGCTCTGCGGCACCGGCATGTTTGGGTCGTCGCCGGGCTCTGCGAAAAGCTTGCCGGCCGCAGCCACGGCCACAACCTTTCGGGCTTCGGACTCCATGCGAGCATTCTCTTCAGGCTTGTCGCCATCCAGGATCAACAGCACCACGCCACACCCCTGATCGAACAGCTTGCCGATCTCCGTGCGCAGCGGGGATTCCGTCAGCTCGCGGGCCCCGGTCTGATCGACCTGCCCGGCAAACAGGTCGTCTCCCCACGGCGTCAGAACCACGTACCTCGGAAGCGACTTGCCGCTTTGGGCTTGCCAGAGCTTCTTGACGGGTTCCGGCAGGGTTTCGAGGGCATCCTTGCGATCGAGATCCACCGGCGTGACCAGCACGTTCGCGGCCACACCGTCCTTGCCCGTCTCGGCGAGCAGCCGATGCACCTCCTGATCCGCCTTGGGCACCTGCCCGCGATGAAAGTAGTACGCCTCATAGGGCAGGGGCGTCCAACGGTACATGGCGTAACGATAGACCGGCGTCTCGCAGGCCCAAGCGGCGGCCGCGATGGTCCAGAGCGCCCCTGCCAGTACAACCCAGGCCATCCAGCGGCACGCCGAGAGACCTCGATATGCCTGACGGCCCTTACATCCGCGTAATCCCAGCACACTCATCGGCCGACCTCGCGACAACCATAGGCAGTGCCAAATGCTAACTCCCATATAACCCATTTATACGGTCGCGGCGGTCCGGAGGCAAATCGGGCGATTGCCGAGGAATATGACTCCCCCTCCGATTCGTGTCAACTACCCATCCGGCTCGGACGAAGCCTTGTCGGAAGGGGCTTGGGCATGGACAATAGCGGGGCCCGCGCGTCGTCCAGGTGAAGCACGAGGGATGAAGTGCGGGCGGATTCGACGAAGGGAATCGCCTGGCTCTATCACCGCCTCCAAATCATGTCCGACGACGCACTCCACGTTAGTTCCAACAAGCCGCTGTTGGCCCTGATCGCGGCGGTCGTAATATGCTATGCGGCGGCGCTTGCTCTCGGTCTGCCACAACGAGGGGCCGAGTTGGTGGCCGCTCAGGTCCACGAGGTTGCCGAGTCGCCCGGCCACGAACCGACGTCGGCTCATCCACCCTACTGGATGGTCGCTCCGTTCGCGGCCCTGCTGCTGGCAATCGCCGTCTTCCCGCTTGTGCCGCGGATCGCGCCCTGGTGGGACAGCAACCTGCACAAGCTCTACGTGTCGATCGCATTGGGCGGAGGCACGCTGTTGTACTATCTATTGTTTTACGGGCACCCGGTGGTGGGTCACTGGCCGGTCGAGCATCCGGTCGAGCCGTCTGTGGGCGGGCTCAACTTCGCGGTCGCCGCCGCGGTGCTCGAAAACGCGGTTCTCTTCGAGTTCATCCCTTTTATCGTGCTCTTGCTGACGCTTTACACGATCAGCGGTGGCCTGCGCATCGAAGGGGACCTGCCCGCCCGGCCGTTGACGAATTCGGCGTTTCTTGCCGCGGGCGCGGTCCTGGCCAACCTGATCGGCACCACCGGCGCGGCCATGGTCTTGATCCGCCCGCTTCTGGAAACGAACAGCGAGCGGAGGCACATCCGGCACACCGTCGTGTTCTTCATTTTTGTCGTGTGCAACTGCGGCGGATGCCTGCTGCCGATTGGCGATCCGCCGCTTTTCCTGGGATACCTAAGGGGAGTTCCCTTTCTCTGGACCCTGCGGCTCTGGCCGGAGTGGCTGCTGGTGAACGGGGCTTTAGTGGGCATCTACTACCTCTGGGACCATTGGTGGTGGTATCCTCGGGAGAAGCCGGAGGACATCGCGAGGGACGAAACCCGGACGCACCGGCTGCGGTTTGCCGGGGTTTGGCTGAACGTGCCCTTGCTGCTAGGGGGCATTTTGGCCATCATGCTGTTGGATCCCGGCAAGGCGTTTCCCGGAACAAACTGGCATCCTTGGATCTACCTGCGGGAAGTGGTCCAGTTGCTGTTGGTCGCCGTTTACCTCCTCCTCGGCCATGCCGCCACGCGCCGGCACAACCGCTCCAAATACCCTTCC
>CAYTJV010000861.1:0-2581 GCA_964438165.1 uncultured Planctomycetaceae bacterium | reverse complement strand
GCGGCAAATCGTCCATACCAAGTCCGCCTCGACCGACCGTCGCGCGAGTGACGTGGCGGCCTCCAAGACCGGGGTGCAGATCCGCATCAACCGCATCGAGGGGGCCGACCAGGCAGTCGTGCTGCGCGATCAGGACCCGTCGGTGGTGATCGAGAACAACCTGATTAGCTCCAGTTGGGTGGGGATCGCCGTCCTGAATCCCGATCTCAGCTCGTCCACGGTTTCCCCCAAGATCCAAAACAACCGCTTCACGGGGAATCTGACAACGATCATTGCGACCGCCGGCACGGGCAGCGATCGCGTGGAAATCCTCAACAATCAGTTCGACGCGAACGCCAATAGCGGTTGGGGGATCTTCACGTATGAGGCTGCAATCCACGTCAGCGGGAACACTTTTGGAAGCCCGGGCAACGGCTTCGGCAAGTATTCGGCAGCCTCGTGGCTCAAGGGCGCCGCGATCTCCGGAGCCAACGCAAGGATCGCGAATAGCTCACGCAGCCTCATCGAGAACAACACCTTCTACGCCGGGGATGCCTCGGCGATCGAAGGGCTTTATTCGGATTTCGACATCCTGAACAACAACATCGTCAAATACCCAGGGGCCAACAACCACAATGCCTTGCGGATGTCCATGGCGGACATGTTGCGGCAGGTAGTCAACACGGAGTGGCAGTTGAAAGGGAACACACTGACCCTCTCCGGCGCCCCAGGCTCCGAGGTGGGGATCTACGTTGAGGGCAGGAGCACCGACGTGTCGACGGCGTCGTTGGACAAGACGACCTCGGAGGTTAAGAACACCATCTCCGGCTTCGGCATAGGAGTCAAGGTGGCCGCCGGCGGCAAGGCAGCGATCAAGAATAGCATTGTCACCGGCAACGTCACGGGCGTGTACGTGGATGGCGGCACCGCCTTGCTTGAGTGGAATGACCTGCGGTACAACACGACTGTGGGGCTGCGGATTCTCAACAGCGGCGTCGTGGACGCCGGCCAGTCGGTCAGTCCGACCGACTTCACAGGATTGGGCACGAGCACGGGCAACAACGAGTTTTCGAGCTATACGAGCTCGTCGGGCCCGTACGCGATTATCGACGACAACACGGATGCCGTCGCCGGATCGCGAGGCACGCCATACGACTGCAAGGCGGAGAACAACAAATTCTACTCGTCGGTCTTGGCCGATATCCAAAACGTGGTGGTGCATGATGCCGACCTATCGACGCGCGGGTACGTGGACTTCGATCCGCCCAAGACTACCTTGTCTGCGGCAAGGGGGGAGAAGCTGACGAACCCGGCGACCGAGGGGGTAACCACGAACCAATTGCGGCCGATCGTCGCCGCGGCCATGGCCCGCTGGTCGCGGACCGGGGCCAGCGCGGAGATGCTCCGCCGGATGTCGCAGGCGACCTTTGTGATCGCCGACCTGCCCGGCGCCAACCTGGGCACGACGGATCAGAACACAGTGTACCTGGACTGGAACGCAGCCGGTTACGGCTGGTTTGTGGACGCTACGCCGAGGCGAGACCAGGAGTTCCGGGCACGGGGAAAGGCGGGATTGCTGGCGATCGATCGGCGGGCCCTGAACCGGATCGACCTGCTCACCGCGGTAGTGCATGAGTTGGGGCATCTTGCGGGGCTGCCGGATCTGGCCGCCGACCAGGCGCGGCTCATGAGCAACTCGCTGGATCGCGGGCAGCGTCGCCTCCCGACGCGCAAGGACGTGGTGCTGGCGGCCTCGACCATCGGGTCGTCGGGAGCCGACGCAGCCAAGCGGTCGATCGCCCCGACCTCTGTGGATCAGGTCTTGGCCGCCTATGCCACTACGCCAGCGGATGGCTATACCAGCCGTTCAACGGGGCAATCAGTCGAGAAGGAAGGCGAAAGACTTCGATTTTTCGATGAGATCCTTCCAATGGCATGGTATAAGTGAGTTTGATGAGCTTGTCACGGATTCTCCAACGGCCCGTTCCCCCCCCGATCCGATGGTCATGATTGCCGCTTTGCAGCGACACGAAACGCCTTTGGCGCCGATTGCCAAGGAGGGGGCATCCAGGCGGTATTTCGAGATCGGCGGGGTGACCGTTGCGGTTGGATCGGACCTGCCGCTGTCCAATCACACGTTCGCCGACAAGTTTCGTTCGTTCGAGCGGGCCGGCCCGGGCAGCGACACCGTATCGGTCCACCATGGCTTCGAGCTGCCGGAGCTTGATTGTGCCCACCCCGGCTTGGAGGTGTATCGCCGGCCGCCCTGGCTCATCTACTCCCAAGACGACTCGTGGGTGTACCACGTGGTGGTCCCGTCGCCCGAGGGTCCGAGCCTGCGTTGTGTGGCCGTTTTTGACGGCAGCTACAGGCATGGCGACATTTACCACGCCTCGACGGACAATTTTCTGCGTGGGGGGAACGGCGCGCTGACGCTTTTCCCCACGGACCAGATCCTCTTGGCCCAGGTATTCGCGCAACGTCGCGCTTGCATCATGCATTCCGCGGCCGTGGTCCTCGAGGGCCGATGCATACTCTGCGTGGGGCGCTCCGAGGCGGGCAAGTCGACGACGGCAAACATGCTCGACGGCAACGCGGGGAT
>CAYTJV010000860.1:0-2583 GCA_964438165.1 uncultured Planctomycetaceae bacterium | reverse complement strand
GCTTTCGTCCTTTCGAGCTTTCGTGATTGCCCGATTTCCATGAAGAACTCGGCTTGGAACTCGTCGGCGAGCGACTTGAGCTCGGCCGCGTACTTCTCGTCCTTGCCGCCATCGAGCCGCTTGCGCCAGTCGGCGCCGGAAAGCGGGTTGGCGGCGCCGTAGGGGCCGGTCATTAGGAAAAACTCGCAGCGACTGGCGGCGCGGATTTGATTGAGGCACTCGCGAATGGAAGCGACATCGTGCCTCTGGCTGATGCCGCCGATAATCACCAGGTCGGGCCGCTGCTTGAGCACTGCACGGTCTTTGTTCCCGCCGGGAAGTAGCTGCCGAAGAACTCGGCCATGGGTCCGGGATACATAGCCCGTTTCAAGTCGCCCCAAGTCTGCTGGTCGCCGGTGCAGTAGTAGACATAGGTCTTGCCGCCGATCTCGATCAGGTCCACGTCGGAGTTGTTGCAGCCTTCGCCTTCGCCCGCCTCGAGGATCGGGTTCTTCGGGCTGAGCTCCCAAGTGGCCAGGTCCTTGGATCGGGCGAGGAACGACACCCAGCCGTTGTGCCCGGGGATCGCCGCGTGCAGGTAAATCACGTAGTAGTAGGGCTTGAAATAGCGGATCACCGGGCACGCGCTGTACTCGCGCTTCTGGCCGGTGAAGACCAGCCCGGGGATTTTCTGCCACGTCCGGAGATCCTTGCATCGGGCGAACTTGAAGCAGAAGCCCACCGGCTTGTCGGTCTCGTAGGCCATGAGGAAGCCCTGTTCGTCGCGGCAGACCGACGAATTCAGCAGGTGCTCGCCGCCTTCCCGGGCAATCGCCTTTTCCTGCTGCCAGTTCTTCAGGTCGCTGGACCAGAAGTGATCGATGTCGTGGAACCAGTCGTTGTCGCTGTGGTAGGCGGCGAAGACGTGGACCGTGTCGCCCTCCACGAAGGCCGAGCCGAGCGAGTGGCGCTGGCCGAAGCGGACCAGTTCCTTGCCCGTGGCCGGATTGGCCAGGAAGAGGTACATCCGGCTCAGATCGGGTTTCGGCACGTCGACGCGATGGCTGTGGAACATCATCAGCTCGCCCCGATACCAAAGCGGGGTCGATTCCATCACGTTCTTGCCGATCTTCTCGGGCAGTTTGAAGAGCTTCCGCTCGTCGGCCTGAGCCACGGCAGCCAGGGCAACACAGACCATCCAACCGGTTTTCCAAATCATGGCGATGCTCTCCATCCGAGGCTATAGCGGGAAATGGCGTTTCTCACGACCCCTGCCGGCTTGGGGTCCATCACCTACATCCTTGCTATGGTTTCCTCTTTTCCGGGGTTGCGGGCGGGGCAATCGCTGCGAATGCTTCGACCGGCCAGATCGCCAGTCGCTCCATGCCGGCCGGCACGCTCTGCTGGAATTGCACGTATGCCTGCACTTTGCCCTTAACCGTATAGCGAATGGGACTTTTCCCTTCGGTGCTAAAGACCTTGTAGCCCGCCAGCAGGCAGTCTTCGAGGTCGACGTGGAGTTGCTTTCCGTCGAGTGGCGTGTGGATGACACCGCCGGATGGCGTTCCATGCGGCTGAGAGAAATTGAGCACGAACAGACGGCAGCCGGCGAACTTGACCCGAGTGTGGCCGGGAAACTTGGGATAACCGACTTCCAGGGCATTGTCGGGGGCGACGAGGGTGCAGTTCTCGAAGATCGCGTCGGGAGTGTCGGGGATGCGATCGTGCGAGCAACGGACGTACGCCGCGCCGGCGTCGCCCCACCAATCGAGGCACCAGAAGTTGGAGCGGCGGAACACGCACGGCTCGTCGGCCCGGGTGAGATGATTCGCCACCCCGCCGCCGAACGCCCGGCCGATCCCGACGCAGTCCTCGACGACGATTGTGAACGGCTCGACCTTGCCCACCAGGTCCCAGAACAATCCGCCGTCGCCGCCGGTGACGTAGATGTGCTTCAGTACCCAGCGGTCCCAGGCGACGCTGGAGAACGTGACCTCGGTGTGGGCGGTGGACCATGCCTTCTGATAGGCGCGGATCGAGCCCCACCAGTCGTAGCTCTTGAAGCCGAGCTTGGGGTCGCCGGAATCGACGACCGCCCAGCCTTTGGCCCCGGAGCCCAGCGAGCCATCGTAGTCGCCTACCAGGACGTTGTACGCCGCCTTGATCCCTCTGTGAGCGGGAAAGAGATTGGCTTCGACGTAAGTATCCGGCCGGACGACGATCCGGTGCCCGCCCCGATCGTTCGGCGCCGCGGCAAGGGCCTTTTGGACCGTGCGGAACGCCTTGGCCCAACTCGTGCCGTCGGAGTCATCGCCCAACTTGGAGACGTAGAGAGTGCTTCCGCGCGGCAGACCGCTTGCCGGTCCCGCAGCCGGTTCGCCGGCTACGGCAATCGCGCACCCACACCACCCCAACACGAAAGCTAGTCGCAGTGTGACTGTCATAAAGGCCCTTTCGCTTCAACGTATTTCTCGTTCCCACGCTCTGCGTGGGAACGTGCATTCGGGGACGCTCTGCATCCTTTTTCGCCCAAGCCGCGGAGCGGCCGCGCCGTGCGTTCCCACGCAGAGCGCTCAGTATTACCCACATATACGCACGTACATA
>CAYTJV010000859.1:0-2584 GCA_964438165.1 uncultured Planctomycetaceae bacterium | reverse complement strand
TTAATATGTACGTGCGTATATGTGGGTAATACTGAGCGCTCCGCGTGGGAACGCATTCCGCGACGCTCTGCGTCGCCGCGTTCGCCACGACGCGGAGCGTCGGGGCTCCCGCTCCCACGCGGAGCGTGGGAGCGAGGGAAAATATCACTTTGGGGCGCCGTTGCCGGCGGGCTGGCGTTTCTTGCGGCGCAACTGGCTGGCCGGCAGGCTGAAACGGTAGAAGCTGCCCACCGGGTCCGGGATCCCTTCCTGGATGATCCGGTCGATTTCGTCCGGGTCCTGGGAGTCGATCACCGAGGCCAGCGCGGACATCAGCCGGGCGCCGTAGTCGTGTACGCCGTCGTTCGGGCCGTGGCAGCCGATGCACGGCGAGTTGACTTGCGGGCAGAGGGCCTTGCAGCCTGCCCGCGTGGCAAGGCCGCAGCACAGCAGCCCCTGTTCCAAGAGGCACGTCTCGTCGTCCGGCTTGACTTGCCACGTGCGATAGAACTTCTTGATCTTCTTCTCGTTGCGCTTCCGGGGGCATTCGTCGCAGACCGTCGTGCTGGCGCCGATCACCGAGCCGGGAGCGGGGAGCTTGTTTTCAAGAATCGCGGTGACGGCAACCCAGATGTTCTCGGCCTCGGGTGGGCAGCCGGGGAGGTAGTAATCCACGGGGACCGTCTGGTCCAGCGTCTTCAGCGTGTCGTAGAACACCGGAAGGTAGAGCGTGCCCTCCGGCATCGGCGTCTCGTGCTGCGGGCGCACGTCCTTGGGGTTCTCCGTCGATCCGCCTTGTTTGTACGAGGTGTCGAAGACTTCTTGGCGGGTGCTGAGGTTCGCCAGCCCGGGGATGCATCCCTCGTGGGCACACGAGCCGAAGGCCACCAGGACCTTCGACTTCTTGCGCAAGAGTTGGGCCATGTACTCCTGCTCGCTCGTGCGGATGCCGCCGTTGAAGAGGCAAACGTCGATCGAGCCGTCGGGCATCTTTTCGATGTCGCGGACCTTCGCGTCAACGGCCACGGGCCAGAGAACGATGTCGAAGGCCGCAGCCACGTCGAGGATCTTTTCGTTGATCGCCAACACGGCGATCTCGCAGCCGCCGCAAGATGCCGCCCAGTAGAGGGCAAGCTTTGCCTTGGGAGTTTCGTTCACCGCTGTCATCGCTCCACCTCCATCGCCGCTTGATGTTCCTTGAGAATGCTTTCCAGGGCCTCCTGGCGATGGCCGTTTTCCTCCCAGTTGCCGGACCAGTTGAGCGCTCCCAGCGGGCGGACGGCGTCAACCAACTGCGTGATCGCCTCGGCCAACTGCTGTCCCTCGGCCGCCGAAGCCCAGACGAGGCGGAACCGTTCCGGCTCGATCCCCATCTGCACCAGCGTGTGCTTGAGCATGGCGTAGCGCCGCATGGCCTTGTAGTTTTGATCCACGTAATGGCACTCGCCGGGATGGCATCCCGCGAGCATCACGGCGTCGGCGCCCAGCGCGAAGGCGTTGAGCACGAAGGTGGGGTCGATGCGCCCGCTGCACATCACGCGGAGAATGCGGATATTGGTCGGGTACTTGATCCGCGCCGTGCCCGCAAGGTCCGCGGCGCGATACGAACACCAGTTGCACAGGAACCCGATGATCTTGGGCTCGAAGGCGTTGTGGTCGCTCATGGCATGTTCGTCCCTGGAGGATGGTGAGAACCACGGATAACACGGATATCACGGATGGCGGAGAGGGAGGCTGCCGCATTCCATCCGTGTAATCCGTGTAATCCGTGGTTCTCTTCAACTTCAAGACTTCCGAAGTCTCCAAGACTTCGGAAGTCTTTTCATTTCACGCTTGTCTCAACCGGCCAATACGGCCGACGCCGAATCGGCCTCCGATCCCGTCGCCCGGTCTCCGGCCGCGCCGTTGCCTCCCGGCATGGCGTCCCAGAGCGCTCCCTTGATCTCGGCCAGGATCTGCTGGTTTGTGAAGTGGGCGCCGGTGATCACGCCGGCCGGGCAGGCCGCTACGCACGTGCCGCAGCCCTTGCACATGGCGGTGATCACGCGGCTGACTTCCTTCTTCCCGTCGAACTCGATGGCGTTGAACGGGCAGAGGTTGTTGCAGATCCGGCAGCCCGAGCACGCTTCCTCGTTGATCGAGGCCACGATCGGCTCGATCATCACCGTGCCCTTGGTAATCATGCCTTGGATTCGGGCCGCGGCCGCAGCCCCTTGGGCCACGGAGGCCGGGATGTCCTTGGGCCCCTGGCACACGCCGGCCACGAAGATCCCGTCGGTCATGGTGGCCACCGGGTCGAGCTTGGGGTGACGCTCGGTGTACCAGCCCGCCATGCTGCACGAGATGCCGCACTTGAGGCCCACCTCCTTGGCGTCGGCCTGCGGCTCCATGGCGCCCATCAGGATCACCATGTCGACCGGAATCCGCCGCTGCTTGCCCAGCAGCGTATCCTCGACCTGAACGATCAATTGGCCTTCTTCCGAGGAGAGCCGGGCCGCGTCGGTGACCTCGGCCACCTTGCCGCGCACGAAGTGCATCCCCTCTTCCAAGAGTCGCTGATAGAATTCCTCGTAGTCCTTCTGGTTCGTCCGCATGTCGATGTAGA
>CAYTJV010000858.1:0-2613 GCA_964438165.1 uncultured Planctomycetaceae bacterium | reverse complement strand
TGGAGAACCTCGAGCGGATCGTGCCCGAGGGAAGGCAGGTGGTCATCGAGCGCGACGCCTGGCCGATGCCGCCCGTGTTCTCGTGGATTCAGCGTCTGGGCGACATTGAGCGTGCCGAGATGGACCGCGTGTTCAACATGGGGATCGGCATGGTGCTGGTGGCAAGCTCGTTCTACGCCGAGAACATCCGCCACCAACTCGCCCAAAGCGGCGTGGAAAGCTGGCCCATCGGCCGCGTCCACGAAGGGCCCCGGGGCGTGGTGTGGAACGAATAGTGTCCCGGATTGACGGTGGTCAATTGGTTGAAGCAGGCGTGAGCGATGGAAACGCGATTGACGCGAATCGCCGCGAGTGTCTCCGACGGCGTGGTGTACTTGTCGGGCAGCGTGTCGCCCGAAGCCGAGAGCAGGCTTGCCGAGAAACTCCAAATGAGCCCTGCACCACGCCGGCCGTTCAGTTGCCCGCGGTGGAGGGAGCCGGCGCCGGTTTGGAGGGGCCGGCTTTTCGCAGGGCGTCGAGGATCGAGGTCTTGGTGTAGCCGTTGAGAAAACGGATCGGGTCGTTGGGATTGTCGGCCGGAAAGATGGCGATCACCGGCACCTGTTTCGCCCCCAAGAGCTCCAGCATGGCCGTGACCTCGGGACTGTAGTTCGTCCAATCGGCCTTGACCGTCGCCACGCGGTTGGCCTGCACCAGGTCGCGGACTTCCCGGGTATTCATGTACCAGGCCTCCAGGGTCTTGCAGGTGGCGCACCAGTCGGCCGTGAAATCCACCAGCACGGTCTTGCCCGCGGCCAAGAGCTTCTCGAACTCCGCCCGCGTGGTGAACGGCTGCCAGGGCAACTCGTGCTCACTCCGCTCTGGTGGCTTCGTCCCCGTGGAATCGGCGGCCGGGATGCCGGATTTCACTTGGGCAAGCCGCAGGCCCGTCTCGTGATCGATCCGCTGCTCGAGCCGGCCGGCCATCACTTCGTGCAGGCCGCGGAAGCGGAGACTATCGAGTCTTTCGGGAACGATCGCGTCGAGGCCGGGGAAAAGCAGCACCCAAGCCACACCGACCAACGCCGCCGCTTCCAGCCATGCCCGGACTTTCGTGCCGGTCTCGGCTGTCACCGGCGTGCGGGCCACCCACCAGCACGCCGCCCACAACAAGAACAGCAGCCCCAGGGTCGGCACCAGGTAGGAAGTCTCCAAGAAGGTGAACAGGTAGACCACCGTCCCCAGGAGCACGAAGCCCATGACCTGCTTGAAGGTGTCCATCCACTCTCCCGGCTTGGGCAGGAAGCGAACGAGCGACGGGAAGGCCCCGATGAGCAAGTACGGACTGGCCATCCCCAGACCGACGCTCGTGAATACGGCCAGCGTAACGTGGGCCGGCTGATAAAATGCCCAGGCCAAGGCCCCGCCCATGAACGGGCCTGTGCACGGGGTTGCGAGCAGGGTGGTCACCACGCCCTTGAAAAACGCCCCTGTGAAACCCTCTTGTTCTGCCAAACGCGAGGCCTTGTTCCCGCCGGCGAATCCCGGGATGGGAAACTCCCAGACTCCGAGGAAGCTCAGGGCCATCGTGAACACCAGGGCGGCGATGAAGACGTTGAAGGCGGCACTCTGGAACTGCTGTCCCCACCCCACGCCCTTGTCGGCCAGGGCCAGCGAAGGAGCCGCCGCCAGCACGGCCAGGACCCAAAACACCGAAATCAGCCCGAGCGAATAGGAAACGTTCAGCCAGAAGGCCGTCTTGCGATCTTGCCCCGATTGCTGCACGAAAGAGAAGATCTTCAGCCCGATGACCGGCAGCACGCACGGCATGAGGTTCAGAATCAACCCACCCAGGAAGCCGAGCACCAGATTCGCCAGCAGCGACCGCTGGTCTTTCTGCTTCTCGATGTTCCGCTTCAATTCCTCCGGGCTGAAGGCCGTCGTCGACTGGGTGGTTTCCAGCCCTGGGCCGAGTGCCGCCGTGAAGGCGTAGTCCTCCGGCGGAAAGCAACTGTTGGCGTCGCAAGGCTGAGCGTTGACCACCCCCGCGATTTTCAGTTTCGAGGGATCCACCCCTGAGGCGATCTCGATCGGCGCGGTCCAGGTGACTGTGCCTTCATGGCTTTCGACTACCAGGTCCTTGAACGCCTCGGGCTGGGTGCCTTTCTTGGGCGCCGGACTCGCACTGTAGTCCCCAACAACTCGGTAGTCGGCTGAAGGCGCCAGCCGGATCCTGGTCCGCCGCGGTCCGCCGGGCGCCTGCGTAATCGAGTAGATGTGCCAACCAGGCTCGATCTTGGCGCTAATGAACAATTGCCCCGGCTTGCCATCCCGGCCCGCGGTGAACTGGCCCGTGACCGTCACGGCCGAGGCCGCACCCTTGGCCCCCGGGGCCAACCTAAGACCCGCAGTCCCGCCGCCAAAGAGTTTCCCTTGGGCTTGTGCGGCTGACGGCCATACACAGGCGCACCCCTCCAGAAAGGCAACTACGACAACAACCCAACCAAGACCTGTTCGACGCATTCGCGATGGTTCCTGTCCGACGCCTCTGTACGTTCCATGAATCTAACAAACATTGGCCGCTGAGCGGCCTTCGGCGGCCGGTTCGTTTGTGGTTCCGGCCGCCCTGGCGTT
>CAYTJV010000857.1:0-2623 GCA_964438165.1 uncultured Planctomycetaceae bacterium | reverse complement strand
GCGTAAGATCAGCCCGGAGTGTCCCCGGAGGCGGGTTGCGGCGATGTTGAGGGGGTGTACCGGATAATCAAAATGAGACACGGTCGAAGGGGACAGTCTTCATCGAACGGGAGGGCAAGTGTCTCAGAGGTGGAGGAAGTATAGCCCGGCGTTTCGTGCCCGGGCGTTGGAATTGCTGAAGAGTTGCAGCAACGTTTCCGAGTTGGCCAGGGAACTGGGCATCCGGCGAAAGTGGCTCTACAAATGGCGAAATCAGGCTCGGGCGAAGCCAGCCAGGACGGACGGTGATACCAAGTCCCCGGCGCCGGTGGAGGCTGTGCGGGAGCCGGAAAACGGGGCGCTGCGACAGCGCCTGGCCGACCTGGAGCGACTGGTCGGCCGGCAGACCGCGGAGATCGATTTTTTTCGACGTGCCTTGCGAAGAGTCGAGGATCGACGCCAGAGGAAAGGCGAGGCTGGCGGCGAAGCATCTACGAGCAAATCCAGGTCGTGATGCAATCGCAAGGCGTTCTGGAGATCGAGCGGATGTGCCAGGCGGCGGGCGTCAGCCGGGCGGGGTTTTACCGCGGTTGGGAGGAAAAGGCGCCGGACGAAGCGGCGATGGCGTTGCGCGACGCCATCCAACGGGCCTCGGTCGAGTACCCGAAATACGGAGCGGCGAAGGTGGCCGAAGTGGTGCGCAGGGGCGGCTTGGTGGTGAGCGTGTCGCGGGTGCAGCGTGTGCGGCGGGAAGACAACCTGCTGGCGGTGCGGCGGCGTAAGTTCATTGTAACTACGGATTCCGATCATGAGTTTCTTGTCTATCCGAACTTAGCTCAGTATATGGTGCTGACGTCAGTCAACCAATTGTGGGTGGCCGACATCACTTACATTCGGCTGGCTTCGGAATTCGTGTATTTCGCGACGGTGCTGGATGCTTTTTCGCGGCGCGTGCTGGGCTGGTCGTTGAGCCGGAGCTTACAAGCCACACTGCCGTTGGCGGCGCTGAACCGGGCGATAGCCGCCCGGCAGCCCGCGCCCGGTCTGGTGCATCACTCCGACCGCGGCTCGCAGTACGCCAGCAACGACTACGTGAGCCGGCTGGAAGAGTGCAAGATCACGCCCAGCATGAGCCGGCCGGCGCGGCCGTGGGAAAACGCGAAATGCGAGCGCTTCATGCGGACCCTGAAAGAGGAGGAGATCGAGTGCCGGGAGTATCGGACGCTGGAGGAACTGGAGCGGAATCTGGAGGATTTTATCGAGCGCTTTTACAACCGGGTTCGATTGCATGCGGCCCTGGGCTATCGCTCCCCGGTGGAATTCGAACAACGGCAAATCGAGATCGAGGCCAAACCCGAGATGTCCGGGTTGCCGGCGGCGTTGAGTTTTCGCAGGCATCGGGAGATCTATCCCGATGCTGTTTCAAAGACACCCGGAGGCAAGCGCCGATGTTGACCAGTGTGCGGAAAATGTCGGCGCCGGTGCAACAACATCCAATGACAGCGCACGAACTGGTCTCCGATCTCGGCAGCGCCTATCGCGAACGACGGCTGGAACGGCGCATGCGGATTTGCTTGGCGCCGAAGGTGCTCGCCATCGACGAGATGGGCGAGCTGCCATTGGATGATCTGGGGGCCACGATCTTCTTCCAACCGGTCGGCGCGCGCTACCAACGGAGCAGCATCATTCCGACTTCGAACAAGAGCTGCGGCGACTGGGGCTCGATCTTTGGCGACCCGATCATCGCCACGGCCATCCTGGACCGACGGCTGCACCACTCGACGACCGTCAACATCCGTGGCGAGAGCTATCGGCTGAAGGACCGGAGGCGAGCCGGCTTACTGCCGCGTCCCGAAGATCAGCAGCCCGCCGCCACCGCGCTGGCCGGCGCCCCGAACGATCAGCGCCGGGGAAAGGAACGAAAATGAGTTTTCTCAGGCATGGGCAGATCTATCAATCCGATGGATTCGCAAACCGGGGCCAGCGGTCTCCCGCCGCCCCGGCCATCGTCTCGATGAGTCTGCGGCCGGCTATTCCTTGGCAGGTTGGTCTCCACCAGAGCCCGCCTCCGCTTCGCCGACTGTTATCCATACTCAAGGAAGTGGAGGTTGGCGTCAACCACCACCGGATGAGGGGTGGGGAATTTTCGACCGGCGAAACGAGGAATTTTCATCCGGCCTTGACAAAAACAGGGGAGGCGGCAACGAAGGTCTCCTCCCCTGCACTCATCGGAATGAGTCTCCGACAGGATATTCCTGGCGGGTTGCTCTCCAGCAGAGCCCGCTTCCGCTTCTCCTGCCAGGACCATTCTGAAACAGAGGAATCTCGCTGCCAAGAAAAATGCGGCGAATGGCGAAGTGTCCCCTTCGCCTGTGTCTCAAAACTTGACACGGTGCATCAGTGTCCCTTGCGGACACACCAGTCTGTCCCCTTCCGGGACACCGTTGCCTGTCCCCGCTTCGGTTTTTGGGGACTGGCTTCGGTGTCCCAAGCGAAGCGCGTGGACACCGTTGCCTGTCCCCGGCTTTCCTGCAGCGCCAAAACCACCAACTCCGCCACCCGCTTAGTAGCCCCCATAACATTAGTAGGCCGCACGGCCTTGTCGGAGGAAATTAGCACGAATTCCTCCACCCCGCACTCCCAA
>CAYTJV010000856.1:0-2625 GCA_964438165.1 uncultured Planctomycetaceae bacterium | reverse complement strand
GGCGGCGTCACACCGGAACCGGGCTCGCTGGCGCTGCTCGGCCTGGGCCTGGCTGCGTTTGGTATCCGCAGGCGCAGGGCCGCTTAGTACGGCAATCCTGTCGCAACAAAGCTATGTTTCAGGAGCCGCACCGGTGGGTGCGGCTCCTTCTTGTATGGTAGGGGCTGGCGGCTACGGCTTCAGCCCCGCTGGGGAATCATTCGGCTCCGGGCCGAAGGCCATGCATCATTTCTTTCCCTTCTTCGACGCACTCGTCGCGACGTCGGGCAGCACATAACCCTTCTTGCGCAGCATCTCGTCGACCCATGTGCGGTCGATGGTTCCGGCTGCGATGGCAGCGAGGGTTGCCTCTTCCTTCTCGTTCTGGGCACGGGCAGCGGCGATGACCTCTTCGGCCATGTTCTGCGGTACGGCGAGCACGCCGTCTGCATCGCCGACGATGATGTCCCCGGGGTGGACCACCATGCCGCCAATGCAGACGGCGACATTGATCTCGCCCGGGCCATCCTTGTAGGGACCCCGGTGGGTAACGCCGCGCGCGAACACCGGCCAGTTTTCCTTGGCGATCGCGTCGGCGTCGCGAATCGCGCCGTCGATGACAAAGCCGGCAATACCGCGCTTGGCGGCGTGCGTCGACATGATCTCGCCGATGATCGCCTGCGCCAGTTCCCCGCCGGCGTCCACCACGATCACATCGCCGGGATGGGCCATGTCGATAGCCTTATGTACGAGCAGGTTGTCGCCTGGACGCGTCTTCACCGTGAAGGCGGGTCCGACGAGCTTGCCGCCCCGATGGTAGGCCCGCAGGCCGGCTGCGGCGCCATAATGGCGCTGCATGTTGTCGCTGATATTGGGTGTCGGCAGTGCCGCCAGATGCTCCAGCAGTTCCGTTGCGGGGCGGGGCGGGGACGGGAGAATGCGCAGACCGATGGAAGTAGTCATAAGTTATCCGAAGTATGGTTATTCCAGGAATTTCAAGGTACTTGGCCAATGGTATCGCAGGTATCGCATTGAGGTCGGGTTTTGTCCGCGCTGCCCCGGGAATGATCCCTTGCGTCGACGCTTTCACCGCAAAATCCGCCGACGGGGCCGGCAAAGGGGCTGAATTCACCGGCCCCGCGCCGGTCCCGGGGGATAACTGCGACCAAAAGGGCTGCGCCACGGGCCCAGTGGAAGGGCGGGGGGCGCCGCCAGCACCCGGCTAGGGGCCGTCAACAGCCCGGGGGCCCCATCAATCGCCCGGGCAGGGGGCGAAACGGCCAGGAAACGGAGCCTCGCCGCCCCCGAAACGTCGTAAACGGCCGAATTCCGGGAACGTCCTGATATAATTCGAAGCTTGGACCAATAACATCGGGATATTGCTTAACCGAGGGGATTGGCGGCTACACCGCCTGCGTCACGGCTGACGACGACACCCCGCAGTGTTTGTGGACCGTGCCTGCAGCGGGTCGGCGTTCGCTCCCGGCACCGCTGTTTCCGCCGATGGCGGTATGTCAATCTGAGAAAGGAAGCAAGAATGAAGCTCTGTCGTTGGGGACGTAACGGATTCGAGAAACCCGGCATGATCGACGCCCAGGCGCAGTTGCGCGACCTGTCCGGGATTATTTCTTATATCGACCAGGAGACGATTTCCCCGCGCGGTCTTGCCAAGTTGAAAAAGATCCGTCCCGAGTCGTTGCCGCTGGTGCGGGGCAATCCCCGGTTCGGCGTGCCGTACACGGGGATCTCCAAGATCGTTGCCATCGGGCTCAATTATGCCGATCACGCTCGCGAGTCCAATCTCCCGATTCCACCGGAGCCGATCATTTTCTCGAAGGCAACGACGTGCATCATCGGCCCGAACGACGATGTCATACAGCCCCGGAACTCCACCAAACTCGACTGGGAGGTGGAGCTGGCCGTCGTGATCGGCACCAAGGCCCAGTACGTATCGGAAGACAAGGCGCTCGAATACGTTGCCGGATACACGATTCTCAACGACGTATCGGAGCGCGCCTTCCAGCTGTCCTCGACCCAGTGGGACAAGGGCAAGGGTTTCGACACCGCAGGCCCGATCGGCCCGTGGCTGGTCACCACGGACGAGATTGCCGACCCGCAGAACCTCGACATGTGGCTCGACGTCAACAGCGAGAGCATGCAGACGGGAAACACCAAGACGATGATATTCGGCGTGGCCAAGCTGGTGTCCTATTGCAGCCGGTTTTTCACGCTGTTGCCTGGGGATATCATCACCACGGGCACGCCGCCCGGCGTGGGCATGGGCAAGAAGCCCGATCCGGTCTGGCTCAAGCCCGGCGACGTGATGACCCTGGGCATCAAGGGTCTCGGCGAGCAGCGGCAAAAGGTACTCGCGGCGAGGTAGCCGGAGCGGGTCCGATCAGGAACGGGGCGGCTGCGGTCGCCCCTTTTTCTTTGTCCGGGTGCACATGAAAGTTGTCGTTCTTGGAGCCGGGGTCGTCGGGACTGCGAGCGCCTGGTATCTTGCCCGTGCCGGTCACGAAGTGACGGTGATTGACCGGCAGGCCGAGGCCGCCCTGGAGACCAGTTTTGCCAACGGCGGGCAGATATCGGTCTCGCACGCGGAACCCTGGGCCAATCCCACCGCGCCGCTCAAGGTGCTGCAGT
>CAYTJV010000855.1:0-2627 GCA_964438165.1 uncultured Planctomycetaceae bacterium | reverse complement strand
GGTTTATTAAGGAGTCTGCCAAACAAGGCCCCACCGACCCCGCGTCGGTGGAAACGAGGTTTGGCAACTACAGGAACCGATCGCCAACCTATTCCTTTCCCCCTCATCCCGCCGCCAAGGTTAGTTGCCAAACCTGGTTTCCACCGGCACGGGGCCGGCGGGGAAGGGAAAACTGGCATCGTCCAAAGCGGCGCGTAGTTGCCAAACCTGGTTTCCACCGGCACGGGGCCGGCGGGGAAGGGAAGACCGGCACGGTCCAAATAGAGGATTTTCTCCATGAGTGGGTTCGTCATCGCGTACTTGGTGGTTTGGCTGGGAGTGGTGGGGTATCTGGCCCGCTTGGGCGACGAACATCGCCGCCTGTCGCGTGCCCTGGAGGCGTTACGCTCGCAGGTCGAAGATTCACGCCACGCGGCGCGATCGGCCCCTAAGGCGGCTTAGCGCAATATCACGAAAGGATGAAAGCCCGAGAAGCGCGACACACTAGCAAGGGAATCGGGCAATCGCGAAAGCGCGAAAGGACGAAAGCCCGAAAAACGCAGGGAATTGATGAAGCTTGCCCGTCACCCTCGGTTGGCTATTTCGTGTTTTCGTTCTTTCGTGTTTTCGTGATTTGTTATCAGTAGCGGAGTCTCCAGAGTGGTTCTTTCCAAGATCCTCCTTGCCGGCTGGTTGGTTGTTGCCGGTCCGCCGCCCGCACGAGAAGGCGTCATCACGGGAACCGTGGTCAACGCCTCGCGCGGCAAGACGGCCGAGGCCGGCAGCGAGGTGGTGCTGGGGATTCGGTTGGGCAACCAGTTCGTTCCCTACGATCAGACGAAAACCGACGCGCGAGGACGGTTTCGTTTCGAGCGTCTCCCGGTGGGAAGTTCCTATCTGTACCGCGCCGGGGCCAATCGCGACGGAGTACATTATCCCGGCCCGCCCTTGGAAATCATGCCGCGGCGGCCTTCGGCTTCCGTCGAGCTCGCCGTGTGCGATACGGTCGCCGAGCCCTGCCCGCTGGTCATTCGGCGGCAGGAAATCTCCCTGCGCCACGAGCCGGGCGCCCTGTCGGTCACCGAGTCGATTCTCGTGGAGAATCCGACTTCCACGTGTTACGTCGGCCGGGTTGGTGAAGAGGGCGCCGAACCGATCACACTGCAACTGGCAATTCCGTCCGAATTCAGCCGCGCCACATTCGACCAGGAGTTCTACGGACGCCGCTTCTCGATCGCCGGCGGCAAGCTGGTCACTGGGATTCCCTGGCCGCCGGGCCGGCGAGAGGTAAAATTCACCTACGTGTTGCCCACCCAAAGCCGATACCATCGCTGGCAGCGCCCCCTCGACCTGCCTTGCGACACACTCCGCGTGCGCGTGGAGCACGCCAGGCCCGAGGAAGTGGCCTGCAATCTGAAGCCTGGGCCCGACGAGGAAGCCGGCACGATGACCTTCGACTCCGACGGGAACACGTTGCCTGCCGGACACACCATCTCCGTGGAATTGGGCCGCCTGCCCGTGCCGCTCATGGCCTACGCGAGCTGGGCGGCCTTGGCGATCCTGATGATCTTCATTGCGGGCGCGAGCCTGGTGGTCTTCCGGCGGCGACGCTGCGGCGGACAAGAGCAAACGAATCACGAAAACACGAAAGAACGAAAACACGAAAGAGCCAACAAAGGGTCACGGGCGAGCATCCATCATTCCCGGCATTCTTCGGGCTTTCGTCCCTTCGGCCTTTCGTGATTGCCCGATTTCGTCCTTTCGTGCTTTCGTGATTGCCCGATTTTCTTGCCAAAGTCGTCGTCATTTCGCCGGCTTATTGACTTTGAGCGATTGCGCGAACGTGCGGAACTCGGCGGCCCGCGCCGCCATGGTTTTCGCCGGTCCGTAGGCCTTGATGAAACAGAGTTGGCCGCCAAGATCGAAGATCGCCCCCAACATGCGATAGCTGGTGCTTTCGCCCGGGACAGACGGCCCCATCTGGTCGTTGTAGGTCCCGGAGAAATCGACCAGCGTCACGTCGACCCCGTCAACTTTCAACTGTTCTTGGGCCTCTTTTTCGGGCTTTCCCACAAACTGGCTGCGCCAGCGATCGACGTTGTCCTTCAGGCTCCCCCCCGCCACGGTGACGGTGATGCGGCCGTCGGCTGCATCGCCTTCGGCACGCGGCAAAGTGAACTCCCCACGGATGAACTCGACCCGCGGCGCCTTGCGGACCCAACCTGCCGGGGCCGTGAGGCGGGCTTGGCCGAGATCCACTTCGGGGCCACT
The DNA here is from genome assembly GCA_964438165.1 of uncultured Planctomycetaceae bacterium. Lineage (GTDB taxonomy): Bacteria > Planctomycetota > Planctomycetia > Pirellulales > Thermoguttaceae > CALFBP01. The sequence continues at coordinate 377 of CAYTJV010000855.1, read as the reverse complement.
CGGCGCCGCCGCAGGCCCGCCAGGCATTTGGGCGTGGGGATTTGCCTGCGGCTCGCTCTTGCTCTCCGGTTCCGGCCTCACGTCCCGAACCACCGGATGATGGCTCTCCTGGCAACCCCCAGCCAATAAAGCAACCAATGCAACTCCAACGACCTTGCGAAACATGGTGAATTCCTTACTTAAGGCCAGGGTTGTCGGCGGCAGCCGCGGGATACAACAAGTTGGCTCGCGGAAAGATGGCTACCCGTCGCATCGCGACTTCGTACCTAATTGCCGGTAAAGTGTGAGATTCTATCCCCGCCGGCTGGGGAGGGCAAGGGATGCAGGAGAACTGCAAAGTGGTTTTTGGCAAACCGGGGAGGGGGATTGGTTCGTAG
>CAYTJV010000854.1:0-2636 GCA_964438165.1 uncultured Planctomycetaceae bacterium | reverse complement strand
GGTCTCATTGACCTGGATCGAAATGAGCCCCGAGGAGGCATTCCGGGCCGCCCGCCTTAACCGCCCCGACTGGATGAACGCCCGGGCCGCCTTGGTCGACAACTGGCGGCGGATCGAAATCACCGCCAACGCCCTGAAAAGCGACCTGAATCTGACCGTCAACGGCAAGCTCAGCACCGTGGACAACAACCCGGTGAAGTTCAGCAAAAACACGGGGCAACTGAATGTGGGGGTGCAGTTCGACGCCCCGCTTACCCGCCTGGTCGAGCGGAACGACTACCGCACGGCGCAGATCGCCTACCAGCAGGCCCGCCGCCAATACTACGCCTTTGAAGACGCCATCCACCTGACCTTGCGCTCCACCCTCCGCGACATTCGCCTCAGCCAACTCGACTTCGAGCTGCGGCGGGCCGCGGTGTTCGTGGCCATCACCCAGCTCGACCTGACGCGGCTCGGCTTGCAGCGTCCGCCGCGGCCGGGCGAGACGGGCCAGCTCGGGGCCACTACCGCCCGCGACCTCTTGCAGGCATCCTCCGCCCTGCTCAGCGCCCAGAACAATTTTCTCTCGGCCTGGCTGAATTACGAGATCCGGCGGATGAACCTGGACTTCGACCTGGGGACGATGCGATTGGATGCCAGCGGGACGTGGATCGATCCCGGCCCGATCCAGCCCGGCTACGCCGGCACTCAAGAGCCTCTCGACGAAAACTCCGACGCCCCGCTGCCGCCGGCCGCCGAGTTTCGACGTTGACGGTTATCGTCTTCCCCCCCGGCCCCGTGCCGGTGGGAACGGGTTTGGCCACTACAGCGGCCATACGACGTCAGCTTTCGTCACGCCCGGTTTTCGCTCTTCCCCGCCGGCCCCGTGCCGGTGGAAACGGGTTTGACAACTACGGGGGCCTAGTCATCAAACCCGTTTCCACCGACACGGGGTCGGTGGGGACTTTGCGGCATCCGTCGTCCGTCAATGTCAACGAGACGGGCCTGGAAAACAGTTTGGCGCTAGTTAGAATGAAAAGGAGTAAACCAAGCGCGCAAGGAGCCCCCATGCCTCTGCTGGATCATTTTCGGCCACCGTTAAGTCAACGGCGCCATTGGGACAGTTTTCATGGGGCTTGGGCCGAGGCGATGGCAAACCACCTCAATCAGTCCTTGTTGCCAGGGGGGTTTGTCGCCGAGGCGCGCGTCAAGCTGGCAGGGCAGGTGGAGATCGACGTGGGGGCCTTCGCGGAAAACGCCATGGCCCCGAGATCGGAATCGGGTGGAATTGCCGTCTGGGCCCTTCCGAAGCCGGCCGCCAAGGTCCCGTTGGATTTTCAAGACCTCGACGTGTTCGAAGTTCAAGTGCTCAGCGAGGAGGAAGGCCCGCGCCTGGTGGCCGCCATCGAGCTTGTCAGCCCCGCGAACAAGGACCGCCCCGCCAATCGCCGCATGTTCAGCGTCAAGTGTGCCAGCTACCTGCACAGCGGCGTCAGCGTCATCATGGTGGACGTGGTGACGCAGCGCTTCGGCAGCCTGCACGCGGAATTACTCGATCTTTTGCGCGTGCGGCTCTCGACCCCGGGTCAAGGCGCCCAGGATCTTTACGCCACCGCCTATCGGATTGTGCCTGCGCCGCAGGGGCTGCACCTGGAAACCTGGGCCCACTTGCTGACCCTGGGCGGTTCTCTGCCCACGCTTCCCCTCTGGCTCCCAGTGGATCTCTGCCTTCCCCTGGACCTGGAAGCGACTTACCACGCGGCTTGCGCAGCCCGGCGGATTTCCTCGCGTCCTCCGTCGCCGTCGGCTCCAGGCTCAACGATGACCACTGCATGATGCCTTGAAATCTCGGCGGCCTCAACCGAATTTTCTAGCCGCGCGGCGTTGCGCCGGCACGACGCCGACGGTTGTCGGCGAGCCGGAAAGGCGGCTCTCTCCGGCGCGAGTGCATGGAGGATGAGAAGATGGTTGCCCCGCAGTTCTATACCTCGCGATTCAGCAATCGATACGGCGAAGAGTGGGTTTTCGAGTTCGATCCCACCAAGGGAGAAGGCGTTCTACGGGGGTCGGACGTCGGTTGGCAGGAATATCGTGTGATCGAAGGAAGGGCGCCGGGCCTCATCCTGAACGAAGAGGAATTACTGTGGCTACGCGAGGCTTGGGCAGCGGCCACCACTGGACATTAGGCCGGATTATTCATGGGGCCGTAGCCGAATTCGCCAGAATTCGGGAGATGGCAAGCACTTACCCCGAATTCTGGCGAATTCGGCTACGCGCACACTGCGCCGCATTGCACCCGGCGACCAGGTTCTCGCCGACCCTGGGAACGGCGTAGAGAAACCCCCGCCCGCGATTCCCCACGCCCACCAACGCCACATTCAGCTTCTCGTTCGCCCAGTAGCTCCCGGCAGAGCGGCTGTGGCGGAGGATCCAACAACTCGACACTCCCACGGCGGCGCTCTTCAGCAGCCCGCGCCGACTCATCCGGCAGCTCATGGCCGTCCTCCTTTGGCTTGTTGGGGCCCATTATCCCATGACGACCAGAAGAGAGTCTCCAGCGGCGCTTGTCAAGCAGGCGACGCGGGAAAAGGTCGAGATTCTGTAGCCTCGTTCCCACGCTCTGCGCTCAGTATTACCCACATATACGCACGTACATA
>CAYTJV010000853.1:0-2645 GCA_964438165.1 uncultured Planctomycetaceae bacterium | reverse complement strand
CTTGAGGCCGGCGGTCCGCGGCTGATCGGCGGCGTCGACGTGTAATTTCAAAACCCCGCCGCGCTGCTTCACTTCGGCATACATCAAGGCCAAGAGGTCGGTGAAGGCGCCGTCGTGTTCGGGCGTCTCCTCGAAGGCGGCCACTTCGTCTTTGGCAAGCTTCGTGAGGCGTTTCCGGACGTTGGAGACGTAGCCGCCGTCGATGTAGATCCCATCCACGTCGTAGTCGTCCAGCATTCGAGTCACGCGCGGCAGCAGGAAGGCCCTCCAACCGGGGCTCGCCGGCGAGCAGCGGGCCATGTTCCAATAGCCGACCACCAGATCGTCGCCCTCCCGCGACCACTCCTGGCGGAAGGCCGGATGCGCGCGCTCAAGGAAACAACTCGACGCGTATGGGATGATCTTCATTCCCCGCCGGTGAACCATCTCGATGAACCGGCGAGAGCCGGCCGGGTTGAGCGCGGTGAACTTGTCGCCGCCGAACAGGCGCAGCGAATCGTTCCACTCGTCGAAGACCTGGATCAGCTCGATGCCGTGTCCCTTCAGCCGGTCGAGCTCCTGCTCGTCGTACTCGCCCGGGTCCCACGGCTTGCGGCAGGGATACTCGCCCAGGTTGTAGCAGCACTGGCCGGGCAGGTAGCTCGTGACCAAGTGCTTGCGCAGACACCCGCGAATCGCCCGCTGGCAAATGCCGATGTTCTCCAGCCGCCGGCGGTGGTCGTCCGCGGTGTAGGCGGCGAGGATCGGCGCTGCGGAATGGGCGGCGGACGTTGCCGCTGCCGCGTTGGCTCGGCCCGAGGCCGACACAAGTCCTGCTGCAACCGCGCTTTGAATCCCCGCCCTGAACAAGTCCCGTCGGTGCATTCCATGTCTCCTTTTCCATCAACAGAAATCACGCGGCCGCAATCCGATCGTGAACAAGGGGAAACGGTCAAGGGCAACGAAACGGCTCGTGCGACGCGCATTCTACTCCATCCGCGGCTGTTGCGGATCAACTCGGCGATTTTCCAATTCCCGACTCCTCTGGTCCCCAACATCTTTCGGGGAGCGAGGCGGCCGGTGCGGCGACTGCCCCGCGCCGCCGCACCGGCCGCGCGGCATCCGAGAGCACCAAGGCCCCTGCGGGCGATTGCTCAGGTACGGACGGAAGCCTCGTTGGCTTTTTGGTCAACAGATCGCCCGTCACGCCGCAAACAATCCCGCAAAATGCCCCCGTCGAGGCATTGGTCAAAAGGGAGCGGATTGATCCTGTATATCACGCGAACCTGGGCTTCGTCCACCTCCACTCGTTTGACTAGCGCGCGGACAGACAGATAAGGGAGACGGGCGCGCTTATTGACGCTGACAGCCGCGCGAAAATCGCGCCTGTCCCCTCGTTTGGTTTGTGTCGTTTCCGGGTGGATTGATCGCGGCTGCAGAGGGTCATAAAATATGGAAAACGAGGACCCGATTCATGCCCGATCTGTTCCCGGAAGACCTTCAACGGTTTGTGGAATACGAGCTTGCCAGTGGTCATTTCCGCTCCACGCGCGAGTTGCTGGTGGAAGGCATCCGCCTTCTTCAACGCGACCGTATCGAAGCCGTCGAAGGTATTCAAGCAGGACTCGATGACATCCAAGCCGGCCGGTTTCAACCCTTGGATGAGGCCTTCGCGGACCTTCGCAGGGAACTTGGCGTGCCGACGCAACAATGAAGTCCTACACGGGAGGTGGTGGGGTGAGAGCGTCAGTAGGCATTGACTCGCAAGTGAGACGAGAAGGCTGCTACTGACTGCCGACGCTCTGACCCCAACGGACCCCAACGGACCTCCACGTCAAAGCGTGTCGGGAGGAGACAGCCATGGCTTGCACCGATCAGTCGGTCTTGGAGCGTTTTCGCTCCTATTTGCACTTGCTGGCCGAGGTCCGACTCGATCGAAGGCTGCGAAACAAGCTCGACCCGTCCGACGTCGTGCAGCAGACCCTGTTTCAGGCGCACCAGGCCTGGGGCCAGTTCCGGGGCACGACCGACGGAGAACTGATCGCTTGGCTCCGGCAAATCCTTGAACGTAGCCTGCTCCATTGCGTGCGCGACTATCAAAGGTCCAGGCGGGACGTGTCGCGTGAGCAGTCTCTGGACGCGGCTCTTTGCGAGTCCTCGGCACCGCCAGAGGCGTGGTTGGCCGCGGAACAGTCGTCGCCCAGCCAGCGCGCGGCGAGGATCGAAGAGACCCTGCGCCTGGCCGAAGCGGTACAGGCCCTGCCGGACGGCCAGCGCGAGGCGGTCGTTCTCTACTATTGGCAAGGCTGCACCTTGGCCGAGATCGGCGAGCAATTGGGCCGGACCACCTCTGCGGCCGGGGGGTTACTGCGAAGGGGATTGGAGAAGCTGCGCCGGTGTTTGCCGGGTCCAGAGAGCTTGTGAAGAAGCGAGGCAAAGCCTTTCAGAGGCTCAAAGCAGCGATTCCCGCGCGAAAACGGGAAAAAGCCTCTTCGGCGCGCGAAATCCAACTCGCAATGGGCTCTTGATACGAGAAGGGACCCGCGGGGACCTGCGATGGCTAGAAACCACGGTTAGAGATGTTTGGTGCCTTATGACCGATCAATCGAGCCAACCGTCAGGCCGGGATCAACGGCTCGACGAGCTTATCGCGGCGTACCTCCAGG